>CAXTMN010000041.1:0-37785 GCA_964245395.1 uncultured Bryobacteraceae bacterium
CACCTAAAGTAGTCATCTCTGAACTAAAATAGTAGATAGCCGGTCCGAAGTTTCTTGCATGCCATCACATTCTGAGCGCGGCAGAGAGCCACAAACCGCAGGCTCAGCCGAGGTCGGACGCGACAGAAGCGGCCCGGGTCCCGCACGTACATGGGATGCCAAACGAGCGCTTGGCTTTGAGCTGCCTGAGTCGCCTGGCAGCACTCTTCCGCCGCTGCGGCAACCCCGCCACGGACGATTTACCCCTCGAGCTAATTTTCTTCGTAAGGCACCGGCTGTTCCCGAGGCTCCAACTTCGGCCGTTCGTCCCGAGCTACTGGAGACTAACGACTTCGGTGGGGTCTCGCTCAAGTTCGCAATCTTATTCTTCTTTCTTCGAATCAGCTTCTTTCATGAGTTCCTGACGGTAAAGTTCGGGGCCCATCTTTACTTGATCGTGATTGTCGGAGCGGTGGCCTATCTGGCCTTGCTAAAAGCGGAAACCTGGCGGGCGGTCACCGGTTCGAAGCTATATCGAAGCTGGCTGATCTTTTCCGCGCTCCTGTTGATTGGCATCCCGTTCAGTTTATGGCCTGGTGGGTCATATGGGATTGTTTTCCCCTTTATCAAAGACAATTTTCTTTGTATACCTCTGATCGGGGGGCTATTTGGGACCTGGGCGCGGCTGCGCAAGTTGCTGATGGCCTTCGGATGGGCGGGCGTGGTTGTGGTGCTGTTGAGTTCCCTCCGGAACTACGATGTGGGAGGTAGACTCGCGGTCGACTTCACCGGGAGCGTGGGCAATCCAAACGACATCGCAGCCCACATCATATTCGTGGTGCCGTTCATGCTCTTTGCCGGGCTTTCCCAGAAGACACAGTTGCTGTTTAAGCTTGTCTTCCTGGGCTCGATACCCATCTGTCTTTATGTCATGTTGAGAACAGGTTCCCGGGGGGCGTTCATTGGTCTTGCCGCTGGCCTACTATTTACCGTGGTAACGGGCAGCTCCAAGGTGAAGCTAACCTTTGTTGCCGTGGTGCCGATTCTCGCCGCCGTTCTCTTGACGTTGCTGCCCCGAGGCGACTTCGACCGGCTATTTACGTTTTCCAGTACGAGCGCTAATCACGAGGAAGCTGTGGCCTCGTATGAAGCGCGACAAAATCTTTTAAAGAACAGTATTTCGGCGACGCTGCACAATCCGATCTTTGGAGTTGGCGCTGGCCAATTTGGCAGCTACGAAGGCAATCTGGCCATTGCTGAGGGTCATCCTCACAACAACTGGCAGGAAACTCATAACAGCTTCACTGAGATCTCGAGTGAGAATGGGATTCCGGCGCTATGCTTCATGCTGTACGCCACCATAGGAACGCTCCTGGCCTTCTTCAAAGTTTATAAGCAGGCGCGAACGAATCCCCGACTGAGTGATCTGACGTCCGCTGCTTTTCTTCTCACGACCGGGATGATTGCTTTCTGCGTCAGTATCTTTTTCTTGAACTTCGGGTACAAGGTGTATCTGGTTGCTCTAACCGGCCTCGCCATCGCTCTGCAGCGCTGCGTGCTCAACGCGTCGATTGTAGTGACTCCAGTTGTCTCGACCGGTCCAAGGATGTTGCGGGCAAGCTAAGCGGCTTGCTTATTCAACCACTCATTCAGAACAACCAGCCTCCACAGGTGAATATTCGCTTTTCCCTTGTGTATTGCGGCATCGATCAGCGGAACCAGCGCTTCTTTTCTGATCCAACCTTGCTCAACGACGCGGCTCCCGTTGGCAAGATGCTGAAGTTTGCTTTTCCATCGCGTGACTAGCCACTTTGCCACTGGAATGTTGAAACCCTGTTTGGGCCTGGACGCGATTTCGGGACCGACGCGCCTTTCGAGTAATTCCCTGAGCACACTCTTCAGGCGGCCACCTTGAAGACGAACTGAAAACTGCAGTGAACTGGCGAACTCCCAGAGCTTCTGATCAAGAAATGGGGACCGCGCTTCAATGGCGTAGTACATAGTGGCGCTGTCGACCTTGGTGAGGAACTCACCGACGAACTCGGTCTTCCTGTTGTATTCGAGCAAGTCCGCCAATAAGCGCCGGGCTGATTCCATGGATGGCGGAATCGCTCGCTGACCGATGCGGCCCTCCGCCAATTGAGGTCCGAGCAGTCCGTGCGACGAGTAAAACGGCAGACCATCATGGATCTGAGTCATGGCCCCAAGCCCTCCGGTGGCAAAGTCGATAAAATGCCTGGGCCGGCGGAAAGGCTCGATACGAGCGATGGCAGGGCGCATGACTTTCCACAATGCTGGAGAGGATGTGGGCATACGCCGGGCAAGCTTCTCGGCCATGAACGAGTGTTTATGAACTGGATAGCCCAGAAAAGCTTCGTCGCCTCCATCGCCGGTGAGCATCACCGTTGCAAATGGTTTGATCGCTTGCGATAGCTGGAGCATAGCGAGCATCGAGTAGGCAGCAAAAGGCTCGCTGAAAGCAGAGACTGCTGTTTGGATGGTGTCCTCATCCATTTCGGGAATGAGGATCTTCTCGTGGGGAATGCCCAGCTTCGCGGCCGTCACGCCAGCTTGTACGGCCTCGTCCTCTGGCTCTCCCGGAAGGCTGACCGTGTAAGAACGAAAGTTAGCTCCCAACTTTGACAGCGCCCAGCAAACAAGCGACGAGTCCACACCGCCGCTTAGCAGTGCGCTGACGGGAACATCCGAACAGAGACGGACACTAACGGCTTCGAGGAGTTCAGATTCCGCTTGCGACACTGCTTCCTCGAAAGTGGAAGTTTTACTGCCGGAGACGGGTTGTTGTTCCTGCCAATAGGTAGTTGTCTTAAGCTTCTCGCCCTGCCATTCGATCAGAGTCGCGGGAGCAACTTTATTGACCCCTTCGTAGATGCAGCGCTCCTGTGTGACAAAGCCGAACTCAAGAAACTCCAGCACAGCTTCAGGGTCAATCCCGCTTCCGAAACCGGCGGCGTGCAAAGCAGCCGGGGTGGAGGCGAAGGCTAATTGGGAACCCTTGATGGCGTAACAGAGCGGTTTAATGCCGAGCCGGTCGCGCGCCATTATTAAGCGGCGAGAGCGGTTGTCCCATATGGCAAAAGCAAACATTCCTCTCAGACGCTTGACCATTTCGCAGGCACCCCAGACGAGATATCCCCGAAGAATGACTTCAGTGTCGCAGTGGGAATGAAAAACCTGGCCGCGGCTCTCCAACTCGCGCCGTAGATCTAGAAAGTTGTAAACGCAGCCATTGAAGACCAGCCCGACTTCCGCATCGTCGGACAACATGGGCTGATGGCCAGCCTGGCTTAAATCGATGATCGCGAGACGCCGGTGAGCAAACGATGCGGTGGACCAACTGTGACGGCCTTCATCGTCAGGGCCCCGGCGAGCAATTGCCAACAGCATCGCTGAAATCTCTTTGTTCGGCTCTCGCCCTTCCTCAAAACCGGCTATTCCAGCTATGCCGCACATTTACGTTTTCCGGGACAACTCAATTGCATTTTCCTCATCTTGCTCGGTATTCGGTCTGGTACCAGGAGACAACCGACTCGATTATGCGCTGAAAGAGGTCCCGATCGCCGCCCGCCTCCAAAGCGTACCGGTGTCCCGCTAAAGCCACCTTTTCTCTCTTATCGTTATTTTGCCAGTATTCTTTAACTGCGCTGGCCAGCGCCGCGGGATTTTCAGATGGGACGCAGACGACTTCTCCGTTCTCGAAGACATCGGAAAATCCCGGACCTTCCGTACCGATCACGCACTTGCTGAACAGCATGGCATTGAGACAAGTGCTGCTCCCGCTTGCTGCCATACTCTCCTTCAAGATGGGCAAAACAACGATCTTGGCCTGGTTCAGAACGCGCGCCATCGCTTCTCTGCTTCCATCATCTGCCAGGACGCGCACGTTCTGGGGCAGCGTATCAAGAGTTCGCGTAAAGCGAGCTCCGTGCTCGCGCATAGCTTGAAAGTCGGGCTGAGAGATTGCGCCGGGATAGGGGAGCATCTCCATGGCGGAGAAAAAAGTATCAAAGTCGCGCAGCGTTCGGCCGATACAGAGGACGTAGGTTCCGTCCATGGAGTTCGCTTCACGCTCTATGCCGAACAGATTCGCTTTAAAAGGAACAAACGAACTGCGCTGAGCAGTGATTCCAAAGACTGCCTCATAACCCGCGAGATCTTTGAAATAGTGAATGAAATGGTCAACCCGATTTAGCAGAAAACGCCGAAGAGGCTGAAATAACCGGCTGCGAAACGACTGGGGAGGACGAAGGACCAAATCAACAGCGACAATGGGAAAATGACGCCGAAAACGGAGCAGAGCTTGCGCAGTTGTCTGGTAAGTCAATTGCGGGTTGCAGTTGATCAGAGCGATGGCTTCCTGATGGGCAGCGCCCGAGATCATCTCCTGCACCGATTTCACCACCCGTGCTTCCCCTGTCGCGCCAGACTTGGTTTGCCAGCAAACTGGGAAGCCGTCAAAGTTGGTCAAAATAAGCATCCCGAGTGCACTGTCAATGACGAACGATCTTTCGCCCGGCACTCTTACAGCGTAACCTCTTCACGCAAAATGCCCTTTGTTGGACGAAGTGAATAGTACGGGATCTAGCTTCGAGAGTAGGATTCCGCTGCGAAGAAACGACCAGAAAACAATTGCACATGTCTTGCCATGGGCGTCGATTGGTGGGACAGAGCTGCAGACGCTTCGCTTGGCCGAAGAGTCGCGACGGCTGGGTTTCACCAACATCATGTACGTCCCGGAAGGGGCGCACAAGGTGAGAAGCCTTTTTGAAGATGAATCGTTTCCTGTTTTTGAATACGAGCAAATTCAACCTAGCTACACGAAACCGGGCCGATTTTTGAGAAATGCGAGGAGAATTGCCCGCCTTATTCGGACGCAACAAATCGACCTACTGCACTGCGCAGACATCCCCGCTGCTCACTTCACCTGCCTGGCGGGCCGCCTGGCGAAGGTGAAGGTAATAAGCCACGTTCGCAATCATTATCCGGAGATTGCCCGTCGAGACAAGGGTTTTCTGCTTCCCGTGCAGAGATTCGTGTTTGTATCGAGCAACACTCGAGACATTTTTGGTATGGCGCGAGCTCGGAGGCTGTCCAGCGTCTTATACGACGTTCCGGGCATCAATTTCCGGCCCGGGGTTGACCGGGATAGAGCGCGAATGAGCTTTGGCGTGCCCAGGGACGCTTATGTGTTTGGGATGGCGGCCCGAGTCTCTCCTCAAAAGGATTTCGAGACCCTCATCAAAGCAGCGGAAGAGGTGATCACCAAGATGCCAGAAGCGTACATCCTAATCGCTGGCGATTACACGCTCGAGGCTTCGCATCGCGATCATTTTCAGGCGCTTCAGCCTCTGCTCGAAAAGTCGGCAGCTCGCGATCGACTTGTTTTTGCGGGCTTCCAAAGTGAAATGAGTAGGTTCTATGGCGCAATCGATTGCTTCGTGTTATCGACGAACTGGGAGGGGCTGCCCACGGTAGTGCTCGAAGCGATGGCGTACCGCAAGCCGGTGGTCTGTACAGACGTAGGAGGCATCCGGGAGGCAGTACAGGACGGTGAGAATGGATTCTTGAGTTCGCCTAAGTGCGCCAGTGAGCTAGGGATGAAGATGATCAATTTGGCTCAGGACGAAGTTCTCACGAGAAAATTTGTCGAGAATGCCTTGATCACTGTGCACGAGAAGTTCGGCCCTGAACGATTTTCTCAGCAGGTTTGGAGTCTCTATTCGAATCTACTTGCCTCCCATTCTTCATAGCTTCTGTATGCGAATGCGGCTGCACGGTTCTACGGAGATCTTAAACTTTTGCGGTCATCCCGTCGATAAAGGTTGAGAACGGCCCCGACGGGGTTGTTCTATGGGTAAGTGTCGGTCGATCTCAACCGTACCCGGAAGAAACTTCAGCTCCTGCACTATGAAATACTTTCTATCTTTATTGCTGCTTTTATCACGGGCCTTAACTGCCACCCCAGCTCAGGGACTAGTCGCGTCTTCGAACAGCGGGGTCTCGACGAACCTGGCATCAACGGCTACGTTCACCAACCTGACTGCCTGGCAATCTGTAGCCCGAGTTCATAACTGTACCTCTGGCGGGAACATTTTCTATAACGATGATTTTCAGATTTTTACCGATTGCCATAACATCTACTACCGGTCCTGGAGAGATGGTGGCGGTCAGATTGTTGGAGCAATGTTTCCCGCGGGGGCGACGGACATTGTCCTGAAGAGTCGACGGGACCCCTCCACACAAAGCATCACAATAGAAATTTGGAGGACCGATACCGGAGCTTATCAGGTAGGCACGAATAATCTTGGGTCTGCTTTCAGCACCGTTCCGCAACCATATTTTGCCGGCCGGTATTTTGGAATTGGAGCGGCCCAGCAGTCCGGAGCAGCGATCGTTGTTGATTATGTGAGATTGTTTTCCAGTATCGACCCTCTCGGGACTGCACCGTCTCCCAACGCTTCGGGCAACCTTGCAGACTGGGAGCTTGACGGGAATCTCGCTGACAATACTTCCAATCACCAGACGTTGTCGCCCAATGGGGGGCCCAGCTACGTGAATACCCCCGTTTACGCACCCATCGTATCGTTCAGTCCGGCAACTAACTGCTTCGTCAGTACCGCTTATTCCATGAATTTCTGCACGGTCATTGCCAGCACTAAGTCAAGCCTGGCGTCTGTGTCCTACTCGCCAAATTTAAATGACAGGTTGACTTACTTGTGGAAACAAACCAGCGGTCCATCGAGCGCCTCGATCGCAAGTACGACAGCGGGGCGCACCACAGCGACCGGCCTTTCACAATTCGGAGAGTATGATTTTCAGTTGACAGTTACCGATCTCGAGGGCAATCAAACGTCCGCAACTTTGGCCATAGGAGTTGTGACTGTAGCTGCTGCTTCAAATTCCTGCCTCGTCTCGGGTGTGCCGGCAGCGATCAGTTACGCGATTGGACCTCTTACTCCATGGGGTTCCAGTAAGTGCGACCCCTGGCCTTGGTACGACGTTGCAGAAGCGGCCAACGCTCTCCAGATACAAAGTCAATTTTCGATGCCCCGATCAGGTGGAACTTCCAATCCGGGAACAATTACTGTAGGTGGTGGAATGCCCGGCCCCGGTGTGACGATTACGGGAGATGGTACTCACTTCACCACTGACTGCGCCGGCATGCCCGGTAATCTTGCGCCGAACGCGCCCAGTTGCCAAGGCGCGACTATCGCTATTAAATGGAACGCTGATGGCGGAGCAGGAACAGGGTGGAGCATCCAGCAAATCCAGAACGTATTTGACGACACGCATGCTGCGCTTTACGGAGGGTACAAGTACTATCCGCCTGCGCCGTACTCGGGCCTTCAGTATTCTGTGATCGACGTGAACGAGTTCTACACTCCCTTCGCCTTGGCGGTGAATGGCCAGGGTGGGTCTTATAACTGGAACTATTACGACAACGTCATTGCCTATTATCGGCTTTACTACAGAACCGGAATCGCTGCGTTTTTGAACTATGCCCGGCAATTAGCTGACGCCTGGTATCTGTACACTCTCGACCATGGCTACTCAAATGTCATGACTCCGCGACTTCTGGGAATTCCAGGGCTAATGGTGCGCGCTCTGGATGGGAAGCCGGCATATTGGAACGGTATCAGGCAGAGGATTGCTGGATTCGGCACGACCACTCCGCCGCCCGGAGACTTCGATCCGCGGGAAGTCGGATACGCCACTTCTTATGTTGCGTTGGCAGCAAAGCTGGATCCGGATGCCTCCTATCGGGCAGGGTACTGCTCTTCCACAGCGAATGCCGTCCAATACTTCTGGGCTCCTCAGCAGCTGCCCAATGGAGGTTTCTGGACAAACCAATACGCCATCAACCAAAGCATACCGGCAGTTGGTCAGGGAGTTGAGCCTTGGCAACTGAGTATCACAGCGACAGGTTTTAAAGATGCTTACAAAGTCTTGCAGGACAGCACAGCTTGTAACAATCCGGCTGTTGCCAGCCAGGCTCTAAGTATGACGGGCAATCTGCTCGCCTTCGTTTATGAATACGGGTCCTCAGGAAACCGCACAATTCCAGCCGCAAACGGGGGCGGTACCGGTGTAAACGGGATCTTTTATATGGTCGGTTATACCGCCACGGGAGAGAACCCGACGAACGGAGGTGGTTCGGTAAGTGGAACAGCGGGGCAGTCGACTGTAACGGGAAATGGTACAAGCTTCACGCAACAATTTGCTTGTAACGGGAATGACTATATCGCCATTGGTTCCATTTACGAACTGCACAGAGTCGCCTCTTGCCAGGGTGATAACAGTTTGCAGATTGCAGAGACGCTGGGAAGCAGTTTTGCAAATAGCTCGTTCCAGGTTTCGCCTGTCGATACTACGACGAACTGCCAGCCTTCGAAATCTTCCGTGTGCTTCGGCGGCAGTCTGGACGACGCTACGGTAATGCCAGCTATCTACGGCTGGTACTACAGTGTCACTGGTAATCTTCAATTTAAGATTTGGGGTGATGACTGGTTCTCGGGGTCATACGGGGGATCAGCGGGCGGACCGGGAACATCGGGACCACCGGCCGGCCCCGGAGCAAACGGGAACACGACCGGCCAATACGGCTACATCAGCGCTCTTCCTGCCTGCAATTCCAGCGCTCCGCCGTGTGGCGGGTTAGGTGGACCGATCGGTCATCATTGGGGCCGCGATTTCGGTATCGGATCCGGATATGCAGGAGCGGGCGACAACTACCTGGCTTATCGCTTGATCTCGCCTTGTACCCAGTGTCTTACCCATTGAGGCGTGGGCCGTTCCGTCGAACAGGGCGGAACGGCCATGCCCAGCTTCGATTACCGGATCGGAACGATTGGCCCGAAGTTAGCCCGGTGGCCGTTGGGCATGCGGGCAAAGAACCGCGGCGGTTCGTAGTGGTTTTCCGAAGTAAAAGGCGCCGCAAAATGATCACCCAAGCAGTCTTCGCGAACAAAGAAAGCGGTTACTCCTGTGTAGTTGCACCCAACTAAGTGGTAACCCTTCTGGCGGCCCACTATCTCCAGAGCCTTCAGACTCGCACCTGAGAAATTACTTCCGTCCCAAATGGCGCTCGCATTATACGGAATGGTACAGCTGACAGTCTGCTTGAAACTGGCGTTATATTCAATTGCGACAACTCGTGGGCTGTAAGAAACGATCGCCTTCCATACCCACAAGTCATTGCGATCGATGTCAATGCTGAGAAGATCGAACTGTTGTGGAACGCTCAACTCGCGAAAGAGGGATTCAATGTTCTCTGACGTTATGAAACTATACAATGCTTTCAGCTGCTTAGAATCTAAAAATTGACGAAGATTCCTTTGTATGCTCTGAAAACATTCGGCACTCCCGTCGATCCAGGCGCCAGTCCAGCCTTTCAGAAGACAGTATGTCGTGCAGTTTTCGATCCCGTCGCCGACTCCAAACTCGACAAAGTGCTGGTCTGTGGTTCCGATCCGGTTGAATATTTCTTCGATGATTCCGTCTTCGTCATGCTGAGAATAAACTTTGAAGCCGTGCGTAAGCAGTCGCTTAGTGTCCTGAAACCGTGGCGTTGAGAAAGCCTGTTCGTACAGCATTCTTGCCAATATGTCGTTCGTCTGCGAGGCCTGCGCCAGAATAGAAGTCATCTTTGACGGGCGAGTCAACCGATCAAACATCCGTCGTATCCGCGCTTTGGCAGAAGCAGGAAATAGTTTGACCAGTGCTCCCCCTGTGGAAGACTGCTTAACCTGATTCAGAACTAAACTCAAGCTCACGTTTCGCTCCTCTGGCCTGGGTACTGGTTCAATGCTAGCCAATAATGAGCACGCATTTATCGAGATTTAGATCGACAGACCAGTTACCGTGTTTACGATAGTGATCCGAATCAGATATTTTTCTCGTAAAGCGAGACGCGATACTCGCATGCGTTTCCGCCTGGCTAGTATTCGTCGAGCAAATTTAATTCATGAACGAGAATTCGCTGGGATGTTTTCGGTGAATGTATTGCTGAAGGAGCCTGGGTGTGAACCGGATTGCAAACAGAAGCACGCTGAGTTTCTTCCGCCTGAGTACTCGATTCGCGCGTTTCAGATTTTCGGCGGCTTCGCTGTTCTTGCCGGCATAGAGTGCCCTTTTACCAACGTAGAAGTTCAGGTCTGCCTGCTGTTTGCGTTTAAGGTCCTCCAGCAGGTCTTTCTCAACGGGCGTTAGGTCACCCTGGCTCAGGAATTTGTTATAAACAGTCAGCACAGATCGAGCCAGTGCTATGGAATCATGACTCAAGCTATCCTGACGACTGCGATAACGGACTAGCGGCCGCGTATGGTAAACAAGATTCTTACCTTTTCTGGCCAGCCGTAGCCAGAGGTCGAAATCCTCTGCGGATGGCAAACTTGTGTCGAACAGGCCAGCCTCAAAGAGCACCTTACGCCGCACGGTAACGCCGACGAAAACTCGGCACTCGAGCGCTGCAAGCTTGGGGAAGGTGATCTCGCCCTTGCTGGGGAACATCTGCATGATCGTTCTACCCTCCCACGGCGTGTCTCCGAAAAAGACAGCGTCGGGATACACAAGATCTACGTCAGGCTTAGCATCGAGAATATTTGTCTGAACTTCCAGGTACTCCGGATACCAGATGTCGTCAGGATCAAGCAGTGCAATCAGCTCACCTTTAGATGCCTCGAGGGCCACGTTTCGGGCGCTGGAAACTCCGCCATTCTCCTTCTTGATGTATACGATTTCATCCCGGTAAGGCTCCAGCGCCTTTTCCAGATTTGCCGTATCGGGAGAACCGTCATTGACGACGATCGTTTCGAAATCTCTGAATGTTTGGGCGCGCAGCGAGTCTAACGCGTCAGGAATGTATGCAGTGACATTGTAAGCAGGAACGATTACACTGACTTTGGGCGAAGCAAAAGACATTCTTAGTCGAGAAGAAAATACGGCTAAATTACGCCCACCCTATTCTTGTCGGCTTACATCCATGAAGTTCTCAGCAACAGATTCCCTTCAGCATAACATCGCTGGCCAGTGTACAGTTTCACTTGGATTAACTCTGAAACCGCCGATTAGTATCCCGAAGAGAGCCGGTCCGCTTACCAGGCGGGTCCGGGTTTAGAGTGCACGCCGTGGGATCGATTTTGCTGGTCACGCCCTCCTATCCTCCAGTGGTAGGCGGATCGGAGATCGAGGCGCAACAGATCTCCGCAGCTTTGTCCGAGCGGGGCTGTCTTGTAGAAGTTTTGACCATGGGTGGAGATCCCATGCCGGATGGAAGGGAGTTTCGTGACCCATTCGGAACGCGAGTGTTGCTGGCGGGAGGAAAGCTATCGCCCCGTTTGCGCGGATACGCCTTCGGTTTCAAAACAGCGCTACAGCTGCTGCTCAACCCACGAAAGTATTGCTGTGTGTACTTCCTGATGACCGGATTTCAGCTGCTACTTGGCCTGCCTGTAGCTAGGTTGCTTCGCATTCCGATCGTGATGAAATTTTCCGGCCCAAACACGATCGCGCCGCTTTCCAGAAAGTGGATAGGCAAGATGGAGATTTGGATGCTGCGCAGATGGTCAGCAAAGATTTTGATCTTGAATGACGCTATGCAAGTAGAGGCCGAGAGTGTGGGTCTTCCCTCAGGGCTGCTTGCGTGGATGCCAAATCCCGTTGATACGGACAGGTTCAAGCCGGTGGGAGAGAACGAACGAAGGAGTCTCAGGGCAGGTTTCAAGCTTAGGGAAGATGAGGTAGTCGTGCTCTTTGTGGGCAGACTGGCGCCGGAGAAAGAACTTTCTGTACTCATCAAGGCGTTCCACGTAGTTGTCCAGGGCGGCCAGGCGACTCGGCTCGTATTAATCGGGAACGGCCCCGAACGGGAGCGTGTTGAGGATCTGGTGAGGGTCTTGGGATTAGAATCTTACGTGACCTTCGCTGGCATGCAACCTCATAGCGCCATTCCACTCTGGCTGCGTGCAGCGGATTTGTTCACTCTGGTTTCGTCGCTCGAAGGATTCTCCTGCTCGCTGGTTGAGGCCATGTCTGCGGGATTACCTTCGGTAGTAAGCGATATACCAGCGAACGTTCAATTGATCGAATCGGGAAGAGAAGGCCTGCTTACAAGGCTGCGAGATAGTAGCGATCTGGCCAGCGGTTTCCTCCAGCTTATAAATGATCGTTCCGAACGGCAGCGCATGGGAAAGATAGCCAGAGCCAAAGTGCTGGAGCGCTACTCGATCGGTACTGTTACAACCCAGTACGAAGAATTGTTCAGAAGCATTGCGAACGGCTAATTGGCCAAAAGGAATTTATCTGAGGCCAAGCTGCGGTAAATGTCTATCAGTCTCTCCGTCCGGTAGTCAGGCGTATAACGCTCTAAAACAATTCGATGCGCGTTCTCCGTCAGTTTCTGTCTGAGTTCCTGTTGATCCAAAATCTCAGCAATGGCGTTCGCCATTGCGGGCGTGTCGCGAGGTTCGATCAGAAGTGCGCTCTCCCGATCGCAGACGATCTCGGGTATTCCACCAACTCGCGTCGCCACGATAGGTACTTTAGTGGCCATGCCTTCCAGAAGTGCATTCGGCGAGCCTTCGCTAAGAGAGGAAAGGATGCACACGTCCGCGATGGCATAGTAGGGTTCGGCAGATCGTACCTGGCCGACTAAAGTAACGGCTCCACGCAAGCTAAGTTCCTGAATTTTCGCTTCAATGACGCGGCGCTCGGGACCTTCCCCCACAATCAGTAGATGGATCGAGTGAGTGCTCCTCTTCTGTAGGTCCGCGATAGCCTGCAGAAGAGTGAGATGATCCTTCTCCTTAGATAAGCGACCGACGATCAGCAAAACGCGTGTTGTCGTAGAGATCTGAAGCTCAGCTCGCAGTGCTGCGCGTTCAGCCTGGCCTGCATATCGCTGTCCCCAGTTTGCATCGATTGCGTTATGGACCACGTCGATCTTATCTGGTTTGACGCCCATCCCGATTACTTCATCTCTAAAAGGCAGACTGACGGTTAGAACGCGATTGGCTCTACGGAGAGACCAGCGGTCCAGTTGATTGTACAAGCGAGCCTTGAGGTCGGGCCACGTATAACCATGATGAAAAGCAATGCAGGGTGCAAGACGCCCGAGGTCCGCCATTTGAGCGAGAAAGTGAGACTTGACCGCATGCGTTTGAATCAGGTCTGGCCGTAGTTCTCGAGCGACGCTCGACAGCCGGCGAACCACTGTGCGATCAAAAGCCCCAGACTCTTGGATACTGTACACGGGCATTCCTGCCTCCGATGCCGCTTCCATGAAGACACTTTTCTTCTTATCCCTCGCAAAGGTAAGAGCGGAGACTTCCACAGTTGCGCCCCATTTGGGAGAACGTACATCTTGAGCGAATCTTAGTAGATTCTTCGCCGGGCCTGTGATGCTGGTTGCCTCTATGACCGCAAGAAGTTTAAGAGTCTTCATGCCTGCGTTGAGTTGAGCCAGGAGACATAAACCTGATAGAGTGCCTGGCCCAGGACCTGCCAGTCGTAGCGCGTCCGAATTAGCTCGCGACCGTTGCCAGCAAGACGCGCACGGAGATCCGGGCTGTCCGCCAATGATGCAAGATGAGTTGCCCACGCGCTGTCAGAATCGCTGATCAAGATGTTTTCTCCGGAAGTTACCGCAAGCCCTTCAGCGCCGATTGCAGTCGAAATCACCGGAACGCCGGCGGCCATTGCTTCCAGGATCTTCAACCGCGTGCCTCCCCCGGTCTGCAGGGGGACAACGGACGCCAGAGCATTTTCGTAATAAGGACGAACATCCGGTACTGTTCCTGTGACTTCCACGCCCGCCTGATGCTGCAACTCCAGAACACCGGGAGCAGGGCTGGAGCCGACCAGCGTCAGCCGCCAATGTGGATGGCCGCTTCGTAGATCAGGCCAGACCTTATGCACGAAGTAACGGGCGGCTTCGATGTTAGCGTGATAATTCATCGACCCGACGAAAATGATCCGATGCGGGTCTCCCGCATGGTTGTCAACTGCAGTAAATGATTGCGCGTCAACGCCGTTTTCCACGATCGCGAGGCGAGCGGTGGGCGATATCTGATGAAGGTTGATCTGCTCACGGGCACTACACACCACGTGCGCAGACCCGTCGCGTAGTATCTGACGTTCGAGACCGGACAAACGCGCTCCCGTCAGCCTCGCATAAAGTTTGCGAACGATTGAAGGGGTATTGGCGCCGTAACGAAACATGAGCTCAGATTCGATGTTGTGCCAGTCATACACGAACAACGCGTCGGTGTGCTTCCGCAGTGCCGGAGCGTAAGCGGCCATGTGTATGCTTTCAAAATGAATGATGTCGAACCGGTTTCTTGCTGTGACGTCCTGTATCAGAGACATCATGTCAGTGGACTGGTAATTCACCACCGGTAGCGGCCAGCGCCCGAGCAACCCGCGGACAATCTTGCCCGGAGTGTACAGGGCGGGGCGGGGCAGAGACAGAATCTGATCACAAAACGGAAGGTCGGATCCGCTTGGAGCACTCTGGCCAGGCTCGTTGAACGAAATGTGCGTCAGGGAAGCGTTCTCACCCAAAGCGCGCGCCAGGTAAAACTCCCTCAGCTTGGCTCCGCTTACAGGGGGCCAGCATTGCCGAGGTGAAAGGAGAAGTATTTGCATACCCGAGTTGTCACGTCGGCTTGGAAATGAGCCGGCACGCTCCACATGAGAGATTCTTCACGTCTTCGCCACAAATAAGTGACTCCGGTCATTTGAACCCGCACCAGGGCCCAATATGTAGCCAGATTGGACTTAATAGCTTATTGCGCGTGCCACACTAAGGATATCCGCTTTCATGCAAGTTGAGCAAGAAATCCTGACAACTCCGCCTATTGCGAGCACTACCCAAGCACGGCGCGTGAAGGTGATTCGTCCGGTCTCCTTCTCTCCGGGAATCATCGTCGACGGGATCACAGAACTGTATTGGTATCGAGATCTTCTCTATACTCTTACCGTCCATCGCATTAGTGTTCGTTACAAACAATCTGCATTGGGTTTGGGATGGGCGCTGCTTCAGCCGCTTGCGCTGATGCTCGTGTACACGGCCGTCTTCTCATTAACCAAGATGCCGAAGCACGGAGATCACTATTCTGTCTTTGTGCTGGCAGGTATATTGCCTTGGACTTTCTTCCAGACTTCCCTTTCCACAGCTTCCACCGGGTTAGTAACACACACGCAACTAATCACCAAGGTGTATTTTCCCCGTGAGATCATTCCGCTCACTTATGTGCTCGCTGCCTTCGTGGATTTTCTGATCGCTTCTGTGATACTGGCGGGCATGATGGCTGTTTACCGGGTCAGCGTCGGATTCCAGGCGCTAAACGTCATCCCAATCCTGCTGATCGAGTTCCTGCTTGCTACGGGTTTTTCGCTAATACTCAGTGCGGTTCAGGTGAAGTTTCGCGATATCGGCATCGCTATGCCCCTCATTCTTCAACTCTGGATGTTTGGGTCTCCAGTTGTTTACTCGTTTGGCGATGTCCCTCATCGCTTCCGGCTTTTATACGAACTGAATCCGATTGTCGGTATTGTCGAGAACTTCCGGCGGGTCCTGGTACAGGGTCTTGGACCTGATCTTTCGCTGTTGGCCTACTCGGCGGTTACGGCGGCAATCATTCTGATTGCCTCCTATCTCTACTTCAAGTATCGCGAAGCAACGATGGCCGACATCATCTAAGCCAGCAAGTAACTGTCTTATTGAAATAGTAATGATCGATCTTCAACTCAAATCTGTCTCGAAGCGGTATCGCGTTCAGGACGAGTCCCAGGCATCCCGAGGCTTTCTCGACAAGGTGTTCAGGTCCGGTGCCATGAAAGATTTCTGGGCCGTCAGGAACATTAATTTCGACGTGCCCCGGGGTCAGTCGCTGGGAATTATCGGTCATAACGGGGCTGGCAAGAGTACGCTCTTGAAGCTCCTGTCAAGTATCGCCACACCTACCGAAGGGGAGATCGTTATCAATGGCCGTCTTTCCGCGCTGCTTGAGGTTGGATCGGGATTTCATCCTGAGCTTAGCGGCCGCGAGAACACCTATCTCAGCGGTTCGATCCTGGGTATGAGGCGCTCCGAGATTACACGCAAGCTGGACAGCATCATCGATTTCGCCGGCATTCGCCAGTTCATAGATCTTCCTGCAAAGCGTTACTCGTCCGGTATGTACGTTCGGCTTGGGTTTTCTATTGCCGCTCATCTTGAACCCGAGATCCTTCTGCTCGATGAAGTTCTTGCGGTAGGCGATCTTGCGTTTCAAGAAAAGTGCAAGAAGCGAATTGCTGAACTCCATGACCAGGGAACCACCTTGGTTTTTATCTCGCACGATCTGACGGCGGTTCGAGATCTTTGCAAAAGAGTGATCCTGATGGAAAAGGGAGAGATCAAGGCAGACGGACCGGCGGACGAAGTGATTCGCGAATACACCAAAGGTGCGATCTTCCAAAGAAAACCTCCCCGGCCTGGTGAACTTCGTTCTGCAGAGATCACCGATGTCAGGCTATACAACAGTGAAGGCGAGCGAACAGGGAGTTTCTTTACGGGAGAACCTCTAACGGCTCGCGTCGAGTTTAACGTTCACCGTGCAACGTCCAATGCTTCGGTTTCAATTCTGTTCTTTGCTAGTGACCGGGTTATGGCCGCTCAATGGACGACAGCCCTCGATGGCGTACCGCTAACGCTTGAAGAGGGACCGTCCAGCATAGAATTTTCTTGTGCTGAACTTGGGCTGCAACCAGGTGTGTACCAGCTAGACGTTACGATCGAGCATATTGCCTCGGGTTCTGAATACGAGTATCAAGAGTACGATTACCAGTTTGAATGCGCGTCGATCCTGGTGCGGGCTACACAGCAGATCAAGGGCGCATTCTATATGCCGCACACTTGGCGCCAGATCGATCGAGACCGGCCGGAATATGAACTAGCGCATGGGCCAAGCCGTTTGGCGTTCAGACCTGAACCACGTTAACGGGCTTAATTATCCCTCAAGACGGAAAATCACTTTAGAGGCTGCCCGTAATAGGCTCCAGGCCCATGCTTACGAAGAAAGTGCTTATCGCGCAGAGCTTCTGAAATACCTTCTACGTCCGCTCTAATCGTGCAGGTCAAAAAAGCCATGTGTGCCAACTCTTCCACGACTACGGCCGTATGTGCCGCCTGCGTGGCCGACGGTCCCCAGCAAAATGGCGCGTGGCTCGAGACCAGCACCGCCGGTGTCGCTAACGGGTCCATTCCGGCTAATCGCCGGATGATTACCATGCCCGTGTTCCACTCATAACTCGATTGAATCTCCTCCGGCGTCATAAAAGGCGTCACCGGAATTGCACCTTGAAAATAGTCAGCGTGAGTTGTCCCGTAACAGGGAATCTCCACTCCCGCCTGGGCCCAGGCTGTGGCGTAACGAGAATGAGTGTGCACGACTCCGTTCACGCCCTCGAATGCCTTGTACAAAGCTAAATGAGTGGGAAGGTCGGATGATGGTCGAAGATATCCCTCCAGGATCTGTCCTTCCAGATCGGTCACAACTAGATCCTTCGGGCTCATCTCGTCATACGGGACGCCACTGGGCTTAATGACTACCTTGCCGGACGGACGGTCAAAGCCGCTCGCATTGCCAAAGGTAAAAACCACCAGCCCGCGACGCACCAATTCTTGATTCGCTTCAAAAACTTCGTCTCGCAATGAATCCAAGCTCATTGTGTTTGCCTTGCCGCTGCAGCGATCTTCCTAAGTTCCGGAAGCACATCGCCCATCGCTACTGAAGACGAGTTCTTGTCGCCGAGAGCGAAATATAAACGCTTATAAAACCGGTAAAGCTGTTCGTAAACGGCAACGCTCGCGGGGTCTGGCTCGAAGATCTTGTACGGAGGACACAGCGCTTTTTGTGCATCCTCAATCGCGGGAAACGCTTTGATTGCCATGAAGGCAAATATCGCCGACCCCAAGCTTGTCACATCACCTTGCGGCACCAGAATCGGCTTATTCAGAACGTTCGCATAAACCTGATTCAGAACCGGGTTTTTCTGCGGTATGCCTCCGCCGTTGATGATGCGGTGGACGGCCGCGCCATGCTCTTCCATCCTGTCGAGGATTACTCGCGTATGGAAAGCGGTGCCTTCAATGGCAGCAAATAGCTCGTCCGCCGCAGTGCTGGTTAAGTGCCATCCAAGCGTAACTCCGCCCAACTCGGGATTTACCAGCACCGTGCGATCACCGTTGTCCCACGTCATGCGCAACAAACCGGTTTGGCCCGCCTGGTAGGAGCCCAAGTCTTTGGACAACTCACCCGCAGTCGATCCCGCTCGCCGGGCAATTGCTTCGAAGATATCGCCTACAGCCGACAGGCCTGCTTCAATTCCTGTTAGCTGAGGGTCAACAGACCCCGGCACGACGCCACATACACCCGGTACCAGAGTTGTGCTTGCACTTAGCCCAATCATGCAGGTCGAAGTCCCGATTACGTTGACCACGTCGCCCAATCTTGCACCAGCACCGATTGCATCCCAATGTGCGTCGAATGCTCCCACTGGTATCGGTATTCCAGGCGATAAACCGAGCTTCCCGGCCCACTCTTCACCTAGTGTTCCCGCAATCTGGTCAGAGCTTAGATAGCGTCCTCCTAACTTCTCGCGAAGGCCACTCAGCAGCGGATCGACGGACGCAAGAAATTCTTCTGAAGGCAAACCGCCTAATGACTCGTTCCACATCCACTTGTGCCCCATGGCACAAATACTGCGGGGAGCCTGCTCGACATCGCGAATGCCGCAAAGCACTGTGGCCACGTAGTCGCAATGTTCAAACGCAGAAACAAGCTGATTGCGCTTATCGGAATTATGACGAAGCCAGTGCAGCAGCTTCGAGAAACCCCACTCGGACGAATACACGCCTCCCGACCAGTTGATGGCTTCGAGCTTGGAAGCATGCGCGCGTTCGGTTATCTCACGGGCCTCCTTCCAAGCACGGTGATCGCACCAAAGATAATATTCGTCCAGCGGCGCCATATTTTCGCCGACCGGAATGACGCTCGATCCGGTGGTGTCTAGAGCGAGCGCTTTCACAGCAGAACCAGAAACGCCTGCCGCCTCCAGCGCTTTGCGCATTGCCGACCCGAGTGCATTCATGTGGTCGGTGTGGCTTTGGGTAGCGAAATCGGGGTCGCTGCGCTTGCGATGTAGCGAATACTCTGCGACCGCTGCACCGAGCCTTCCTTGATCCCGGTCGAAGATCGACACCCGCACGCTTAATGTGCCGAAATCAACTCCCGCGACGATCGTGCTCATGCCTTATGCCAGTACACATCCCAACCCAAGTATCTGGTCGCGGCCTCGTAAACAATTGCGGATGTATGGGCTAAATTTGCTGCCGTGTGGTGCTCGAAAGCTTCGCGGCAAATGTAGTGAAGCAAATCCTGCATTCGCGGAATCTCCACGACGCCCGCGCCGCCGAACGTCTGAAGCGAATCGTCGGTAAAGCGCCCATCGCCGACATAGCCTCGGATCTTTCCTTCGCGGTCGCGTGTTGAAAACCGTGCAAAGCTCATCGGAGCCGCCTTAACCCGGCCCACGCACGTTCCGAAAGTGTTCAGCTTCCCGACGGTCCCAGCAATGATTTCCTGGAAATCCATTTTGACTTCACTGAAAAAGTGTTTGGGCAAGTTGCTGCAGTGAAAGCAAACCGCTTTGTTCGGATCGTCCCCATAATTGTTATTCCAATCGAGCAGCGCACTGGGAGTTTGCGATGCGAGCCGTAACGCATGCATGCTGACAACCCCCACGATGTCCACCTCGCACGCGCTCGACATCAGGTTGTTGCTCATCATGCTCATCACCGTGCAGGGAACTACGCCGAAGTACTCTTCAAGTGACGTCCAGCATTGGACGGCGCTGATATTCAGGTCTTGTTCGTGCATCCATCCATCGATCACCGCGCCTAGCTTGGCCATCTTGATTAGCGATGCTTCGGGCACATCTGCGGTCGATACGTACTGTTTAATGTCGCTCAGCTTCTTGTGCGCGGCATCATCGCCGTCCGCCATTCGCTGGATCCGGCCCAGGATTTCCGAAAGGTCAATAGTGATAACCGAAATCCCGTTTGCTTCCAGAAGCTTTTCGCTGTATCGAACAGTGTTGAAGGCCGCAGGACGCGCGCCGATTGATCCGACCCGCAAATTCTTCATGCCCCGCACCGTTCGGCACACACCTAAAAACCACTCCAGATCCTCGCTAAACTCCTTCGAAGTAGGCGCCTCCGTGTGCAACTTTGTCAGGGAATACGAGATTCCATACTGCATCAGGTTATTGCACGCCGACATCTTCCCGCAAAAGCTATCACGGCGGTCACGGATGGTCATTCTTTTGGGATCGTCCGGCGTAGCCTGAATCAGAACCGGCACACGCAAACCGGATAAACGCAATGCATCAGCAATGGCGCGTTCATCACCGAAATTCGGCAACGAGACAATGACCCCTTCGATCGCCTCTCCGTTGCGTTTGAATAGGTCTGCGCAGCGCTTGGCTTCTTCAAAGGTCTCCACGGCGCCGAACTTCGCTTCTTCGGTGCTTACGGCGACGACCTGTACACCTTTCTCCGTCAATACCCGAATCATCTCTTCCCGTCCCGTCGCCGCCAGATGATCCGGGAAGAATCCCCGATTACCAATGATTAAGCCGAGTGTCGGGCTCAGGCCCGTTGTAGTTGCCATTATCGTTTCCGTGGATAAAACCTAACAAAGTAAATCAAGCCAATCACCAGCTGAACAGCCCCCCACCAGATCGTTGCATGCAGGTTTGCGAGGACTGGCGGGTTCGCAGGAGGCGAGACGAGCTCATACAGGCCAGTCGCAGTGATAACTACTCCGTAAGCTGTCAGCAGCACTCCGATAAAAAACCAGATTGAGAGATTGCCAGGACCGTGCATGAGAGGACCTTCACCAGAAGATTATATTGAGTGCTATGAAGACGGCGAGGACAATGCCGGTCCAAAATAGAGGCCTTTGATAAAACTTTAAATCGCCGTCGCCGGGAATCACAGTTGCGCCATACACCAGCCCGGCCAACTCTGAATCAGGTTTCGGTGTGGTTATCAGGCTCACTGCGACCGTTACAGCCACGCAAATGATCCAGGACCAGAGGGCCCGATACATGTTTTCGGCCATGCCCTTAGCGTTCGGAGAGAGTGCGATGTAACCGATTGCCGAAGGATGCAATTGAACCAAGGTGAACATACCAATGGAAGAGACGGTTCCAGCAAGGAGGCCCCAAAAGCCGCCCGCAGGCGTGGCTCGCTTCCAAAGCATGCCAAGAATCACGGTCCCAAAAAGCGGCGCGATGAAGAAACTGAACAGAGCTTGCACATAGTCCATGATGCTTAGAAATTGCATCACCAGATATGCCGTTCCGATACTGACCAGAACTCCCAGAAGCGTGCACCAGCGCCCTACGGATACGTAATGAGCGTCGCTCCTGTTCTTCTGAAAACCTGCCCGATAGATGTCGTACGTCCAGACAGTTGCGAAAGCGCTCACGTTCCCGGCCATACCGGACATGAATCCGGCGATCAGGGCGGTGATTCCGAGACCGAGAAGTCCGGGGCCGCAATATCGCGCCAGCATCAGCGGCAGCACCTCGTTATAGGTATGCATACCCGGACCAGCTTGTGACTCACCTACCAGCTTTTCCGGTAACACCGCAAGAGCTAATAGACCCGGAAGAATGACAATGAAAGGAACCGCCATTTTAAATGCGGCCCCGATGACCGGCGCCATCTTTGCGCTGCGAAGATCCTGTGCGGCGAGTACCCGCTGCACCACCAGGAAGTCAGTAGTCCAATAGCCGAAGGCGATCACAAAGCCAAGCCCGAAAACAATACCCGTCCAATGAATCCCCATGGGATTCGCTGTAAATGAGCCGAGGCCAGCCCACAAATGCGTGTACTCTTGACCCGGGAAGTTGGTGTGAATACGACCCACCATCCCGCTCCACCCCCCCGCTTCGATCAAACCGAGAATGGAAACGACAATGGCGCCCATCCAGATCAAAAAAAACTGCAAAACTTCATTGAAGATTGCCGAAAGCAGCCCACCGAGAAAGACATAAGCCGCTACGGTGATCGAAGAGACCCAGATACTAAAATTGATATCCCAGCCCAGGATGATCCTCATAACCAAAGCCATGGAGTACATATTGATGCCACTCATCAGCACGGTCATCAGTCCAAAGGTGACCGCCGATAGTGTCCGCGAAGCTTCCCCGAATCGCAAATTCAGATAATCAGGGACCGAATGCGTTCTCGAAATGTAGTAGAACGGCATCATCACTATGCCGAGAAACAGCATCGCCGGAATAGCGCCGATCCAATACCAATGCGTGGCTAACATCCCGTACTGATAGGCAGAGGCAGCCCAGCCCATCAATTCAAGTGATCCTAAGTTGGCTGCTACGAAGCTGAGCCCGGCAATCCACGAGCTCATGTCTCGTCCCGCAAGGAAGAAGTCTTCACCGGTCTTTGTGAAGCGCTTAAGGTACAGCCCGATTCCAAGCACCATCACAAAGTAGAGCGTGATGATAACCAAGTCGACAGGGCTTAGGCTCAGCAGTTTTTGGGAGACGGGCATGATGCGAGTGTCCCCGGCATTCTATACCCTTCACTCAAATCAGCTTAGATCGTGTGGAGTGGCTGCTACCTTCGTCTTCAGAACTTCCAGCTATGAACACCTCTACCGTTGAGAACGATCGTGACAACAAGAGATCGGGATTTCTGCGCGAGCTCGGGCTATTCGACTCCACCATGATCGTGATTGGAACGATGATTGGTTCCGGTATTTTCATAGTCCCGGCTGAGATGGCCCGCTTAATCGGCAGCCCCGGATGGCTGCTTATGGCGTGGGTGCTTGCTGGCGCCCTGACGATAGCCGCCGCTGTCTCTTATGGCGAGCTTGCGTCCATGATGCCCGAGGCAGGAGGAATGTACGTCTACTTGCGCGAAGCATTCTCACCGCTCTGGGGCTTTCTTTATGGCTGGACGCTGTTCACGGTCATTCAGACAGGAACTATCGCCGCCGTTGCCGTTGCCTTTGCGCGCTTTTCAGGTATTTTATTCCCGGCCATTTCAGAGGCATCCTACATCATTCCTCCCATCCACCTCTCCAGTGGTTACGCTATCTCGCTTTCAACTGCGCAACTGCTCGCCGTGTTTGTGGTCGTCTTGCTCACCTGGACCAACACGCTCGGCATACGCTACGGAAAAATTGTTCAAAACCTATTCACCATCGCTAAGACCGGTGCTCTAGTGGGTCTGATCCTTCTCGGCATCTTGGTAGGCCGGAATGCCGCGGCACTCGAAGCGAACTTCACTCATTTCTGGGACCGAACCACAACAATACCGATCTCTGGTATGACTGCAATGACATCGATCGGGCTCTTGGTAGCGATTCTCGTTTCGCAATCAGGTGCGCTTTTTTCAGCAGACTCCTGGCACGACATCACCTTCGCTGGAGGAGAAGTGAAAGATCCCCGGCGTACTTTGCCGAAGTCTCTGATTATCGGAACTACGGTTGTTATTTCCATCTATTTACTAGCGAACCTGAGCTATCTTTTGACTCTGCCTCTTTCAGCCATTCGGAACGCGCCTTCAGACCGGGTTGCCACAGCCATGCTTGACGTCATAGCGCCTGGATGGGGCGGTTCCCTCATGGCGATCGCTATCATGATCTCTACCTTTGGATGCGTAAATAGTTTGGTTCTGGCCGGTCCGCGTGTCTATTACGCCATGGCCCAGAACGGCCTGTTTTTGCGAAGTGCAGCCACACTAAACAAAGCACACGTCCCAGGACGTTCACTGCTCGTACAGGGTATTTGGGCCTCTGCACTCGTCCTGCCGCGCACATTTAACACAGACACTCACCAATACGGGAATCTGTACAGTAACCTGCTCGATTACGTAATCTCTGCCGCGCTCATTTTCTACATACTGACCATTGCTGGAGTCATTCGGCTTCGATTTACCCGTCCCGGCCTCGAACGTCCGTATAGAACCTTCGGCTACCCGCTGGTGCCGATCCTCTACATCGTGGGCGCAAGCGCTATTCTGATCGCGCTCTTTGTTTATAGGGCTTCGAGCACCTGGCCAGGACTTCTGATTGTTCTATGTGGATTGCCCATCTATCTCGTGATCCGCTCACGCAACTTATCGCCAGCTTGAGACGACCGCTTCAGCTTGAAATCGCCTGGCAGGTTCTCGTGTCTATTTGGAGAAAGAACAGATGCCATCCAAAAACGAGAATCGGTGCTGGCCTGGTTACGAACCGGTGCCCGGCAAGAAACCAAACAGTCAGGGAAGCTGCAAACCGAAGGCAGAATCGAAATCAACTCCGTCAGAGAAGGCTTTCAAAGCGAAGCGCAGGAAACAGCTCGACAAGCATGAACAGGAACATCCCGGGAGGCGAAAGTCTGCTGCTCAGCACTTAGCCGCTCCGGGTACTAGCAGCAAGAGCGTTAGAAAAGCGAGTAAGAAGTCCGCTGCAGCTAATACCCCCAAGCCCGCCAAGAACGCAACGGCGAAAAAGGCAGGCATTAAACACAGCTCAACAAAGAAGTCGACAGGTGCAAAATCGTCCGCAAGAAAAACCGCGGCCCGGAAAAGTACTTCCAGAAAAGCCGCTTAATCTTGCCCTGCCAAAAGCTCATGCAACTTCTGAACGAATGAGGAGCGAGCCATCACTCTGTTGCAACCTGCCTCCTGCGCACCTTTGATTCGATCTGTCTGCACATGCGAAACGTATCCGAGCAGCGGCAGATCTTTCGTTTCCGGATCACTTCTTAACCGCGCAATCGTGTCCGTCGGGGCGCCGCTTTCATTATCCAGGTCAAAGATGACCAGGGAAGGCTGCTTCTTGGCTTCCGCCAAGGCTCGCTCCTGAGTCTGAGCGAAGGTCACGGCAACTCCAGCACGCCTGGCAGCATCTTCAATCCTCACTCTGAACATCAGGTCTGTAAGGACTGCCAAAACTAATCTTTGATCGTTCATAAATGGTTTTGCTGCTCGATCCACTCGTTTGACGCAAAAGTTCGTCTTGACGATCTCAGGAGACTTATTATCATTACAGATCATGAGTGTCGTTGTTCAACCGAGTCCAGAAGTAAACGTCCTCCAGGATCCTTTACGGTTTGACCGCCGGGTTCCGCCTTGCGCCATCGTTATCTTCGGAGCTAGTGGCGACCTCTCGAAGCGGAAGCTCTTACCGTCGCTCTATCGCCTGTTCTACGAGCGCCGGATTTCGTCCAGCTTCGCCGTGATTGGTAGTTCTCGGACGCCGATGTCGGATGACCAGTTCCGGGAGCGAATGAAGGAATCGGTTTCGAAGTTCCTGGAAGATGCTCCGTTCGATGAAGACGTCTGGAAATCTTTTGCCCAATCCCTTTTCTATGTGGCCGGAGACATTAACAACTCTGCTTCTTACGCGGATATACGTAACAAGCTCGAAGAAGTAGAGAAGAGTCATGACACCGCTGGCAACGTCTTGTTTTATCTTTCGACTCAGCCCAGCTACTACGCCGAAGCCATCCTCGAGTTAGGCAAGCAGGGTTTGCAGCAAGGGAAAGGCTGGAGGCGGGTCATCATCGAGAAGCCGTTCGGCCATGATCTCAACAGCGCCCGAAAACTCAACGAGGAAATCCACAAAGTTTTTGATGAATCGGCCATTTACCGGATCGACCATTACCTTGGAAAAGAAACCGTCCAGAACATCCTCGCCTTCCGCTTCGGCAACGGCATCTTTGAGCCGCTCTGGAATCGCCGTTACATCGATCACATGCAGATTACAGCAGCCGAATCGATCGGTGTCGAAGGTCGCGGTGGTTATTACCAGGAAGCCGGCGCTCTCCGCGACATGATACAGAATCACCTGAATCAGGTGATGGCGACCGTTACCATGGAACCGCCCAACGTATTCGATGCTAATAACGTTCGAGACGAGCGCGCCAAACTGCTCCGTTCGGTTCGCGTCATGAAGCCGGAAGATGTCTCTAAATACGCCGTTGCCGGGCAGTACGGTCCGGCAAAGGTCGGCGGACAGGACCTGCCTGGGTTTCGCCAGGAACCCAGCGTGGCTAAAGATGCTCAAACCGACACGTACGCGGCAGTCACATTCTTCATCGATAACTGGCGATGGGCGGGTGTGCCAATCTATATTCGCAGCGGAAAACGCATGCCGAAGCGCGTTACGGATATTGCCATCCAGTTCCAGGCGCCCCCACTCGGTCTTTTTACCCAGGAGACCAAAGCAGGTCTCCGGGAAGCCCGCCCTAATCTCCTTGTTCTCCGGATTCAGCCCGAAGAAGGAATCTCATTGCGCTTCCTTTCAAAAAGCCCCGGCAGCGGCATGCGCGTCCGCCCCGTTTCCATGGATTTTAATTACGGATCGAGTTTCGGAGAGCGGTCGCCCACCGCCTATGAAACACTTCTACTGGATGCCATGGCAGGTGATCCGACCTTGTATACGCGTCAGGACATGGTCGACGCCAGTTGGCAGATTGTGCAGCCCATCTTGGATGTGTGGGCCAACTCAAAATTCGACTTTCCTAATTACGCTGCAGGTTCCTGGGGACCGAAAGCGTCTGACGAGATGTTAGCCCGCCAGGGGCATGTTTGGAGAACGCCATGAGCAGCACGTTAGTTTCACCCGCCCAACCGGAACAGATTCTCAAAGGTTTGGGAAAGCTTTGGACTTCTCTCGGAGAGGAGGAAAAAGGCCATGGTAAGCCCACCGTTCTTCGCGCTTGCGCGATGACCTTGATTGTGGCGACCGATGAGCCTGCCGGCGGCTCCTCCGAATCTCAAATCATCTCTGAATTGATGCGTGAGCATCCTAGCCGCGGCATCGTTCTTCGGGTTTCCTCTGCAGCCGAAAAAGACTTAGAGGCGCGGGTCTTTGCCCAATGCTGGAAGCCCTTTGGCAAAGCCCAGCAGATCTGTTGCGAACAGATCGAAATCACCGCGCGCCCTGAAAGTTGGCCTAATGTCGGACCCACTCTGGTCGGTCTCACTGCCGCTGACCTACCGGTGATTTTCTGGTGCCGTCACAAAGCTGCTCTTGATCCTTCGGCGAGCGATTCGGAAAAGGCCGGCCTCCAGGCTGTGCTCGATCTCTCGACGAAAATCATCATCGACACTCACGATCAGGAACCTTCAGCAGCTTTCGACCAGGTCTCCCGTCTTCGCGCCCAAGGCCGAGCCGTTGCGGATCTCGAGTGGACGCGCCTCACATCCTGGCGCCAGCCAATTTCACAGATTTTCGACAATCCTTCTCGAACCACAAAGTTCGCCGACTTTCACCACGTCGAAGTTGGTTTTAGCGGCGAAAAGCCGAGCTCCTGCGCGATGTACGCAGCGGGCTGGCTATCGTCTTTTTACCGCGCCGAGGTCGCGTTCGTAAACGTCCAGGGCTTTGGTCCAGGCTTGCATCACCTCATCTTGCGCTCCGATTCGGAAACAATCACTTTTGAACGGACCGGTTCCGAATGTATGAGTCTGCACAGCACTAATGGCCGTCAGCGAAGCTACACCTACACTGATCCGACTCTCTATTCATTGATGAACGAGGAACTCGCGGTAATCGGCAGCGATCCGGCGTTCAACGCTGCTTTTACACGTGCGCAGGAGTTGCTGCGTGAGCGCTGACAATCTGCGAATCGCCGACACCCCGGCAGCATCGGCGGACGAATGCTCTGCATTTGTACTTCAGACTCTCTCGGCTGTTTTGCAGAAGCAGGAGCGCGCTACTTTCGCCATCTCTGGCGGTACAACTCCAAAACTTCTCTTTGCAAACCTGGCCAAGTCTGAGTTCGAATGGTCGAGAGTTCATTTTTTCTGGGTCGACGAGCGCTGTGTTCCTCCTGATGACGACCAGAGCAATTTCAAACTGGCGAATGAGGCGCTCTTTCTTCCAGCCAAAGTGCCGCACAGTAACATCCATCGTATTCACGGCGAGTTAACTCCAGAGGAGGGCGCCATCGGTTACATCGAGGCCATTACTTCCTTCTTTGCGCTGCCTGAGAAGCAGCTGCCGGTATTCGATCTTCTTCATCGCGGGATCGGTCCCGATGCTCATACAGCAAGTCTTTTTCCAGGCGACCCTTTGATCGCGAATGAGACTGGGATTGCCGCTGCCGTATGGGTTGAGAAGCTTCGTAGCCATCGGGTAACGCTGTTGCCTGGCGTTTTGCAGGCGGCTCGTCATACTGTACTGCAGGTCGCTGGCGCTGATAAAGCAGAACCTGTCTACCAGGTGTTGAACGGGCCTGATGATCCGCTCCGATATCCTTGTCAGGTTGCGACTCGTGGCTCGGACCGGGCTGTTTGGTTCTTGGACAAAGCAGCGGCGGCGAGGCTGTGACATCCGTTTTGTTGCCCTCATACTCATTCTTTCGCTCGCCTGTTCGCGCGTACACCGCGCCAATAAGCAATTAGCGTCAGATGATCAACAGCCGCCCTTAAACCGGATCATCTTTGCAGGGGACGTGATGTTTTCCCGCGGCGTGCGTCGCTCGATCCTTGCTACTCAAGACCCGGCGCTGCCGTTCCGCAAGATTGCACCGATCATGTCTTCTGCAGATATTAGCTTTATCAATCTGGAGACACCCTTCTCCGATCGCGGCCGATACTATGCTGGCGGTCTAATCTTCCATGCAGCTCCTGAAATGATCGCGGGCCTTCAGCTCGCCGGAGTTACTGTAGCTTCTACTGCAAACAATCATTCGCGCGATTGCGGTTCTCAAGGCGTTGAGTATACCGTTGCATGGCTCCGTTCGCACGCCATCAGTCCCGTTGGAAGCAGCGAATCTGAGGCACAGACGCACAAAGGAGTGATCATAGAGCGCCAAGGTATCCGCTTCGGCTTCCTTGGATATACGTTCGATCAACAGAACGGCAACTGGCAGGATATTGACCCGCGCATTGCTCTTACAGATTCCGCGAGAATGCGAAAAGATGTCTCGCTGCTACGTCGGCTCGCCGACATTGTCGTCGTTTCAATGCACAATGGAGTCGAATATATGCCGCGCCCCTCGGCCAAACAGATCGAGTTTGCTCATGCTGCTATCGATGCCGGCGCAACGCTCGTCATCGGACACCATCCGCACGTCATTCAGCCGGAAGAAAGATATCGATCTGGCCGCATCTTCTACTCTCTGGGAAATTTTGTTTTTGATCAGTACCAACGCGAAGCAACTCAGCATGGAGAGTTAGTTGAGATCTCGTTCGTTGGCACTCAGATCCTGTCGGAGCACGTCCTTCACGTTTTAATTACGCCGACAGGACCCGAGCTAGAGTGACTTACCCGCCCGTTGGCAGTTCGACGTGCCCGCCGAACTTCGATCGCATTGCCGACAGCACCTTCTCGGCAAACGTATGTTCCTTACGCGACCTGAACCGTGTAAATAAAGCCGACGCTAGTACTTCTACCGAAACCGCCTCTTCAATGGCTGCGTTAATCGTCCAGCGTCCTTCACCCGAATCTTCCACATGCCCTGTGAATTCAGACAGGCTCGGATTCTCAGTCAACGCCATGGCTGTAAGGTCCAACAGCCAGGATCCGACAACACTTCCCCGGCGCCAGAGTTCCGCAATATCACGGATGCTTAATTCGTAGCGCTCGTTCTCCGGTAAGGCAGTCGAATTCTTGTTGATCATGACGTCGAAGCCCTCGGCATAAGCCTGCATGACGCCATATTCAATGCCGTTGTGCACCATCTTTACGAAGTGGCCCGCACCCGGAGGCCCGACCCGAAGATAGCCCTGCTCTGCTGTCCCAGCCACTTTGTCGTATCCGGGAGTCCTGTCGATAGTTCCTAATCCCGGCGCGAGCGTCTTGAAGATCGGCTCCAAAACTTGGAACGCATCTTCGTCGGCGCCCACCATTAAGCAGTACCCTCGGGCTACGCCCCATACGCCGCCGCTTGTGCCCGCATCGACATAATGTATGCCTCTCTTCTTCAGTTCCGCAGCGCGGCGGATATCGTCTTTGTAGAAGCTATTGCCACCATCAATAATGCTGTCGCCCTCTTCCATCACGGCTGCCACAGCCTGAACAGTGGCCTCGGTAGCCTTTCCGGACGGAACCATGATCCAAACAGCACGCGGTCTAGGCAGTTGCTTCACTAGATCTTCCAGCGAACTGGCACCTGCTGCACCCTCTCCGACAAGCTTCTTCACATTGTCGGCGTTCAGATCGAATACGGTACAGGTGTGACCGCCATTCTGCAAACGCCGCACCATATTTGCGCCCATGCGCCCAAGACCCACTAGGCCAAGATGCATAATTTTCCTCTCGATCAGCTTACGCTATAGCTGCAGCTTTGAACTTGATCCAATATAAGATTCAGTCTTGCGATCCAGGTTTCAAAGCAGCCTGCTTGATATTTCACTGGTCAGTACGCGCGATTCGTTCCGCTCCAAAGTAAGGCTGAAGAATCGGGGGAATGGTGATACTGCCGTCTGCCTGCTGATGATTTTCAACGAGAGCCACCCACGTCCGCCCTATTGCTAATCCGCTGCCATTCAATGTATGGACAAACTCGGACTTATTCTTTCCGCTCTTCGCACGGATCTGCGCCCTGCGCGCCTGAAACCCTGTGAAATTGGAACACGAGGAAATCTCCTTGAACGCGTCTTGCCCAGGCAACCAGACTTCCAGGTCGTACGTTTTGGCTGCACTGAAACCGGTGTCGCCCGTACACAGCAGAACGCGCCGGTAAGGCAGTTCCAGTTTCTCCAGGATCAGTTCCGCGTGCCGCGTCAGCCGCTCGTGCTCCTCGACGCTTTGTTCCGGCCGCGTGAACTTGACCAGTTCCACCTTCTGAAACTGATGCTGCCGGATGATGCCTCTTACGTCTCGTCCATAAGAGCCTGCCTCGCTGCGAAAGCACGGCGTGTAGGCGCAAAGAGAGATTGGAAGCAGGTCGCCGTTCAGTGTCTCATCCCGATACAGGTTGGTAAGCGGCACTTCAGCTGTGGGCGCTAGCCACAAATCGTGTCCTTCACAGCGGAACAAATCTTCGGCAAACTTGGGCAACTGCCCGGTTCCATACAAGCTTTCGGAATTGACCAGGAACGGCGGCAAAACTTCCTGATATCCATGCTCAAGGGTGTGCACATCCAGCATGAAATTGATCAGCGCTCGTTCCAGCTTGGCGCCTTGACCCCAATAGACTGCGAAGCGCGCCCCGGTGATCTTAGCAGCACGCTCCAGGTCGAGAATGCCTAACTCTGATCCAAGATCCCAGTGAGCTTTTGGCTGAAATCCGAACGAACGCGGTGTTCCCCAGCGATGAATTTCCCGATTCTCTTGCTCGGTCCTGCCAACAGGGACGTCTTCCTGAGGAACGTTCGGCACCCGCGAAAGAAAGTCGCGAAATTGGTTGTCGATCGTCCGCACTTCTTCGTCCAGTTTCGCTATGCGGTCACCTATCAATCGCACTTCCTGCTGACGCTCAGCGGTATCGATGCCCTGCTTGCGCAGTTTCCCTATTTCCACCGTCGCGCTGTTGCGTACTGCTTTCAGCTGTTCACTCTCGGTCACCCGTTGACGCCGCTGCAAATCGAGAGCGCGGAAGGCATCAACGGTCAATTCAAAACCCCTGGTAGCCAGGCGATCGCGAATGGTTTCCAGGTGATTGCGGAAGAAGTTAAGATCGTGCATTCTTAGTATTCGTATTGCACGTCCGGCACATTGGCGGAGGTCGTCCTTAGTGCCTAGGAACGCTCGTCGACTGGAATCCAACTCATGCCGTCTGCTGAGCCCGTGTAATCTGCCCGGGGCCGAATGAGCCGGTTGTTACCGTACTGCTCGAGGATGTGAGCCGTCCATCCCGACATTCTACTCACGGCAAAGATGGGCGTAAAAAGGTCAATTGGGATTCCTAAGGAATAATAGGTCGAGGCCGAGTAAAAATCCACATTCGGATTTAAACTTTTCATCTCGTGAACCGTTTCCTCAACACACTTCGATTTTTCAAACAGTTCTACGTGCCCGGTACGACGTCCCAGTTCCTCGCTGAGTCTCTTAAGATGAATAGCTCGCGGATCCAGAACGCGGTACACCCGGTGGCCGAACCCGGCAATCTTTTCTTTGTTCCCGAGCTTCTGCTTCACTACGGAAATGGTCTCGTCCACGGACTTAGTTGAAAGTAATAACCGGATGACATCTTCATTTGCACCCCCATGGAGCGGACCCTTCAGAGCCCCTATGGCAGATGTGACGGCTGAATAGATGTCCGACAACGTCGCCGCTGTTACCCGCCCTGCGAATGTGGAGGCATTGAGTTCATGATCCGCATGAAGAATAAGCGCGATGTCGAAGACCCGCGTCATCACTTCGTCCGGCTTCTTACCCGTCAACGTGTAGAGAAAATTAGCGGCGTAGCCGAGTGCTGGATCTCCTGGGACCACTTCCTTGCCGCTTCGAAGCTGGTTGAAGCTTGTGACAATCGTAGAAACTCGCGCCATCAGCTTCTCAGCTTTTTTCACGTTCGCTTCCCGTGAGTTGTCTCGTGCAAGCGGGTCGTATAGGCTCAGCATCGAAACAGCAGTCCGCAGCACATCCATTGGCTGAGCGTCTTTCGGAACACCTTTCAGAAACGCGGTCACTTCTGACGGAAGTTCACGTTCAGCAGTGAGCGATCTTTTCAGCTCAGCGAGTTCCGTCTGGTTCGGTAACTTGCCGTTCCAAAGCAGAAAGATCACATCTTCAAACGTAGCGTTCTCGGCGAGCGTATGGATGTTGTAGCCGAAGTAGCTGAGCACGCCCTCATTGCCGTCGATAAAACAAATTTTCGAGGAAGTGGCAACTACGCCTTCGAGACCTGCACCTGCACTCGCCATCAGTTATCTTTGACTCCCGCTACGATTCTATATAAAAGCGAAAAAGCTCCCGTTGACATCTGCTCCCTGGCATGGCTGAAGAGACCTCTGATCGTGTTACGCTCGGTGCATTGAGGCCTGCTGAACAAATGCCGATTCAAAGTGGCGGATTCTCGATCCCCGCTCTGCTTCCGTCGTTTTGGAGTAGTTGAATCGTGTGCGGTATATCGGGCTTTACTCACTTCGGGCTCAACCCGGCGAGACAAATTATCAGAGGGGCAGTCGAGAGCATTCGCCATCGCGGTCCCAATCAACAGGGATACTTCGAATCAGCTGAAATCTCCATGGGCGCTGTCCGTCTAAAGATCATCGATCTTCAGAGCGGCGATCAGCCGATGCAAACCGAAGACGGTGATCTAGTGCTGGTCTTCAACGGTGAGATTTATAATCATGCTGAACTGCGGGTTGAGCTCGAACGCCTCGGCCATCGCTTTCAGTCTCACTGTGATACCGAAGTAGTGCTGCGAGCCTTTGCTCAGTGGGATCTAGCGTCTTTCGCTCGTCTTCGCGGCATGTTTGCCGCCGCTTTCTGGCAAGTCTCAGCCCGCCGCCTGGTCCTGGTGCGTGACCGCTTGGGCATCAAGCCCCTCTACTACACCCTGCGCAACGGTAATCTTCACTTTGGGTCCGAACTGAAAGCCATTTTCGAACATCCGGACATCCCCCGCTGCCTTTCGGATATCGCCCTCGGTTACTTTCTGTCGCTGAATTACGTTCCCACTCCGCATACGCTCGTCGAGGGTATCGATAAAGTCGTGCCAGGGACCTGGTTGGAATTTCTAAACGGAACGATCACCAGCGAACCATATTGGCGAAACATCATGGCGCCTCGTGAGCAAAGCCTGTCCGAAGCCTCTGCCGAACTTGACCGGCTACTCAGATCTTCCATCTCGGAGCATCTGATCTCCGATGTTCCACTAGGCATTTGGGCCAGCGGCGGTCTCGACTCCTCCACCATCCTCCATTACGCAGCGGAGGCGACATCCCGCAAGCTGGAAACTTTCTCGATCTCCTTTAAGGGCCGGCGCTTTGATGAAAGCGAATACTTCCGGCTGATGGCTGCGCAGTACAACACGTTGCACCACGAGTTCGATCTCAGTACCGGCATTGATCTGACAAGTGCCATTCACGACATGGCGTACTATTCCGATGAGCCGAGCGCCGATGCCGGTGCGCTTCCGGTCTGGTTTTTATCGAAGCTTACTGCCCGCCACGTTACCGTTGCGCTGAGCGGTGAAGGGGCTGATGAGATCTTTGGGGGTTACCAGACCTATCTGGCGGACCGGTACGCCAGCAGTGTCCGCCGTTTGCCCCGTCCGATCCTCCAGTTGGCTCTTGGCATTGCTAATCGCCTTCCCGTTTCGGATGAGAAAATCGGGTTAGAGTACAAATTGAAGCGCTTCTTAGCCGGTGCTCTGCTCCCTGCTGACGACGCTCATTTCTATTGGAATGGCACCTCGCGAACCGATGAACTCTCACGGCTGGGGTTTACCGGACCACAGCGCGACACTGCTGCCCTTCCGGCCGCTCTCAATGGACTGCCGCCTGCTTCGGATATTGTGAACCGCTATCTTTTCGTCGACCAGCACTATTACTTGCCGGACGACATACTTTATAAGTGCGATCGCATGAGCATGGCCCACTCCCTGGAGGTGCGACCGCCTTTTTTAGATCACCGGATTGTCGAATTTGCCGGAACGTTGCCAGCCAACTTAAAAATCCGGGGCAGACGGACCAAGTTTCTCCTTCGCGAGTTAGTGCGCAGCAAGCTCCCGCCCGCTGTTCTGAGCAGGCCCAAGGAAGGTCTCGACATTCCGGCGCACGACTGGCTTCGTGGGCCACTGCGCCATCTATTGCTCGATACCCTCAGCCCGGAAAACGTCCGCAAGGTGGGAATCTTTTCACCCGCCTCAGTAAGTGCCTTGATTCAAAGGCATCTCTCTCGCCAGGAGAACCTCGGATACCACTTATGGGGATTGCTGACTCTTCACCTTTGGGCGCGTAGATGGAATATAACTGTGCCCGGACCTGTTGCAAACACCACGCCAGAAATGGCCATTGTCTCGTCGCTCGAGTAGCAGTTCGTGTACTCGCTTCGCCTTACCTGCCCATTGAGCGTTTACGAATCTGTCTCCTTCGATCTCTGGGAAGCGGGAACGCTGGCGATTAGCGAGTCTGCTGAGGGCGAAGCGATCACCTTGCTGGCCGGGTTCGAAACTAACGACAGACGTGCAGAGCTCCTTCAACACTTCTCGTCTTACTCGCCCAAGTGGCACAGCGAAGATGAAGTCGATTGGGTCAAACAGACCCAAGCAGCTTGGCCCGGAAGACTCGTCGGCGATCGCTTCTTTCTTGCCCCGCCCTGGTGTCTGGAACCAACACCATCTGGCCGTCTTCGTCTAGTTCACAACCCGGGTCTTGCCTGTGGGACCGGCGAACATCCTTGCACCCAGCTCGCACTCGAAGCCCTGGAGCGCTCTGTTAAGCCTCGCTCGAGGGTTGTCGACATCGGATCAGGGTCGGGCATTCTGGCGATCGCCGCCCTGCATCTGGGAGCCGGTATTGCAGTCGGGCTCGATCTCGACGAGGCTGCTCTTGTCACGGCAAAAGAAAACTTTCAGCTCAACAACATGACAGCAATGCTGGTCGCTGGCCCCACGACGTGTTTGATCGGCGGCTTCGCCGATATCACCATTGCCAATATCAATGGAACCGTGCTGCTCTCACTCCTGGACGACCTGAAGCGGATTGCCCGCAAGGGCGGAACTCTGATCCTGACTGGTTTTCCAGATGCCGAAGCAGACGTCTTTTTCAAAGAAATACCCGGATCGGAGGTTTTTGCCTGCGGAGAATGGCGCTGTCTTACCGCGACGATCTCTTGACCTTTTTAGCCGCAGCTCTCGGCGGCGCCTTCGACGGGGATTGAGGTTCACTTTCCCATCCTGTCAGACGCTCCAAGGCGTCCTCGATCCGTTGCCCGCCATCCAGCACCGGTCGAAACAAATCACCAACCACCCGGAAGCGATCGATGGTATTGTCTATCCGAAAATCGTGAGGCGAAAGGCCCTTCTTCACTTCCTTCCAGTCGAGCGGCGTTGCTACCGGTGCGCCCTCATAAGCTCGCACAACGTAAGGTGCAGAAATTGTTTTGCCACTCCCGATCTGAAGATAATCGAAATACACGCGCCCCTTCTTTCTCTTCTCGACACTGCGCGGCGTGGTAAACAAATTTGGCTCCCGATCGACAGCCAGCTGTGCGATCAACTCAGCCAAACTGCGGACTTGCTCAAAACTGTAGAGCGGTTCAAGAGGAACATAGATGTGCATTCCGTCACCACCGGTCGTTTTCGGAAATCCAAGTAGACCAAGAGTGTCTAATAACCCGCGGACCAAAAGCGCTGCTTCCACAATCTGGTCATAGGTTGTCTCAACCGGGTCGATATCTAACAGCATCCAGTCCGGGTGATCCAAACTCCCGATGCGGCTGGTCCACGGGTTCTGGTCGATGCATCCAAGATTCGTCAGGTAAAGCAAAGTCGCGCGATCGTTTGCAACAGGATAATGGTTCGTCTTCCTGGGGTGGCCCTCTTCAATCGGCTCGCAGCGCATCCAGTCCGGAAAGTGACTGCTCGCGTTCTTCTGAAAGAAAAAGTCTGACCCAATCCCGTTTGGATAGCGCTTCAAAGACAACGGTCTATCCTTTAGATGAGGCAGAAGCCAGGGCGAAACTGCATCGTAAAAGGTCAAAAGGTCGCGCTTCTTCCATTTCTCTTTGGGAAAGAAAACCTTTTCAAGATTTGTAAACTTCAGGCGATGTCCATCTACCTCAACCGCAGCTTCGCGCCCGCTTAAGTCCAGTTGCTCCGCTGCCTCCGGTGCTGCTGTCGACCCCTCCGCTGGTAATTGACTGATTGGTTCGCTCGTCTCTTCCCTGACTACTTCAGCCGGCCTCTTGTCTTCGCGAAGCGCAATGAAAACCGGAGCCCGCAGCACGCCATCGTCTGTCCACTCCAAAAAACGCACTTGGCAGACAAGCTCCGGCTCAACCCACGTCACATTTCGTAAACCGGTTCGGATGTTCGGCTTTACCCTGAATGGACTCGTTTTCCGGATCAGCGGCTGAAGGCGCGTGTAGATAGCCTTCATCTTCTTGGCATCAAATCCGGTCCCTACTTGGCCGGCGTGCCGCAACTCGCCATCTTTGTTCACTGCTAACACTAAGGCGCCGAAATACTCGCGCTCACCCTTGGTGAAACCCGCGATGATCAGTTCCTGCTCATTCAGTACCTTCAGCTTCTGCCACCGGGCGGACCGCCCGCCCTCATACTTACTGCTGCGATCCTTAGCTAAAATTCCTTCCAGCCCCATCTTTCGCGCCGCCTCGAACATCTGCTCGCCTTCTGTATCGAAGCTGTCAGAAATACGAATGTGCTCGTTCGGTACAACCAGCTTGGCCAATACCTTCTTTCGGTCTTCGAGCGCTGCACCCCGCAAATCATATCCGTCTACATAAAGAACATCAAAGACGAAGAGCGTTGCAGGTGTTGTCTCGGCAAGTCGCGGAACTGTGGAAGCATTGGCCGCAATCCGCGGTTGAATCAACTCAAACCGTGACCGGCCGTTCTCATCAAGTACGCAGATCTCACCATCAAGCCAGACATCCTTGCCATTCACGCAATCCGGCAAGCCGTGCAATTCCGGATACTTTGCATCACAGCGATTCCTGTTCCGGGAAGTAATTTCCAGTTTGCCGCCTTCAATCCGGCAAAGCGCGCGCACGCCATCCCACTTAATCTCGTAAAGCCACTGCGAGCCGGACGGCGGTTTCGTTACCGCCGTCGCCAGCATCGGTTCAGGCC
>CAXTMN010000042.1:0-9955 GCA_964245395.1 uncultured Bryobacteraceae bacterium
CCTCCATAGAAATAGGAATGCCGGACGCCATCCTGGCTTGGACGAGAATGTGGTCGAACGTCGTTCTTGCCTGCGTTACCTTGTCCTTGCCGACCGCGATCCGGGGATACTGCGTCGTGGCCAAGGCGTTCGCTCCGGCGAACGGGCCGGCCAACACAACGGCCAGGTCGAGCGTGTGCGCAGCTTGGATGGTGACGAGGTTGGCCCCGTTTTCTGGCATCTCTAGGTAAACGAGGGCGTCCTCTATGTCAGGGCCGAAACCGGCCGTGGTCGAGTAGGCCCGGACGCTGAGCACCCGTCCGAGCCGGCCGGACGCGACCAGCTCGCGGGCCTGCCGGGCAGCGGGGTTTGCCCGTGTTTGCAGGCCAATGGCCGTGTGGACGCCGGCGGCCCGGGCAGCGGCGGCCATCTCCTCGGCCTCCGCCACGTTCCGGCCTAGCGGCCACTCACAGTAGACATGCTTGCCGGCCGCCACGGCGGCCAGGACCAGCTCGCGGTGATCGGGAACCCGCACCGCGACGGTCACGATATCAATGTCGGGGTCGCGGATCAGGTCAGCCCCGCTACCATATGCCGCCTTTGCACCGTACTCTTTGGCGGCGGCGTCGGCCGATGGCTGGTTGCTGGTGGCAACGGCCGCCAGTTCGAGGCCGGCCAATTTCTGAACGGCCGGGACGTGTGAGTCCTTGGCCCACCCGCCTGTGGCTCCGATGATTCCCACTCGCAATGATTTCGGCATGTGCAGGTTCCTTTTGCGCCTCGGTCCGTGTCGGCAGATTTACTTATGTGCATGCGTCTGCTCAGCGAAGAATTCTTTGAGCGTTCGCGGTTCTCGACCTAGAATGGCGCGAAGGACAAGCGCATTACCGCCCGGAAAACCGTATTGGGCATAGTTGGCATACATGCGTTGCATGCCGTCCCGGAAAGATCCTTCTGGTATCTGAGCTTGCTTCACCCATTGATCAAAGGTAATCTCGGCAGGTGTGATCGTTCGGCCGAGCACCTCAGACATGATTTTTGTGAGCTCTACCCGATTCACCATTCCAGGTGCGCAAAGCTCAAACGTTCCATAATCGAGCCTGTCACTCGTGAGTGCGATAGCAGCTGCTTCCGCCACGTCGCGATAGTCCACATAGCTCGCTCGCTTGTCGTTTGGGTACGGCAGCGAGAACGTACTCTTTTCGGTGACCTCCGCCCAACCGTTCGCGAGTGTTTGCATAAACATGGTCGGTTGGAGCACGGTAAAGACTAAACCGGATTCAAACAGTGCCTCCTCCACTGGACGCTTCCCGGAATGATTGCTCATCTTGGAAATGGAGGGGTGAATAACGCTGGAAAAAGTGAATTTCTTTACCCTTGCCGCCACGGCTGCATTGACCATCGCAATACCGAGCTCGGCTTCGTTCGGTTCGAAGGCAGGGTTGATATGGAAAACGCCGTCTACGCCTTCGGCAGCACTCCTTAAACTCTGCTCATCTTTGAGATTTCCTACGACGGCCTCGTCTGCTCCTCGACCAATGACATCTGCTCGCTTTTTCGCACTCATGACAAGGGCTTTAACGCTTGCGCCACGTTCCTTCAATGCGGGCAAAACATAGCTGGCATATTTGCCGCTTGCCCCTACCATTAGAACTTTCATCTTCTTCTCCATTCGCCTACTCGAAAAGCCGGGTTTGAGGAAAATTCCGGTTGTCGTGACAGTCCATTTTCAATCTGCTTCGATTTATGTTATGACTGAAGGAGAAGGAAACGGCAGTTCGTCGCTGCCGCTCCTTCTCGTATTCAAGCTAACGGTGTTTCCACCGCAGCTTGAGCACGATAGTCCCAAACAACGAGACCACCTTCAGTACGAGGTGCATGTAACATCACCTCCTGCGGCAAGCAGGATTGAAAGGCCGGCGACGCTATCGCCGGCCGATCGCTTACCGCCCATGGTGCAGCGCTCTCGCTTACGATTCCTTTCAATCTGTCCCGCATATCTATACTGTAAAGCTGGTCCTGGTTACTTCGTGAGTGTCGGCTTTTCCACCAGTCGAAAGTAGGCGACTCAAGCCACATCGGGCAAAAGAAACTTCTGCCCGTTTCCCAATGCTGCAGTCACCCCCTGCGCAGCCAGATAGCCGCTGCGCACGGCGCCCTCCATCGTGGCCGGCCAACCCGAACGAGTCCAGTCGCCTGCCAGAAACAGGTTCGGGAACTGCGTTGGACTAATCGGCCTTCGCTCCTCCAGATTCGTTGCCGCCGAGAACGTCGCTCGCACCTCTTTCACCACATGAGCACGTTCGAGCTTCGCTTCAGCCGCTTTGGGAAAGAACTCACGCAGCTCTTTCAATGCCAGATCGATCACTTCCTGCCGCGGCATCTGGTTCAGGCTTCGCGAAGCACTCACCACCAGCTGGATATGCCGCCCTTCGCCTTTGTTAAACATCCACTGGATCGTTCTGTCCAGCAGCGTCGCATGGGGCAGATCCGTTACGCTGCGGTCGAACCAGAGGTGTATACCCGTAATCGGTGAGTGTCCGAAGATGCTGCAGTCGAGTGGCAGGTCCGGCGCAATGGAGGACAGCCGCTCGAACGGCACTGCCAGCACGTAAGCATCCGCCTTCACCGCGTCCCCGTCTACTTTGAGCCCGCTGACTCGACCGTTTGCAATCTGCACCTGCTTCACTGCGCAGCGATGCAGGATCTTCACGTTTGGATATTGCCGCCAGGCCTCCTCTGAATAGAGCTGCCCAAGCGGAACTGCCGGAATGCCCATCTCGTAGGAACGGGCACTCGACAGGAATCCGAGATAAAACACCTGCAGGCCGTGAATGGCTGCCATGCGCTCTAGATCTTCATTGATTGCCGAAACCAGAACTTGACGCCAGAACCGCTCTATAGCCCGTGGAGTTTGCTTCTTCTCACGGAGCCACTCCATCATCGTGATACGTTCCAGATCTTCGCGCTTCCCGTACTCGTAGCGCACCGCCAACAGTCCGCCGCCGACTGACACCTTATCCGCCAATGACAGGAATTGCAGCTTCGCAAACGACTCAGTAAAGTGCAGCGGCGCCGGAAACATTCCGCGTTTCATCACCGAAACGCGGCCGCCTGGTTCGATCCAGAAGAACTCGCGATGAAAATGGATCTCGTCTCGCACGCCCAGACGTCCGTAAAAGTCCGTCAGGTTTGTGCAGCATCGCAGCAGCACGTGCTGGCAATTGTCGATCGTTGGACCGGCTTCTTCGTCCGCTGTGTTCAGCGGATACGAAGTCGCCCGACCCCCTAAGTATGGACGCGCTTCAAGCAACGTGACTGTGTAGTCAGCGGACCCGAGTGCCGCCGCCGCTGCCAGGCCTGCTAAGCCTCCCCCTACGATCGCCACGCTCGCCCGGTCGGCCACGGCTTAGCTCTGCTCGGCCGCTACTGCGGAGCGTGCGTAACTCTCGATCATGTTCTCCATAAGCCGAAGACCGCAGTCACGCTCCAGAGTCAGGATCGATTCCGGGTGGAACTGCACGGCTTCGATCGGCAGTTCCCGGTGGCGAACACCCATAATCACACCATCCTCCGACTCTGCCGTAATCTCCAGGCACGCCGGAAAACTCTCGCGGTTTGCATAGAGCGAGTGATACCGCCCCACCGTAAAAGGCGACGGCAGGCCGTCGAATACACCTTGTCCCTCATGCATCACCAGCGAACCTTTGCCGTGCATCGGGTATCCAAGAACTTCCAGTTCACCGCCAAACGCCTCCACGATTCCTTGCAAACCAAGGCAGACGCCAAAAGTCGGCACCTGACGCCGCGCTAGTTCCCGAACCAGTGCCGGCACTCCGAAATCAGCCGGCCGCGCCGGTCCCGGCGAGATCAGCACGATGTCCGGTTTCGTGCTGTCGATCATCTCTAATGCCACATTGGCCCGGTACGTCGATACGCGCGCGCCCGTTTGCCTCGCGTAGTTCGCCAGTGTGTGTATGAAGCAGTCGTCATTATCCACCAGGAGCAGATGAACACCTTCGCCCACTCGCTTCATTTGCGTCTTCGTGTCGTCACGGACAGCAACCGGTCTCAACGCCCGAAAGAAGTTCGTTGCTTTCAGGCGACACTCTTCGTCTTCCGCAGCCGGATCCGAATCGTACAGCAGGGTCGCGCCCGCCGAGTACCTTGCAACGCCCTCTTTCAGGTGCACGGTTCGGATGGTGATGCCGGTATTGATATCGCCGTTGTTCAGGTTCAGAAGACCAACTGCGCCGCCATACCAGCCCCGCGCTGACATCTCCAGATCTTCTACTGCCTGTGCCGCGGCCTTCTTTGGAGCGCCAATAATCGTCACGGCCCACATGTGTGTCAGGAAGGCATCAAGCGAATCGAACTCTTCGCTCAGGGTTCCTTTCACGTGATCGACCGTGTGGAACAACCCCGCATACGACTCGATCAGCCGCCTGCCAATCACCCGCACCGAGCCCGGCACGCACACTCGTGATTTATCGTTCCGATCCACGTCGCTGCACATGGTCAGCTCCGACTCTTCTTTGGTCGAATTCAGCAGCTCCCGAATGCTCTCCGCGTCGCGTATCGGATCACCCGATCGCCGGGCCGTACCCGCGATGGGACAGGTCTCGACATTTTTATTCTCTACGCGCACAAACATTTCCGGAGATGCGCCTACCAGTTGCTCATCGCCCATCTGCAGAATGAACTCGTAAGGACTGGGGCTGGTTTTTTGAATTCGTCGGAAAAGTTCCGACGGACTGCCCGCAAAAGGAGCACTGAACGTTTGCCGTAAAACCACTTCGTAAAAGTTACCCTGGCGCATGCCTTCGCGAACGGTCTCCACCTTCGCCATGTACTCTTCGGGCGAATGATCGGAATGAATCTCGCTCTGTTGCAGCACCGGCAAGGTTGGTTGAATTGGCGAAGCATCACGCTCCAGCCCGGCTGTTGTTTGTTCATCACGCGCAAAGTCGTATTGGTATCGCTCGATCACTTCCTTCTTGCGATCCATAAAGTAAATGTCGTCGCACAGAAATAGATGGAGAGTCTTATGATTCTCTCGCGGCAAGCGCTGCTGAATCGGATCGAACTGAAGAAGTAAATCGTAGCCAAACGCCCCAATCAAAGAGAGGCGAGAATCTTCAGGATTCTTGAACTCGTCAGTCAAAGCTCGCAGGAGAGAGAGCGGTGACGGTTGTTTGCTTCGCTCTTCTTCTGCAAAACGGTCCGCCATCGGCCTGAGACTCAGCCGTGCACTGCTCCGGTCGCGTGATGAACAATCCCAGTGAGGGTGATCTGCGATCTTCGAATGGAGCAGTTCGAGCAAAATTTGCCCCCGGCCGTTAAGGGCGTTGAGCACGATCTCGCGGTGATGTCCAACAATCTCGAGCAGAGGGGCGACGCTGGCGACATCCCAACGCGAGTAGCGCTCCGGATATTCGTAACCAGATGAAAGATAAACGCCGCGCGTCCTGTCAAGCTGCTTCAGCAGCTTGTGCAATCCGCGAGAGTAAGGAATTCGAGAGGCTGTCCGGGTAACTGAAATCCCGTGCGGTGTCGTGTAACGCAACTGCGCCATGAAACTAACAGACCAAATCTTCGCGACCGACGTGCGTATCGCCCAACCGGCCCAGCATGGCCAGCGCAATATTCTCTGTCTGGAAGAACTCCTGCGCGATCATCTGGACTTCCTCGCGGCTGACCGCTTCGATGCTCTCCAGCATTTCGTCCATGGTAATGAACCGGTCGAAATACATCTCCTGGCGAGCGAGATTGGACATGCGGCTCGACGTCGACTCCAAGCTCAACATCAACGAGCCCTTCAGATGATCCTTCGCGCGTCGCAGTTCGTCCACGCCAATCAAGTTCTCTTTCAACTCGCGCAATTCATGGACAACCGAAGTTACTACCTGCTTGGCTGTCTCCGCGCCCGTACCTGCGTAAACCGTAAAGCAGCCTGTATCGCTAAACAGATTCAGCTCCGAGTAAACCGCGTAGGCCAGTCCCTGCTTCTCGCGGATGTTCTGAAACAGACGCGAACTCATACCGCCGCCCAACACCGTATTCAGAACGTAAAGCGGGAACCGCAGTTCATGAGCCAGCCTGTACGCCGGAACGCCAATCGCAATATGAACCTGCTCCAGCGAGTCTTTCTTCTTCAGAATGATCGGCGCATACGCTTTCGGAACTGTGTCCACCGGCAACATGCTCCGGTCGCTCAATCCGTCGAACTTATCTCTTACCAGCCGAACAATATTCCGGTGATCAAGATTGCCTGCCGCCGTGATCACCAGATTGCGAGGCGAGTACACCCGGTTGTAATAATCGAACAGCATTTCGTGTCCGAACTTCTTTACCGTCTCCTTAGTGCCCAGAATCGGCTTGCCCAGCCCATGCCCTTTCCAGAAGTTACTGATGAAGCTCTCATGGAGAACAAACTCCGGCTGATCCGCCTCCATCTTGATCTCTTCCAGAATCACCCCTTTTTCCTTTTCGATGTCTTCCGGCCGAAACAACGGATTCAGGACCAGATCGGCCAAAATATCCAACGCAAGGGGCAGATGCTCGTCCAGTACTTTTGTATTAAAGCTGACCAGTTCTTTGCTCGTAAACGCATCCAGACCGCCGCCTACCGAATCGACCGAACGTGCGATGTCTTCCGATGACCGGTTTGTGGTGCCTTTGAACACCATGTGCTCGATGAAGTGTGAGAGTCCGTTTTCAGGGCCGCGCTCCATCCGCGAGCCGCTGCCAATCCAGACACCGAGCGAAACCGACCGTACATGCGGCATCGCCTCGGTCACCACGCGGAGGCCATTGGGAAGGGTCGCCCTCTCAATCTCGCGAACGTGAGGGGATACAGAAACCATAAAAGAAGGCCTTTCTGAGTCTACGACGGTAAACTAAATCAATATGCTGCAAGGACTTGAGGGCCAAACGCTTGTCGGAATGGACCTTTCCGACCTCGAACGCATGCTCGGCCCGGGGCAGCCCAGATACCGCGCCAGACAGATATATGACGCGCTTTACAAGAAACAAGTGGCGAATTTGTCGGAAATTTCAAATCTGCCGCAAGTTGTCCGGAGTGAACTTTCTACTACGAATGCAGTAGGGATTCCTACCCTTGAGCGTCGATTCGACTCGACTGACGGCACCCGCCGGTATCTGCTCCGGTTGCAGGATAACCGAACTATAGAAACCGTCCTGATGCCCGAAACCACCCGGGATACGATCTGTATCTCCAGCCAAGTTGGATGCCCGGTAAATTGCGGTTTCTGCTTGACAGCCCTGATGGGCCTCGAACGGAATCTTACCGCGGGTGAGATCCTCGGGCAGGTTCTCTATGTGGCTCGCGAGAACGGATTGAAGCCCGTTGATACCCGCATGAACGTAGTCATGATGGGCATGGGCGAGCCGCTGCTGAATCTGGATAACGTTCTCAAAGCGACCCGTCTCCTAACTGATGAGAACGGCATCGGCATGTCTCAAAAGCGGATCACCGTTTCCACTTCAGGCATCATTCCAAAAATCCAAGAGCTAGGTCGCTCTGAGATTCGGCCGAAACTTGCTATTTCGCTGAACGCCTCCACCGAGGATCAGCGCCGCGAACTCATGCCGATTACACGCAAGTATCATCTTCGCGACCTGATGGAAGTTTGTAAGGCGTATCCATTGCGGCCCTGGGAGAAACTGACCTTCGAATACGTGCTGCTGAAAGGCGTAAACGACACGGATGCCGATGCTAAACGTGTCCTTCGCCTGATTGCTCAACTGGACTGCAAGGTGAACTTAATCGCACTGAATCCAGGGCCTGGCATCCCCTTTGAAACACCGGATCCCGAGCGCGTCCTGAGCTTTCAGAGTATTATTCGCAAGGTTGTTCCCTGCTTCGTCCGTAAGCCGCGGGGTCGCGACATCTTCGCTGCCTGTGGCCAGCTCAAGCGCGTAACCTCCGACCTAATTGACGTTGGCTGAAGCCTGTTTGGCGCCTTTAGGATGCGAGGCGGTACTGCCCTCGCTCAAGCCGAGCGCCCACTTCACTGCTTCGAAGTACATTGTCCGGATCTCCGGGTCGTCCCAAGCCTCCTTGGTATGCCCTAACGTCGAATAAAACACGCGGCCCTTGCCGTACATTTTCGACCAGGCTACCGGAAAGTCATGATCCTGCCGATGGACCCGCGGATTGTTGTAGTCGAGTTCGTTCGGATCCAGACTTAGCAAAACATTCACCTTGTCGCGCGACCACGACTTCGGCTGATAGATCTCGTCATACTTCACGAACGCTTTGGGAAAGTGCCGGACAGCCGGAAAATCTGGCGCTTCGAGTACGATCGGCGCATTGAAGGTTCTCCAGGGATGCTCGTCAAACCAGCCGCCGATCATCTCGCCATATTCAGGCCACTTGTAGTTTGTATCGAGCGCAGCGTGGATGCCAACGAAGCCCTTGCCGTCTTCCTTGATGAAGGACATCATGTCGGTCTTCTGGGCGTCAGTCAGGTTAAGTTCGCCGGTGGTGCTGGCAAAGATCAGCGCATCGAAGTACTGCAAGGTTTTCATGTTTAGCGCCTTCGGATCGGTCTTAGTAATCAGTTGTGTGTCGGTCCGGAGGGTCGCTTCCCAAAGCTTGCTGTCATGTCCCATCTGGTAGATGGCGGCCATGGCGTCTGGAACGGAATCGTGCTGAAATCCGTTCGTTTGGGAAATCACCAGCACGTGTGCCGGATGATTCTTCGGTGCGCTCGTCATCTGCTTCTCGCTCTGTGCAGGAGCCAAAGAAATGACCAGGAAAAACAAAGGAGCCAGAGCTGCAACTTTCAACATGGGTTCGCGTCTCACAACACACAGCTTACACTTGACGAACTTTTTCACTCACCTGCTGCGTCTTTTGTTCCACCTCGGCTACTTTGGGCCGTTCGTCATGGGCGTGATGGATTCGTCTTTTCTGTTTCTGCCTTTTGGAAACGATTTGCTCGTAACCGCTCTGGTTGCACGCAACCACCACAACTTTTGGATCTATGTAATTACCGCAGCAATCGGGTCGACTTCAGGCGCTCTGCTGGTCGACGTTGTGGCTCGTAAAATTGGCGAGACCGGCGTGCAAAAGATGACGGGTGAGAGGCGCTTCAGATATTTGAAACGCAAGATTACCGAAAAAGGCGCACAGGCCCTGATCGTTGGATGTCTGGCGCCGCCGCCATTTCCTTTTACCGTGGTTATAGCGGCAACCAGTGCGCTTGCCTACCCGCGCAGGCGGTTGATCTGGATTGTGGCTTTGGCCCGAACCGCTCGGTTCCTTATCCTCAGCCTGCTTGCTATTAAGTTCGGACGCACGATCTTGCGCGTGATGAGCAGTTCGGGTTTCCGTTACACGATGATCGCCTTCGCGGTCCTCTGCGTAGTGATGAGCGTCTACTCAATTTCGAGCTGGGTTCGCAGCAGCCGAACTGCCGGCCGCAGCCGCGCTCTTCAACCCTCCTGAAAGTCGGGCCATCGTGGCCTTGAACTGGCCCTTGATCTCTTCGTAGTAGCGAAGCTGAGCCGCCGTAGGAGCAGCATCTACCCCGTCAATGACAGCAAATAGCGAGTCAAGCTTTTCTTTCAGTCTCGGGCCGGTTTCAGAACGCCCCATGCCTGGCGGACGAGCCAGATCTCCTGTGTCTTGGGGAGGCAACTGTTTCAGGGCCAGATTGACGGCTGTTTGCATGCGAGCAATGTCCTGCAGAGTGTTGAACTCGATCTGCAAATCGTCTTTGCTGACGTGCACCTCTGGATCCATCTCCACCTGGAACGCTTGGGTGTACGTTTTGCCGTCTGCAGTTAAGCGGATCCAGTACGAACCAGGCACGGCCTGAGGTCCTGACTTTGTGCCCTGGTACCGGAGGTTCCAAATCGCCCGACTTAAACCGGGCTTGCTGGTGGATGGCAAGCTACAAATCGAAACGCCTGAGCCATCGAGAATTTCCAGCTTTGTAGTCTCAAC
>CAXTMN010000042.1:9965-12462 GCA_964245395.1 uncultured Bryobacteraceae bacterium
CGTTGCGCCGTAAGCTGGATTGGATCCCGCATAGGTCTTGTCGCCAAACCCGAACCTGGTTGGCCTTTGCCCAAAACGCAGAGCAGTTCGAATGGGAAATAGCTGCAATTGACCCTCGGGGTCAGCAGCGAGCTTTTGCAAAGGTGTGAGATCGTCAAAGATCCAAAGACTGCGTCCGTGAGTCGCTACAAGTAGATCGTTCGCCTGAGGATGAACCACAATGTCGCGCACCGCAATCGCCCATGGCATGTTTTTGAGGTGAAAGCGAACCCATTCGCTCCCTCCAGTAAACGACACAAAGAGCCCCAGTTCGGTTCCCGCATACAGCAACCTTGGCTGACGTGGGTCTTCCCGAATCGTCCAGACAAAGGCCTTTTCCGGAAGGCTTGCGCTGACGTTCGTCCAACTTTTCCCGCCGTCGCTGGTGCGAAAAATGTAAGGGTGCATGTCGTCGAACATGTGACGATCCACGGAAACGTACGCTGTCTCAGGATCATGAAAAGAAGGTTCGATGTGAGAGATAGGCGAGTGCTCGGGAAGTCCCTTGATGTTTCCGACCACGTTGACCCAAGTTCCGCCTCCGTCACTACTCATCTGCAGATTGCCATCGTCGGTGCCGGCCCAGAGCAGATTCCTTTTGGCGGGTGACTCAGCCAGGGCAGTAATGGTGGCGTAGGTTTCCGAACTCGAATTGTCAATGGAAATCGGACCGCCGATGTTGCCTAGCTTGCTTTCGTCATGGTTTGTCAGATCGTGGCTGATCGCCTCCCAACTCTTGCCGTAATCGCTCGATTGAAAGATCACGTTACCAGCCAGATAGATAGTGCTCTTGCCATGTGGCGAGCGTACGAGTGGCGCGTCCCAATTGAAGCGATACTTCATCTCCCGTGCAGGAGCGCCGCTATAGTTCTGCGGTTGTGGGCCCACCGACTGTTGTTCCCGAGTGCGGGTGTTGGTTCGCAACAGTGCTCCTCCCGGCTGTTCGGTCAACAGCATCTCAGGCTGGTCGGGGTCAGTAAGTGAGTTGAAGCCGGTGAACGGGTTGACCATGCGCCAGTCATCGTTGAAAATGCCCGCAGGCTCGCGAGTACGGTTCGGGCCGGTCCAGGTGCCATTGTCCTGCATTCCGACCGTGACGTTGTAGAACGGCTGGCTGTTGTCCGCCGAAGCGTGGTAGAACTGCCCGAGCGGGATGTTGTTTACCTGTTCCCAATGCTGCCCGCCGTCGTAGGTGACCGCAAGCCCGCCATCGTTGCCTTGCCAGATTCGGCGCGGATCGTGCCCGTCCACCCAGAGCGCATGGAGATCGCCGTGGATACTGGGCGACATGCGTCGAAAGCTGTGTCCCCCGTCGCGCGATGCAAGCAGCGCATCGGAAAGGACCAGGACATGATCTTCGCTGTCAGGCATCGCTCGAATGTCAGTGAAATAGTAAGCGCGGCCGACGAGCTCGCGGTCGCTTGAAACGCGTTCGAAATGCTCGCCGCTGTCTCTTGAACGGAAGAGCGTGCCTTCTTTGGTTTCTGCGATCACGTAAACCGTCTTCGGATTACCCGGCGCTATTTTGATGCCGATCCGTCCCATCAGTCGGGGAAGCCCGCCGGTCAATTTGCTCCAGGTAAGACCGCCATCAAGGGACTTAAACACTCCGCCTTTCTCGCTGCCGCTGGTGTAGGTCCAGGGCTTGCGATCGAAGTGCCACATTCCGGCATACAAAACCTTGGGATTTGAGGGATCGATGTCCAGACCAACTGCGCCGTGCTCGGAATCGATGTACAGAGTCTTTCGCCAACTCTTGCCGCCGTCTTCGGTAACAAAGATGCCGCGCTCTTCATTGGGGCCAAACGGATGTCCGACTGCCGCGACGAAAACATTATCGGAATTCTGTGGGTTGATGACGATTCGCGAAATAGTCTCGCTATTCGTAAGGCCCACATGGACCCACGTCGCACCGCCGTCGACCGACTTATAAACACCATCGCCGAAGGAGACGCTGTTTCGAACATTCGATTCACCGGTTCCGACCCAGATGACCTGCGGATTGTCCGGCTGAATTGCGATCGCCCCGATAGAGATAGTCGACTGATGGTCGAAGATGGGTTTCCAGGTGATACCGCCGTCTGTTGTCTTGAAGAGACCACCGGAACCGGCGGCAGCAAACACGATCGCCGGATTTCCCGAAAGAGCGGCAATGTCGGAGATTCGACCGCCCATTACCGCAGGGCCGATACTGCGCCACTCCAGACTATCGAGCAGAGAAGAATCGGTGATGTTCGCTCCGTTCGCCTGCATGGCGACAAGAAACGCCGCAAAGTAATGAACCTCAGAGAGCTTCATAATCGGTTTGCTGAACAGAGGCCCGCAAAGATCTTTTCTTCGGCTGATAGCGGATCCTCCAAATTGTGGCTATCGCGATCAAAAGCGCACAACCTTCGATCAGGATCTTCTCGCCGTCCAGCGGATCCGGAGGAGCGTTCTTGAGCTCAGGGTCAATCAG
>CAXTMN010000042.1:12472-37574 GCA_964245395.1 uncultured Bryobacteraceae bacterium
GTATTCCATGCACGAACAACAGAGCGGCGGCTGCATAAGACACGTAATGGAATTTCTTCCAGAGCGAGCTCCCCAACCGGAAGCGCATGTACGAGGTGACCACCACGAAGAGGACACAGTAAAAGGCAGCGGCCCCAAAGCAGTTATACAGAGTCTGTTTAGGCGAATGCAGGGGCCAAAGAACGTCAATCAGATGAAAGCCGGCCGTGCTTGAAAAGAGAAGAATAATCGGGTGCAGGCAGATCAGAGACAAGGCGACATAGGCGGTCCAGTTGTGTATGGAGAAGATCGGCAGTCGGCGATGCGGCCATTGCCGGACAGTGTTGTAGCGCGCCGACAGAGTCAGGCCAAGCAGGATGTTGGCGGTCAGCAGAACCATCGCGGTCAGGCCTGCGTAATTAGAAAGATCGACAGCGCTCATGCAAGACGGGTTGGCCGGATTGTTAGAAGATAGCATCGAGGCCGGAGGGACATGTTCGCAGTTGAAATATCAGTGTACGGAGCGCCTGAGGTATTGCGGCTTGTGGAGAGGTCCAAGCCTGCTCCGGAGAACGGCGAAGTGGTCATCCGAGTAGAAGCTGCCGGTGTCGCGCGCGCTGACACGCTGCAGCGGCAAGGCAAGTACCCCCCGCCTCCAGGTGCATCTGACATTCCTGGACTTGATGTCGCGGGAACAATCGAGACGATAGGCGGAGGCGTTACCGGATGGCAGTTGGGCGAGCGAGTCTGCGCCATTCTGAGTGGAGGCGGATATGCCCAGTACTGCGCCGTGCCTGCCTCGCAAGTATTGCCTATTCCAGAAGGATGGAGCTTCGTCGAAGCGGCGACCTTACCTGAGAATCTATTTACTGTTTACGACAACCTGATTACGCGAGCGGGACTCAGGCGAGGCGAGAGCGTACTCATACACGGCGGGACTAGTGGAATCGGCAGCACGGCGATCATGCTGAGCAAAGCCTGGGAAGCGAATTCTATTGCCACAGCAGGAAGTGAGGAGAAGTGTGCTGCATGTCTGCGTTTGGGCGCCGAGCACGCAATCAACTACAGGCAATCTGATTTTGTCAGCAAAGTGAAGGAGTACACAGAGGGTCGAGGAGTCGACGTGGTGCTCGACATGGTGGGCGGGCCGTACCTGGAGAGAAACCTCGATGCGCTGGCAACTGAAGGGCGAATCTCAATTGTAGCGACGCAAGGAGGCCGTAGCGGGCAACTAGACATTGGCAAGCTGATGCAGAAGCGCGCGCGAGTGATCGGGTCGACCATGCGTGCGAGAACTGCCGCCGAGAAAGGCGAAGTGGCGCGCTCTCTGAAACGAGATATATGGCCATTGTTACTCTCCAAACATCCGATCTGGCCAGTGATCGATTCCACATTCCCCTTTGCGGAGGCTGCACACGCTCACCAACGCATGGAAGGTGGGGAGCATATCGGCAAGATCGTCCTGGTGCGGTGACCCGATACTAGGAGCATGCGCATCGGCATTACCTGTTACCCGACGTATGGCGGGAGCGGCATTGTGGCGACCGAATTGGGTATGGAACTTGCGCACCGAGGTCATGAGATTCACTTCATCAGCTACGCGAATCCGATCCGGCTCGACCCGGACACGCCAAACGTTCACTACCACGAAGTAGAAGTTTCGAATTATCCGCTATTTCTGTATCCGCCGTACTCACTGGCCCTTGCATCTCGCATGACCGAAGTGGCGGAGCGGCACCGGCTGGATCTTCTGCACGTTCATTACGCCATACCCCACTCCATCTCGGCTCTGCTGGCTCAGCAAATGACCACAGAACGCCGGCTCCCGTTCGTGACCACTCTTCATGGAACGGACATTACCCTGGTCGGCGCAGATCCGTCTTACTTCCCGATTACCAAATTCTCGATAGAGAAATCGGATGGCATTACCACGATTAGCGAGTACATGCGTCAGAGGACGGTAGAGTTTTTCGGCGTCAGGAACCCGATCGAGGTCATTCACAATTTTGTGAACTGCACCCTTTACAAGCCGGACCCGGAAGCGCAGGCAAAAGGGCGAAAACGTATCCTGCATATCTCGAATTTCCGACCGGTGAAACGGGTTTTGGACTGCATATATGCCTTTGCCAAGGTGCGGGAAGAGGTTGACGCAGAGTTAATCATGGCGGGGGATGGTCCGGATCGTGGTCCCGCAGAACGCCTGGCCCGCGAGTTGAAGGTGGACGAGCATGTGCGCTTTCTGGGGAAGCAGGATCACATAGAGCGACTGATTCCGCGGATGCATGCCCTGCACCTGCCCAGCGAGACGGAGGCGTTCGGGTTGGCCGCTTTGGAAGCGATGGCCTGTGGAGCGCCTCCGGTGGCCACTTTGACGGGCGGAGTACCAGACTTGATTACGCAAGGGGTAGATGGGTATATGGAACCGGTAGGCGACATGGATCGGCAAGCTGGGCGGCTCATTGAACTGCTGAGTGACGCGAAACTACACTCGCGCCTGTCGGAAGCTGCCCGCAAGACGGCTCTGGACCGTTTCTGCAGCGACTTGCTAATCCCCCGGTACGAAGCTTACTACCACCAGGTTTGTAGTAGTGGCGGAACTTCCCACGGCTACCCGGCGTCTACCTGATTAACTGGCATTCGTGAAGCGTTTGGCGTAGAATTTCAATCGATGGCGCATCCTTCATTAGGCAATTCGGAGAGTCTCTCGATCCTAGCCGGCGCCCAGAGCGGCGTATCGCAGGAAGACGGAAGGATTCTGCGCGGATTGAGATCGGGAATTGAAGAAGCCTACGAAGAGCTGATTGAGCGCTATGAACAGCCGATCTACGGAATGGTGTATCGCCTTCTAGGAAACCAGACGGACGCCTGTGATGTGGTGCAAGAGGTCTTTTTAAAAGTGTTTCGAAGCGTGAGTTCCTTCCGGGAACAGAGCAGCTTACGGACCTGGATTTACCGGATAGCGGTGAATGAGGCTTATAATCACCGGCGCTGGTTCTCACGCCATTGCAAGCAGGAAGTATCGATCGAAAAAGAAGGCGCCGATCACGATTCAGCGATGGACCTGGCGCAAGATCCCGGCCGCTCGCCCTATGATCTGGCGCTCGACGGTGAAACGCGAGTACTGATCGAGCGGGCACTGGCCCAAATCAACCCAGTGTTTCGTACAGCGGTCGTGTTGAGAGATATTCAAAATTTGAGCTACGAAGAAATTGCAGAGATTTTACAGGTATCGCTCGGAACTGTTAAATCGAGGATCCTCCGCGGCCGGGAAGCGTTACGGCGCGAGTTAACACACAGGCCCGATCAGGGTCTTGCCGAAGCAATCGCCTAAAGCGATGGCAGCAGAGATCGGAGCGAAGATGACTTGTTGGAGAGCAAAGCGGCGAATAGCAGAGTACGTGGACCGGCGATTGCAGGCGACTGAGCATTCCCGGGTAGCGACACATCTGGCGGAGTGCCAGTCGTGTTCACTGGAGTTTGAGCAAGTAAGCCTGGTACGATCCACACTTGCCGAGTTGCCGGTAGCGCTAGCTCCCGCCCGTTTGCGGAACGCCTTGCAGGTAAGAGCTTCGCAGCAAAGGCGCAGGATCAGCGATCATGACGGCTCACGATTGCAGGAACTCTTGTCCGGGTGGAAGCTTCGCCTTGACCAGTTAATGCGTCCCGTGACGATTCCAGCAACCGGCGGGATCCTTTCCAGCTTTATTCTTTTTGGGGCTCTTGCACTCACTATCGGAACGACAACGCGCGGGGTTACCTACGAAGTTCCCGTTATGTATGCGGACCACATGAATGCAAACCTGGTGCCGATGGAACTGCGCTCTTCGGTAGTGCTGAACATGATTCTTGACGGAAACGGGCGCATTACCGATTATTCAGTCCAGGATGCATCAGCCTCTTACGTAGGGAATCCAATGCGCTTGCAAAGCAACAACATTTCGTTGCCGGCGTTCTCAACAGTACTTGCTGTCGCGCATCCTGTAACTCGAGATATCAGTATTAAGTTCACTCCGCTTATTTTCCGGCAGTGATGGCTAGGAACGGCTTCGCAGCGAGAAATTCTCATCATTGCGGGTTAGGTTCGGGCTGTAGAATGGGTCCCATGCAATTATTTTCCCCCATCTGGATCGCATCGATGCGACTTCCTGCGGGTGCGGGACTAAGTCCTTAGAAGTTTTGGAAAACGCTTCGTGATGATAGAGCAACGCATGCGGCGTGTAAAGAACACGATGATTCGATGCGCCGATCTTCAGGCAGAGATCGATGTCGTTAAAGGCGACGGCGAATTCGGTCTCGTTGAAGCCGCCCACCTCCCAGAACAGGGCGGCTCTGGTCATAAGACAGGCACCCGTTACGGCACTGACGTTTCGAATGACGTCTGAAAAATCAAAGTAGTGAGAGACTCCGCCATCTAGTCCCTTAAAGGCGTGCCCGCAATTATCATAGAGGCCCATCACAACACCGCCGTGTTGGATTCGCCGATCCGGGTAGAGCAACTTTGCTCCGACAGCGCCGACTTCCGGTCTGCTGATTAGCTCCACCATGGCTTCGAGCCAGCCAGGCTCAATCACGGAGGTGTCGTCATTCAGAAACAACAGAACCGGAGAGCTACACTGGCGAGCGGCGGCATTGTTAATCTGCGAATAGTTGAATGGCTTGTTACGCCAATCGATGTAGCGAATTGATGTTTGTTTGGGCCGAAGTTCGTCGACCAGTTTCCTGATGGCTTCGGCCCTCGAGTTGTCGATGACAACAATTTCGTAGTTCGGGTAAGCGGTTTTGGCTAAGAGCGTCGTGATGTTAGTTCGGAGCACATCGGCCTTGCCCCCGGACGCGATGATGATGGACACGCGATCATCTGGCGATATCTGATAGCGCGCGCGCCAGCGGCCTGGAACAATCCCGGACTCGATGTGCATAGGAAGATCAGAGCGTTTACAGTGACCGTCCAGCGCACGCTGCGCGGCTTCGAGGGCGTACTGCTTATTTTCGATCGTTGTTGCCGTCGAGTTCGCGCCTGCACGCCAATGATAGAGGATTTTAGGGATGTGCTGGATGTGTTTTGCGGCAGCGGTTGCTCTCAGGATCAGGTCGTAATCCTGACTACCGTCACACGCAGGGTCGAATCTCCCGATCTTGTCGGCAAGATCGCGGCGGAGAACCAGAAGATGACAAATGTAGTTCTCTGAGCAGAGCAGATCAGGAGACCAATCGGGTTTGAAGAAAGGCTGAAAGCGCCTGCCTTTCTCGTCGAGTTTGTCTTCGTCGCTGTAGATGAAATCGGCCTCCGGAATGCGGCCGATAGTGTCACAAACGTAAGCAAGTGCGTGTGGCGCGAGCGTGTCGTCGTGATCAAGAAAAGTGAGGTATTCCCCCGCGGCCATCTGCCACGCTGTGTTGCAGGCATTGGAGATGCCGCCTCGTTCCCGTCGAAGAACAACCTTGATCCGGTCATCCTGAGTGCCGAGATGCTGCAGCATCGCTCGCGTTTCGGGGCGAGAGGAGAAGTCATCGGCAACGCAAAGCTCCCAGTTTTCATATGACTGATCGATTACTGAATGAATTGCGGCTTCCAACTCGACTGGTTCGGTGTTGAAAACCGGCAGGAGAATGCTAATTAGCGGGCGAGCCAGGATAGCTGGCACTTGAACTTCAAAAAGCCTCGTATCGGGTGTTTCGAACTCCTGAATCCAACGATCGTACTCGGAAGAGAAGCCCTTTTCATGGTCGATGACCACTGATGTTTTCGATTCGCGAACAGCGATGCCTTTGGAGAGGATACGAACAGTGATGGGGTAAGATCCGTTGGGCAGAAGAGTGGAATCGAACTCGACAGAAAACCCGGCGCGTCCGGTGAAGTCGAGGTCGGGATGCCTCCTTTTAACATCAGGCCGAGCCACCGACGAGGTTACCTCCATCCGCGGCAGTCCGAAGATGTCGACCTGGACGGCGTCGACACCGCCATCGCAGAGACACCAGCCACGAACGGTAATCATTCCGCTTCGAGGCCGTGAGTCACCCAAAATCGGCTCATCACAAACCAGATACGAGCGCGGGCCAGCCAACTTGTTCGACCCGGGTCCAGCAGTTCGCGGGACAAAACGTTTCACGAACTCTCCGGTAGCGCGCAAAGTACGCCAGGTGCGACCCGTCAGGATCTCCATCAAGATGCGGTCCAGACGGGCTATCGAACTCCCTTGATCTTCAATCTGCTTCTTATGTGTCCCTAATAACTCCACAACCGCGGCAAGCTGTTTCTGAGTCGCTTTCAGTTCTGCCTCAAGTTGCCGTAATTTGCTGCCGGGTCCATCGTCAGCGGACTGCACTTGGCGGTTCTCACTCATGCCTTTATGCAAGATAGCAATGGGACCAAAGTGAGAGCTGTATGACGAAGCACTATCTAAAAGGCCTGATTCGGCGGCGACTCCATTCCTTTCTCCCCAGCCGGGAGACGCGCGCGTATGCAAAGTGGATGAAGCGTCATCTCGCCGACCGGAGGACACGATATAGGCAAGCTCCCAGTCCCGGCCTCTTGTCGATACTGACTCCGGTCTGGGAAGGAAGCCCTCCCGTTCATCTGGGGACGTTAGCGCAGTCAATCGAAGCACAGAATGCACAAGGGGCGTGCGAATGGGTAGTTCTCGATAATGGCATCACCAATTCAAGGCTAATCCGATGTTTGGCAGAACTGAAGGAACGTAAGTGGGTAAAGTTGTGCCGCCTGTCTCAGAATGCTGGGATCATTGCAGGGTTGCGGACGTGCCTGGAAAACGCAACCGGGCGTTACGTGCTGCCGGTAGATGCAGACGACGAACTATACCCAGATGCACTGGCCGTTGTAACGGGGAACATTCTGCAAAATGCATTCCCGCCCTTGCTCTATACAGATGAAGATAAGGTGATCGGGAAGCAGATCTTCGACCCTTTTCTGAAGCCGGATTGGGATCCCGTTCTCCTGTTGAATTCTGCCTACATCGCGCATTTGGGAGTGATGGATCGGAAGAAGGGGCTCGCGCTGGGGGTATACAGCGATTCTGCTGCAGAGGGAAGCCCCGACTGGGATGCATTTGTACGGTTCCTGAATGCCGGCTATAACGCGGTGCACATTCCGGAAGTGGTTTACAGCTGGCGAGTTCATTCGCAGTCAACTGCAGACGACGGAGCAGCAAAACCTTATATTGATATATCGCAGAGGGCGGTATTGCAGCGTGCCCTTGACGCGCGGCCGGAGGGAAGGGAGTTTACGATCGAGCACAGCCGATTTTTCAGCGGAGCAGCACACTTCCATCTCGCCTGGCATGGTGAGCGGATCGAGAAGGTAGCGACATTTGAAGTTCAGGTTCAGGACAATATGCGACAGCTGCGTGATTTCACTGCTCAACAGGCCGGCCTATGCGCATACATTCACCTGAGACAAACCGGGTTAGAGATCGCCGATCCAGATTGGGAAGGGGAAGCACTGGGCCTTTTCAGGCTGTACAAAGATGCCGTTATGATCGGGGGCAGAATCTGGAACCGGAAGGGCGAGATCTCCGATGCGGGCCTTGTGTTTGGACCTGAAGGCGATGCTGTCTGTCCGTATGCAGGCCGGCGAATTTCCGATCCAGGCTATTTCGGGCAACTGTGGAAGCAGCGCTCGGTGGACGCAGTATCGACCCGGTTTTGCGTCGTGAACACGGATTTTCTTGCGCAGGTCCTGGAGCGTTTACCGGAGAGCAGTACGCCTCCTACACTGGGGCTGTGGCTGGGAGCAGAGGCGCATCGGACAGGGAAGCGAGTCATCTATACGCCGTTTCTCGCTGGGATCTCCGACGCCAAGTGGCCGATGAGTCTAGCGCCTGAAGAACGAAAGCTCTTCACAGAGGAGTTCTCCGATCTGCTACCGGGTCAACGTTATTACTCTCGCCATTTTTCAAAGCGCAAACCGTTCACGTTCGATTAGGGCCTGTTTTACACTGAGGCTTGCCGCCGAAGCTGGGCCAACATTTTCTGGTTCGGGATAACATTCTGGAACAGATTGCCGATGCTGCCTGCGGCGAGCACGTTCGGCGCGTAGTAGAAATCGGCCCTGGGCATGGCGCATTGACGCGGCATTTGCTGACTCGAACTGATGAGCTTCATGCGGTGGAGGTGGATGCTTCGCTGGTTCGATTTTTGCAAGCACACTTTCAGTTGCAACCCAAACTACATGTCCACTCCGGAGACGTACTCGAGACGGATTTGTCGCAATGGGGTCCGGCCGTGATTGCTGGCAACCTGCCGTATTACATTTCATCGCCAATTGTAAGTAAATTCCTGGCACTGGACGACCGTTTTGCCGATGCAGTGTTTCTGCTTCAGTGGGAGGTTGCCGAGCGTTTACTGGCTGAACCAGGAACCCGCGCCTATGGATTTCTCAGCGTTGCTGCCCAACTGGTGTGCGATGTGGAATTAGTATGCCGGGTGCCAGCTGCGGCATTCAGGCCGCCACCCAAGGTGGAATCGGCCGCCGTACGCTTCCGAAGAAAGCAGATGGCTGCAGAGAACAGGGCAGAGCTGCTGCGATTTGTGGGCCGATGTTTTGCTCACAAGCGAAAGACGTTGCGTAATAACCTGAAGCCGTTTTATGGATCGCTGATCGACAGTTTACCGGAAGCCGGGATGCGTGCCGAGCAGTTAACAATTGACGCCTTCGCCCATCTGCACAAGGCAATCAGCAGCGAAACGGAAGCAACCAAGAGCCTCCAGTAAACTGAAGCTTCATGATTAGGGCTCGTTTTGCGCCTTCTCCAACAGGGTATCTGCACATTGGAAGCGCGCGCACGTTTATTTTCAACTGGCTGTATGTCCGGAAGCACAAAGGGACAATGGTGTTGCGCATCGACGATACCGACGCGGACAGGAATACAGAGGCTTCGCTTCAGTCGATCTACGAAGGCCTGAATTGGTTGAATCTGAGTTGGGATGAATCGTATCGTCAGTCGGAGCGACTGGATCTCCACCGGAAGTTAGCGTTCGATCTGCTGGCGCGAGGTCTGGCTTATCGGGATTTTAAGCCTGCAACAGCAGATCTGGAAGACAAGCCGCATGGGGAGGGTCCATGGTTGTGCAATCCCGAAATGCGATCGCTTTCAAGAGAGGAAAGCGACCGGCGTGCTTCAACCGGGGAGCCGTTCGTGATTCGATTTCGCGTAGAGCGGGAACCAGCATACGAACTGAGCTTTACGGACAAGGTCTACGGACTGCAATCCAAATTGACGGCCGACATAGAAGACTTTGCCCTGCTGCGCAGTAACGGAATGCCCACGTATCATCTGGCCTCCTGCGCCGACGATTTAGACCTTAAGATCACGCACATCATTCGGGGCCAAGATCATCTGTCTAACACGTTCAAGCACATCCTGCTGTTCCAGGGCGCGGGGCCCCATATGCCACATTTCGCGCACCTTCCTCTGCTGATCGCCCCGGATGGCGCCAAGCTGTCGAAGCGCAAACACGGCCCTGTGGTAAGCGTGACCACATATCGCGATCAAGGATTTCTGTCGGCTGCGTATATCAACTTTTTGTGCCTGCTCGGGTGGTCCCCTAAAGACGATCGGGAGCAGATGAATCTTTATGAGCTGACCAACGCGTTCAGTCTGGAGGGTGTTAATCGAAGCAATGCGGTGGTGAACTTCAGCGAAGCCGATCCGATTGACCCCAAAGCCATATGGCTCAATTCGCAACACCTGCGAACCATGCCGGTAGACGCTCTGGCGCCGCTGGTCGCGCAGACGCTGGAGAAGAACGGTCTGCAACCTTATGGAGACGAAGGGTTCTTCAAGCATGTAGTAGATACGATCCGGATGAGGTTTACGACCCTGCTTGATTTCGCGGCAAAGGGGCGGGCTTACTTCGCGGATGATTATGAGACCGAGCCGCAAGCGATGGCGAAGCTGGATGCGCCCGGGGCCCGCGAGTCGATGCACGAGCTGGCAAGCCGACTGGAAGGGGAGAGTGAGTTTACCGAAGCGAGCGTGGAAGCAACGCTGAGAAAACTGGCGGAGGAGCGCGGAGTCAAAGCCGGTCTGCTGATCAATGCGAGCCGGGCCGCGCTGACCGGGCAAACAGTTGGGCCAAGTGCTTTTGCTGTCTTCGTCTGCATTGGGCGAGAGCGAACGCTACGCAGGCTGCAGAAGGTTTAACGTGCCGCGAGTTATTGTGGGGCTCGGCGGATTACTGAGCGATCCTGCTTGCTGTGTAGTCAAAGGAGGCGAGATCGCGTCTGCAGTGGAGCAGGCGAAGGTGTCACGACAGGACAGGCTGGGATCGTTCCCGGACGAAGCGCTGCAGGTAGCGCTGGGCGTGGCTGGGGTAACCGCAGGCGAGATCGGCTGCGTGGCTCTGGCCAGGCCGTTCACCAGTGGAGCAGAGAGCAATGCACAGCTAAGTCTGCGGGCGCGATTCCCGCGGAGTGAGATCGTCGTGATTGAACATCATCAGGCGCATGCAGCTTCGGCTTACTATGCGTCGAGCTTCAGAAAGGCTGCGGTGTTGAGTCTGGACCGGGCGGGCGATTATCGGGCTGCTGCTCTGTTCCGAGGAGAAGGCAATCAGCTGACTGCTGCACGGGAGTTGTACTATCCAGATTCTCTGGGCGACCTGTTCAATCGCGTAACGGAGTTGTTGGGTTATGAAGCTCGCAGCGATGAGCATAAAATCCAGTGGCTTTCCGCGTCCGGCAAGCCCGTTTATCAGGGAGTTTTTGAAGAGCTTCTGAACACTGGTGAGTCGGGTTGGCCCCAGATGGATCGGGATTTTTATGATGCGGACCGCTTGACGCAGGGCGGATTTAGCCAGCGATTCTACAAGCTTTGCGGATTAGCACTGGATGAGCCGCTGTCCAGTGAAGTAAGGGCGGATCTGGCGGCGAGCCTGCAATCTGCCGTGAGCCAGGCTGTGATCCAGATGGTGCGAGGTGCGGACCCGGTCTGTATTGCGGGCGGCTTGGCCATGAACGCATTTCTTGTCTCGGCTTTGGAGAGCAGTTATAGCAGTGTATTTGTTCAGCCTGTGGCGGGGAACGCGGGAACGGCACTCGGTGCGGCGTTGTATGCTCATCACAATTTTTACAAAGAGCAAGAGCGCATTCCCTTCAGAACACTGTGTCTGGGACCGTCTTATTCGCCCGAAGAAGTCAAGCAAGTTCTGGAGAACTGCAAACTGCGCTTTCGGTTTTTGCTTACGGATAAGGAGATTGTCGAGCAGGCAGTTCGGGCGCTCAGCGACAACAAGATTGTTGCGTGGATGCAGGGCCGGATGGAATTTGGGCCGCGCGCGCTGGGGAATCGGAGCATTCTCGCGTCGCCTCTGAATCCGTACTCAACCGAAAACCTGAACGTGTACATCAAACACCGCGAAAATTTCCGCAAGTTCGCGGCTTCGGTACCGGAAGAGATCGCTGAAACTTATTTTGAAGTAGGGCCAAATGCGCGGTATCTGGCGACAGTGGGGCGTGTCAGGCCAGAACACCGGCAGACCTTCTCAGCGGCTACGCTAGGCCAAGACACCATCCGGGTTCATACGGTTAACAAGGAGACCAATCCCCTATACCATCTGCTGTTGACGACGGCGGGGCGCGAGACCGGGTTGCCGGTACTTTACAACACAAGCTTCAACCTGTTCGGAGATCCCCTGGTTTGCACCCCGAGAGATGCGGTGCGAAGCTTTTACTCATCCGGCGTCGATGAGCTTTTTGTAGGGAACTTCTACTTGGAGAAGTAAGCGCGAATACCAGCTTCGGCAAGTCCGAGAGAACGGGCGAGCTCTACCTTGGCAATGTTGTATTGATACTGCGCAGAAATGAGATTCTCATTAGCGTCAGCGACGGACTGCTGAGCTTGCACAACTTCGACAGTATTCGTGACACCAGCGGCGAAGCGATCCTGTGACTGCTTAAGCGTCTGGTTTGCGAGGTCCACATTGCTCCGCGCAACTTCGACCTGGTCACCCGACGACCTCAGATCGAGCAGGGCGTTGCGCACATCGAAGTCAATCTGGCCACGCAGGTTCTCCATCTCGTTGCGACGGTTTCGCAGCTCGGAATCATTTTGAAGAATGTCGGCCTTGATACGGCCACCGTCGAAGATGTTGAATTGAACGGAGCCGGTGGCGGTGAAAACGCCATGAGAGTTTGTGAAGAAGTTCAGTCCTTCGTCGCCGTAAAAACCGCTGGCGGTCAGAGTAGGATAGCGTTCTGCCTTTGCGGCGCGGAGGGTGAACTCGGCGGCAACGACTCTTGCTTTGGCTGACAGGAAGTCAGGACGGTTCTCATAGGCTTTCGTGAGAGCATCTTTCAGAGACAAAGCAGTGATGGGGACTGAAGGAGACGGATCAGTGACCGTGAAGTCCTGTCCTGGCGGAAGGCCAATGATTCTGGCCAACGTCAGTTTTCCCTTTTCAAATTGATTGGTAACAGCGACGAGAGTCTGTTGCCTCTGTTTGAGCTCGACTTGGGAACGCAGCACGTCGATACCAATGGCCGTGCCGGCATTATGGCGGCGGACAGCGTTGGTGTACACGGCCGTGTCGGCTTCGATCTCAGCTTGCGTAGCGGTGATTCGGGAGGCATCCGCGATGATCTCGAGGTAGGCATTTCCTACAGCTTGCACAACAAGGTCGCGAGCATTCTTTACGCTCAGCAGAGAAGCTTTCACACTCTCGCGAGAAGCCTTGAACGTACTGATGGCGTTGAAATCGAAGATCGGGATGGTGGCACTTGCTTCGGCTTGACCGAACGAGTAAGGACCGACAATTTTGGGAATCGAGAAACCGGCCGATGGCGGAATGGAAACGAGAAAACCAGTTGCCTGCAGGTTGATCTGCTGTTCTGTCTCACTAATCTGACCGTTAACTCTGGGCAAAAGACCGGCAAGGGCACGGAGCCGCTGGGCACGAGATTCGCGGCTGGCCTCATCACTAGTCAGCAATCCAAGATTGGCTTTAAGACCGCGGTCGATTGCCTGACCCAAACTCAAGGGAATGGGTGTCGCCGACGCCTGTCCCTGGGGAACGCTGCCGCGGAAGGTCTGGTCTCCTGACTGAGGCGCTAGCGTCATGGCAGGAGGTTGGGCAGAACCGGAGTTCGTGGTCGCATTGCCCTGGGATCCGCTAGCCGCGCTGGATTGTCCAGAGCTTAATGCCTGACGGGCGAAAAGCGGTAGTGTAAGGCTGGTTGCAATTAGCAGAAGAAGACACCGTTTGAGCGCGTTAATCATTCGTGAATATAGGCGAAGCTGAGGGGTGCAAGTGCGCAAGCGATTCGATGCTCATTGAAAGTATTTTGAAGCATCGGAAAAGTGAACTACAAATTGCGCTTCAAAAATGAACAGACTTCGTATCCGGTGAGATACTTGAACGGAAACTCTCCCATCGTGTAATGGCCGCAAGGAAGCACGGCAACATCATGGTTCCACTTATGACGCCGGGCGCCTTCGATTACCTGACGGGACAAAGGAACCGGGAAGGTCGTGTCGTAACGAGTGTAAATGAATTTCGAACGGTTTTTCTTGCTGGTAAAGAGGTCCCAGTAGCTGGGCGGACTAATGCACGTCCAGAATCTACGGAGAGTGTCGAGATCGATGATGCCTTCGAGTCCTTCGCGAATATGGCGGGTGGACAAGCCTTCCCAAACAACGTCGGCCACATAAGTGGAGCAGTGGTTAAAGACGTTTACACGAATGCGAGGGTCATGTGCGCTTACCAGGAAGGCGTAGCAGGAACCAAGACTGGTTCCGACAATACCCAGTTCTTCGAAACCTTCCTGCTGGAGCCAATCGAAGCAACAACGAGAATCAATGACCGCCTGCCGGGTTGCATCGATGGTGCGGGTGATATTGGCCGAGACCGCGTAGTCAGCACGCGTCAGACCATCGGCAGTGCGCGAATCGTGATAGGGAAGACTTAGTCGAAGGGCACTGATGCCTAGCCTCTGGAGACCGGCACAAAGGGCATTGTGCTGAGGAAGCTTCGAGTTCCAGTGCGGCAGGACGACGACTGCTTTGCGATTTTGGTTGCGGGCCGGGTACCAGTGTGCGCGTACCTTATTGTTTTCGGGGTAAGGCGTCTGGACAGGCGAAGAAAACTCCAGCCATGAGTCCTCTAAGACAAAGTTGGTGGGTTTCTCATAGCCAAAGAACTCCTCACTATTCGCGATAGCCCGATCGTTCAACTGAAACAGAGCATTGACGGGATCAGAGTCGACGCCTGGAGGAAGCTGACAAGAAGTGGGCCAGTTTTGAGACCACTCTAAGCCAAATTCGAATGGACGGCAGATGCGATCGGTGGAGCGGAAGCAGAGGTGATCTTCCCAATCTTCGATCCAGGTTCGATAACGGCTACTTACCGGCTGTAACAAGGACCTCATGCAAGGAGCTCGGACTGATTTTGCGAAGCGAAGTGGGGTTCTGCCGGGCTCAGCAAGCGCGGCTCCGTGATACTGTCTCCGTAGAACCTGCGGAGATCGTTAAACCGATAAACATTGGTGACAACACTAGTTTACCGGGCGAGCGGGCGACTGGTCCGGAGGCAAAGAAAGAGAACGTAAATGAGGAGCACCTCACGCCGGGATTTTTTGCAAAAGGCAGCATGGGGCACGGTTTCGGCCGGTTTAGGCGTTAAAGCTTTCGCACGCGAGCGCCAGCCAGGCGGTAAGGTTCTTGGCCAGTTTGATTACGGCGCGGTGCAGTTCGGAGACTGTCTGCAGGAGGCGCAACTGAGAGACACCATGGCGGTGATTCTCGGCCTGAATGAGGACAGCCTTCTGCGGCCGTTTCGCGTGCGAGAGAATCTGGCAGCACCCGGTCCGGAACTTGCCGGATGGTACGGCACGGAAGCGTTTGCCCCTGCGGCGAGCTTTGGGCAGTGGGTGTCAGCACTGTGCCGTTATTACGCCATTACCGGGAATTCAGAGGCGCGGGACAAAGCCTATCGGCTGGTTCAGGGGTACACAGCGACAATCGATCCGCACGGGAAGTTCTTCATTCACAACCGCTTTCCGTCATACACCTACGACAAGCTGGTCAACGGGCTGGTGGAGGCGCACGCCCTTGCAGGCGACCCTCTTGCTTCCGCGGCACTGGCGCGAACCACCGAAGTAGCCGAGCCATATCTCCCTGCTCGTGCTGTTCCGCGGCAAGAGACACCGATGCTGAATGGCGAAGATTTCACCCGGCATTGCTGGGATGAAAGCTACACCATGCCTGAGAATTTATTTCTGGCCGGGGAGATGACAGGGCAAAGCCGCTATCGTCAGCTGGCCAAGCGCTTTCTCTTCGACCATGAATTTTTCAATCCGCTGGCAGCTGGCGAGAATGTACTACCTGGTAAACACGCGTACAGTCACGTCAACGCGCTGAGTTCTGCGGCAAAGGCTTACCTGGTGCTGGGTGACCCGAAGTATCTGAAGGCTGCACAGAATGGATTCCGTTTTGTTCAGCAGCAAAGCTTTGCGACGGGAGGGTGGGGTCCGGACGAACACTTCGTGGAACCGGGGCGCGGTAAGCTCGGCGACAGTCTTCAAACCATTCGAACAAGCTTTGAAACGCCTTGCGGGTCCTATGCGCACTTCAAGCTGACGCGCTATCTTCTGCGCATTACCGGTGATTCGAAATACGGCGACAGCATGGAGCAGGTGATGTACAACACAGTGCTGGGCGCAAAAGCCCTGGAGGCGGATGGGTCAGCTTTCTACTATTCCGATTACCGGGCCGATGCACGCAAGACGTTTCATCCAGACAAGTGGCCATGCTGCTCAGGGACGCTCCCGCAGATTGCGGCCGATTATCGGATCAGCACCTACTTCAAAGATGAGCATGGCGTCTTCGTCAATCTGTACATACCGTCCGTGGTCCGCTGGACGCAGGGCGGCTCACAATTGTCGTTAAAGCAATCTGGTGATTATCCGTTCAAACCCGGCACGGAGTTTCAAATCACAGCCTCGAAACCAACCGAGTTTGCGCTTCGGCTGCGGATTCCGGAATGGGCCGGTGAGCAGGCGCGCTTGCGAGTAAACGGGGAGCGACCACGCTCAGTGCAGCCCGGGACTTTCGCAGCCATTCAAAGACTGTGGCGGACGGGCGATCATGTGGAGTTGGAATTACCTCTGACGATGCGTCTCGAGGCGATAGACGCGCAACATCCAAATACAGTCGCGCTGCAACGCGGGCCGCTGGTCCTGTTTCCGATTGAGCCGGCGAACAGCCCGGTAACAAGAGGCGAGCTACTCAACGTACAACAGAAGAGGGGAACCAGCGCCGAGTGGGAGGCGACTCTGGCGACTGGCAACCTGCGCTTTCTACCATTCACTGCGATTCGCGACGAGTCTTACTCGACCTACCTTTCTGTCGTTTAATCTTCTAGGACGAATTCACTGATCTTTAACCAAGCGACGACATCGCAGTTGTTATAAAGCCTGTATGGCACGATACGCGGCGATCGATATCGGAAGCAATTCGGTTCGAATGATGGCCGCTGAAGTAAGCCACGGCGAAACGAAGGTTCTGGCGCAAGACAGGCAAGTGACGCGGCTCGGTGAAAGCGTCTTCCAATCGGGTCGTATCAGCAGTGAAGCACTGGAGTTTGTAAGTACCAACCTGGCCCGCATGGCAGCCGCCTATAAAGCTCTCGGTGTTGTTGGCGTGCGGGCTGTCGCAACCAGTGCTGTGCGTGATGCCAGTAATCAACAGGAATTCCTGCAGCGCAGCAGTGAGGCACTGGGAACGAACGTCGAGATCATCTCGGGTCCGGAAGAGGCCCGGTTGATACATCTGGGAGTGGAGGCGCGTTGGCCAAGGCCCAAAGAGCGCACGCTGATTATCGACGTTGGCGGGGGAAGCGCTGAACTGATCATCACTCAGGGAGGTCAGTTGATCGATGCTGTTTCGAAGCCGCTAGGGGCCGTGCGGTTGACACAGCTGTTTCTGAAGAACGATCCTCCGGAACTGGATGAAGTGCACCGAATGATGGGCTACATCGACGAGAAGTTGGCGCCCTTTAGCAGCCAGCATTCTGAAGAGAAATTTGATCGGGCGATCGCGACTTCGGCAACCGCTGCGGCTGTGATTTCGGTAGCCAATCAGATCACCAGGACCAAGCGCGATGAAGCAGATCGTTTGCGCGCTTCAGTGAGCCAGATTAAAGATATTTTTACAGTGCTCAGCCGGAGCGACCTGGCGGCTCGACGGAAGATCACGGGGATCGGTCCCCGACGGGCCGAGATCGTGGTCGGGGGAGCGGCAGTCTTCCTGCGCGCTTTGGAACTGTTCGAACACAAATCCTTGTACTACTGTGCGGCAGGCGTGCGGGATGGAGTCATCGCCGATCTGGTGAACAGGCGGGTGGGCCGGGAGCTGACGAAGCTCTCGAAGGAGCAGCGCGGGGTTGTGGAATCAATGGCCAAGCGCTACGCCGTTTCGGGCAAACATGTGCGCCACGTTGCGTTTCTGGCGCTTCGGCTCTTTGATATTCTTCAGCCGATTCATCAATTAGTTCCCGCCGCGGGCAAGCTTTTGGAAGCAGCGGGAGTTCTTCACGACATTGGGCACTTCGTGAGTGGAACCGGACACCACAAACATTCCGCTTACCTGATTGCGAATTCGGATATGCCGGGGTTTACGGACAAGGAACGGCTGACAATTGCGGCGTTATGCCGGTTTCATCGAAAGTCGATGCCGCAACAACGGCATTCTCACTATCAGGCGCTCGACCCGGAGGCACGAAGACTGGTTCTCTGTTTGACGCCGCTGCTGCGTCTGGCAGATAGCCTGGATCGCGGGCATGGACAGAAGGTGAGCGACTTGAGCAGCGCGATGAAGGATGGTAGCGTAAGCGTGCTGGTGCAAACAACAGACGACGCAGACCTGGAGATCTGGGCAGCGAACGAGGCCGCAAAGACGTTTCGCGAGATCTATGCCAAGCCGATTTTCTTCGAGCGGGGGCGTGCGCAACGGGCTTAGCCGGGAAAATTTGACAGCTGATCTGCAGGCTTATGCAGGCGCTTCTTCAGCTCGGCGGTGGCAGTACGATGACACTTTAAGCAAAGCGTTCGCATGTTCGAAAGATCGCACTCTCCGCCTCCTTCGGCCACGGGAACGATGTGATCGGCGTCCCATAGGGATTTCCGGCTTTGCGGGCCCCAATCAGCCCAAGCTTTCAGGCGGGCGGCTCCGCGCAACCGCTTTAAATGGCAATACTGGGCAACGCAATCGAGTCCACAGCCCGCGCAAATGCCGCGATCGCGTTGAAACACCCGGTCGCGCAAGTGGCCGGGGTCGGTGCGGAGCTTCCACTCTTCGACACACCACTCCGAGCAGAAGGTAAAGCGACCGCGAGGAACTTCGAGCCCACACCAGCGGCAAAGGCAACGGCCACAGTCTCCCTTCGGAAGAGTATGACGGTCGACGCGTCCGCCGGTCATGGCGCGTTGAGGTCTCAAGTGATCATAATAAATGAGTAATGGCTCTCGGTATGGAATCACAACAGGAAGTTCTTGTTATCGGCGCTGGACCTACCGGTCTGACGGCTGCGATTGAATTGAAGCGGTTTGGTGTTTCCTGTCGCGTGATTGACAAGTCACTAAAGGGCGCCCAATACTCCCAAGCGCTGGTGATTCAGGCGCGGACTTTGGAACAGCTGGAGCGGTATGGGATTGCCAAGATAGCCGTGGAGCAGGGTCGGAAAATTCGGCAATCATCAATTTATAGCGAAGGGAAGAAGATCATTTCGTTTTCGTTAGATCAGATTCCCGGCAGCTATCCTTTCGTGCTGTTTTATCCGCAGAACGAGACAGAGCGGCTGCTCACGGATCACCTTCACTCACTGGGCGGTGCGGTAGAGAGAGGCGTGGAGCTGGCCGGCGTTTCAGATGCAGGTGACCAGGTGAGCGCCCGGCTGCGGCATCAGGACGGCCGATTCGAAGACGTTACTGCCCAATGGCTTATTGCATGCGATGGCGCCCATAGCAAAGTTCGCGAGAGTTTGCAGATTCCCTTTTCAGGATCTGCGGTTCAGTTGCATTTCTATCTCGGCGATCTCGAGATGGAGGGCCCGGACGCCCTGAGCGATGGACTCTGTGTTTACCTGCAGCGAGGAAATGTCGTCTTCATCGGTCGTCTTACAGATAAGCTATACCGTGTGATCGTTGCCTTGCACTCGGCACAGGAGTCTGGTGGCGAAGATAAGACATTAACTCTCGATGACTTTCAGGAGCCACTTGATCGAGCAGGCGTCAAGCTCACGGTCAAATCTGCGGCTTGGATGACGCCCTTTCGGGTGAACGACCGGCAGGCTGCGCGCATGCGGCTCAGCCGCGTTTTCCTAGCGGGTGATGCGTCTCATATTCATTCGCCGGTAGGCGGCCAAGGCATGAATACGGGCATGCAGGACATTGCCAATCTTGTCTGGAAGATTGCGGCGGTTCGAGACGGCGCAGACGATAAAATCTTGGATAGCTATGCAGAGGAGCGCGCCCCTGTAGGAAAGGCGCTGCTGCAAAGGACGTCGTTGGCGTTGAAAGGAGCAACCATTTCGAACCCGTTGGTCGAAAAACTCCGCGATGCGGTGATGTCTATCGGCTCGAAGATCCCGCAGGTCCAAGAGGAGTTGATCGGTTTCATCTCCGAGACCGGCATACAGTACCGCGGGTCGTCGATTGTGATCGACTGTGGCGGTGGTGGAGCGCTGCGGGCCGGTGACCGGATGCTGAATCCCTGGGTTACGCGCAATGGGAGTCGTGAACCATTGTTGAAGCCGCTTGAAAACAGCCGACATCTTGCCATTGCCTTTAACGTGAGCGATGAAGCCCTTCTACAGAAGCAGTTGCCGAGGGTAGAGTTCATGTCGTTACAAGGCGAGAGCCTTCCTTCAGACGAAGGTAAGGAGATGCATCGGCTTTTTGGCACGGGAGAGCGAGTCTTGGTGATTCGTCCGGATGGCTATATTGGCTTTCGTGGGAGCGCGAAGGATCGCGATTACCTTAGTAAATATGCTCGGCTAACTGGACTAGTTTGACGGAAACCCGAGTGCTCGCGACACTGAAAGCGGAGTAGGTTTCGTTCAAGTCATAACGGTTACTGACGCTACTTAGGCGAGGTCAGGTATTCCAACGCTCGTTCCAGCACTTCATCGCGTCCCGCGCGAATTCCGTTGACTGTCGGTTCGACTGTGATTGCAGGCTGCAAGCCAAGACGTTGTAACTGGCCGCCATTTGCGTGTCGGACATCGTGGCCGGAGAAGCTAATGGTCATACCGCCAGGCACGGTGAAGCTGGACACGTCGCCGTTTGCCCCTGCGCTTGGCGAGCCAATAAACTCAGTTTTGTTTGCGGCTTCAAAGAACAATCCGGTGTGTTCGGCCTGACTCATGGTGCTTTCGTCGATCAGCATGATGGTTCTTCCTTTGTAACGCCATTTGTCTGTATTCGGAAGTGTTTGGACGAAGAAGTAGCTTGCCGATTGCGAGGCGGCAGACCGGTCTGGTAAGTCTGGGGTAAGCGTTAGAGGGCCGGTGAAGATGGCAGCCGCAACATCCCTCGCCGGGGTAAGCCGGGGAGCAATGGACCAGGCAGTGCCATTCGGATAACCCCGCATATCGAATATGATCGCTTTTGTATCCCGAAGCCTGTCGAACATCCCATCGACTTCATCGAGTTTGAGGCGGTCGAGGTCGACGTAGCCGATCGTAGTTGCGAAAGACTTCACTACGGCGCCAGTACGTTGGTGCCGTAGGGCCGCAACATACGCGCGGCTTCGTGTCAGCGTAACGTCTCTCGCCTGTTTATCGGCTCCGACCACAGTAAGCCTGACCGATGATCCATCGACTCCGTTCAACACGCGCCGCATCTCGAGGTAACGAAGCGACTGCTGCGTCGAAGCAGGGATGTAACGTGCTTGTTCATTGATGCGCTCCGCCAGGTTGTTTCCGTCGAGCTTGGTCACCATATCGCCTGGCTTGAGTCCCGCCTGAAGAGCATCTTCTCCGAGAACCTCGGTGATGATCGGCTTCTTGTCGATCAGGCGAAGGCGCAGACCAACGGGCGCAAGGCCGAAGTAATCATCGAGCTCGGCGCTGTGCACGAAGGCGTGCGAGTCAGCGACATCCGTCAGCATTTGCGCCAGGGTCAGGTTGTACTCGCGAGCACTCCCGGAATCCATGATCTTTGGCAAGAATTCTTCAAAAACCTGATCCCAATCTTCATCCATCAGATCCCGGTATGCGAAGAAGTAGTGAAAGACTGCCCAGATTTTATAAGCTGCCAGAATGCGGTATTCGACCCATGGATAGCGCGTTTGCGGGTACGTTTCGGCACCGAGGATCGGGAATGGCGGGAGGATAGTACGCTGCGGGAGCGTTTGGGCCATCGCCATCTGAAGAGCTTTATCGGCAATCGGCAACGCAGGGAATCCCGTGCCGTCTGCAAAAACCGGTTCAGCGACACTGATGCAAGCGGTGACGCCGAGCCCCATCGGAATCACCAGGTTCTGGTTGTCGCAGGCTCGATAATGCGCCGACTCAGTAACCACTCTGGCGTCATTGGCTGCAAGGAGAGCACAACCGAATGCCGGAAGTTCCGAGCCCTCGCCAAGGAGGAAAGTGTATTTCCGCTTGCGCGTTGCCGTGCCGTGTACCCGGCTACCGGCCTTCACCAGAAATGCTGATTGGTAGAAAGCCTCCATGGGACCGTCAGGCGGTGAGAAGCCCTGGTGAACCCAGGTGCGAGTGCCGGGTACATTGACCTCGCCAGAGCTGAGTTGAGCTGACAAGGAAGGCTGATGAAGAAGCTCTGAAACGACTCCGCTCGGATACCGCAGATCAAAGACTACATCGGTGGTGGAATCCAGAGCTTTCATCACACCCGGCAGATCCACCGAATGCGAAGCAGCGGCAGCATCGGCAGAGACGACCAATGTTCCGTCGGCTCTTCTGTTAAGAATCAAGCCTGCCGATTCAGAAGAATGCTCAACGTGGGCGTACGTGCCCGGATCGTGTAGCGAGTCTAATAGGCGGTTCAGTGCCTGAAGATACTCGGGAGCGGTATGAGCTGCTCGAATGCTGGGCAGTGAGTCGACAAGAGATTTATCCCAATCGATAGGACGATACGCGAGATACGGGTGAAAATACTTGACCGTGACCCAGAGCTTGCCCACAGCAAGGAGCCGGGCATTTTCTGACGCAAGGGGCTTGTCTTGAATGACCGCTTTACAAGGAATCAGGAAAGCGAGCGCGCAGAACAGGTACCGCAACATGCAGGATTAACTGGGTGGACCGACAAGCAGTTCGTTGTCGACCTGTTTAACGCCTTTCACCTTTTTGGCCAGTTTCGTAGCCCGATTCTTTCCTTTTTCGGAATCAACGCGACCCTTGATGGTGACTACGCCATTCAGCACAGTAACGTCATCGGCTCCGCCCTTTACATCGGGATCGGTCGAGATACGCATACGGACCTGATCGGAGATGCGATCGTCGGTCGTGGACACTTTTTGGCCGGCGCCGAGTGCGGAAGTGAGTAAAAGAAAAACCAAGGCGAACTTCATTCGGATCTGTCCTCCGAGCCTATCATCGAACGCCAGTCGACAGCATTGACAAAAGACGGATCCTCGCGCCAGTTTGGTTGCACCTTTACGAAAAGCGTCAGAAAGACTTTGTGCCCTACCATGCGTTCCAGCTGCGGGCGGGCTTCGGAACCGATCTTCTTCAGCATCTCGCCCTTATTGCCTACGAGAATGCCTTTCTGTCCAGGTCGTTCAACGTGAATAGTTGCAGAGATTCTGGTTAAACGCTCAGTATCTTCCCACGCATCGATCAAGATGGCGACCGAATGAGGAACCTCCTGCCGGGTCGCTCGCAAAATCCGTTCCCGGATGATCTCGCCTGCCAAAAAACGCAGGGGTTGGTCTGTCAGGTAGTCTTGCGGATAGAGAGCTGGGCCTTCGGGTAAGTGCTGAACGATGATTTGCTTCAGCTCTTCCAGACCCTTGCCGGTTCTCGCCGAAATGGGCAGCGTTTCAGTCCACGGATAGAGTTCCCCATAACGGCTCATCAGAGGCAGCAGTTGACGCTTATCTTGTAGCTGGTCGATCTTGCTGAGAACGAGAAAGGCTTTTGTATCGGGCGGTAGACCGCTGAGTGCGTGTTCCTCCTCCCGGTTCACCGGCTTCGCGGAGTCGGCGACGTACAAGATCAGATCGCGCTCGATCAAAGCGCTGCGCACAATTTCCATCATGCGCTTGTTAAAGTATGTGTCTGACTTATGAATCCCCGGGGTGTCGACGAAAATGATTTGGGCGTCGGGCGTAGTGACTACTCCCTGCACAGACGAACGAGTAGTTTGCGGCTGGTGAGCCGTGATGGCCACTTTCTCTCCGACCAGCGCATTCAGAAGAGTGGACTTCCCTGCGTTGGGGCGTCCGGCGATCCCAACAAAGCCAGCGCGATACGCAGTTGGTGGCTCTTCGCGGACAGAGTTTCGCGGCTGGCTCATCTAGACACACCGACCGCGGCGGGGATGGCTACGCGCGAAATTCGCACCTGCCCGACGCGGCGTTCATCACCTGCCAGAACCTCAATCCGAAGACCACCATGCTCAACAGCTTCCCCCACCTGTGGCACGTGGCCAGCCCATTCTGCAACAAGCCCGCCGATAGTGGTCGATTCGGTATCGTCTTCGGGCCGAAAATCAAAAAGATCCTGCAACCGATCGAGATCCAGGCTTCCCGGCGCAACAAACACGTTCTCCGATTCCTGGTGGACATCGCGATCGGGCTCGTGTTCGTCGCGTATTTCGCCCAGAATCTCTTCAACTAAATCCTCCATAGTTGCCAGCCCCGCGGTGTTGCCGTATTCATCGACTACGATCACCATGTGAGATCCGTCATGTTGCATCTCGCGGAGCAGATCACTGACCGGCTTCGTCTCAGGCACCAGCGGTACCTTCCGCATTAAATGACCTAGCGGTATGGACTTCCGTTCTTCCGGGTCAAGCTCGAACATATCGCGAACGTGCACAAATCCGATGATGTTGTCGATGGTGTCTTCGTAGATGGGGATTCGTGAAAACTGTTCATGGATGACGAGCTGCCGGAGATCTTCGAGCGACTTATCCGCTGAAATCGCCACGATATTGGGACGCGCGGTCATCACTTCGCGAACGCTCTTGTCACCAAACGCAACTACGGAGTGGATCAGCTTTCGATCTTCTTCTTCGAGAATTCCTTCTTCGGCCCCTGCCGTGATCAGTGCCTCTATGTGCTCGACAGAATCGGTCGCGGGCAGGTCTCCGCTTGAGTTCTTCCCGAGATCCAGAAGAGATTGAAAGGCCCGCACCAGAGCGGCTAATGGCCTTGCCAGGAAAGCGATTGTCCGGATTAACGGGAGCGTTTTTAACATCCAGGTTCCCTCCGTGCGATGGAACAGGAACATGGGAACAAGGTAGGTAGACGCCAGCATGGCTGCTAAGGAGAGCAGTACGGCTTCTAACACGCTCTGCCACTGGGGCACCTGCGGGCTCACCACGCTACACAGGTAGAAGACTCCAATGAGAAACAACGAGACATGCTTAATCAGTGAAAAGGCCAGGGATCCCTTTTCAGTCTCAAGACCAATTTTGTCGGCGAGGGTTTCACGAAAGAACTCCAAGGAGGGCAGTTCACGGCGGAGCAGCCGGAGCGACTCCAGGTAGAGTAATTGAACATAGGAGACAAAGGTCAGAAGGACGGTAAGAACAAGAGCCAACCCCAGGCAGACGTACTGCCTCATCGAGCCACCCTCGGTCTGGATTTGTTGGCGACGTGGACAGTGTGGATTTCAGCCGCAGCCCTCTGTCTTACACGGGCAATCAAGGTTGGTGGCAGCCCGAATCTTAAGCGCCACTTACGCTCCGCCTGTGCCATCCGGCCACGATCTGCTTCGTGATCCAGGCCGATCAGGTGAAGCACTCCATGCAGCATCAGAATGCGTACCTCATCCAGTCTCGTATGACCAAACTCCTCCGCCTGTGCTTCAGCACGCTGGATGGAAATGGCGACTTCGCCCAAAGTATTTTGGCCTGGAAGAGCAGGAAAAGAGAGAACGTCGGTAGCATAATCGAGCTGACGAAACGCGCTGTTTAGGC
>CAXTMN010000043.1:0-21495 GCA_964245395.1 uncultured Bryobacteraceae bacterium
GAGATGGCGGCCCTGATTGATGAAAATCTGAGCGTCGATGAGCGACTTGCGGACTACTTCGTCTTCTTCGTCTGCGAACTGTTCGCCGAGTTCGCGGCGGCCGATGGCGTAGATGCCCAATTCAAGTGAGGGGATGCGGAGCAGACGCCATTCGGTGTCGGCGATGGCTTGGACGAGCGAGCGTTCGTCGTCATTGGCGGGTGCGAATTCAGTGAACAGGCGGTCGATATGCGCCTGGTAGATGGCGGCGTCTTCGCTGGGGAGCAGGACGGTGCGGCCGGTGAGTCCGGTCTTGACAGCGTTCAGAGATGATTTAGCTTTGCCGGCTTCGGTTTTGGGGCCGGTGGACTTTTCGGCGTTGGCGCGATTGGCAAGAATCTGGGCGGCGGTGGACATGGTGAAAAGAGCTCCTGAGACGCGGAAAAGCCGGACAGGAGGGGGGCCCTCGTCCGGCTTTTCGCGAAAGGTGGGAGGCTCGGCGGCCTTCCTGATTACCAGGATACAGGACGGCTGCAAGCGTTTGGCCGTAAACTGTTGAAGGAATGAGAGAAGTTGGCTGTGACTGGGGTTTGGGATGTGCTGAAAATCAGGGATGTCCAGTTCTAGCCAATGCCTACTGTGTTTACCTATTGCTGACGCAAGTAGTTTACTCGACGGGACATTTGCCACGACGTTTACTACGTCCTTCCGATACCTGGCTGGCGAGCCTTGCAGCCTTTGAGACGATTTACCTGCAGGATCTGCCGGTCGAGCGAGAGGTCTGGGACCAATCTCTTCGAGCGACTGTTCTCCTGGCGCAACTGCCCCATCTCACGCGGTTCCTGTACGCCGAGTCCGTTAGTTTTTGAGTCGGTTAAGACACGATCTTTTCGTCTCACACAGCGCAGGGTCGCTCACCTTGCTTACCGCTGTAGTGGCCTGCTGCATATATTTGTCGATAATTTCTTTGCTCGGCTGGATATAAGTGTCACGATATTCTAATCCCGCTCTCCATTTGCCGTGAGCCTGGCGACAGCTGCTTTCGGGCCTGACTCTTTGATTTCCTGCTGGAGTTGCGCCGGCGTGAGCGCGTGTTGTGCTTGGGCAAGGAATGCAAAGTAAGCAACACAAAAATGGCTCTTGTCGTGGCACCACGTTCAACACACGATCGTGGCTGCTGGCTATTTCCTGACGCACGTCTTAAATCGATGATTATGCAGCCTTCAGAAGCGGTGTGGTCGTGCCGCCGATTATCGCCACTTTGTCGAGTCGCAGTAGCGAAAGCAGGTTTAAAAGTTACGGGATTGTGGTTCGGAGATTGGGACAAGGATATTTTGGAGTGCTGTGGATGGGAAAGTTCACTTTGATCTGACTGCTTCGAAGAAGACGCTTTTCCATTCGATGATCATGCGGTTTTCGCCTTCAGGTATCAGGAAAGCACAGCCAGCATCTATTGATTTGACGACTGGCGGAAGCCTGAGCGAGTTGCTTTTGCTATCCATCTTGAAACCCTCGTAGAACTCTTGGCGGGGTTGAGTTTCGGGAGTGTACTTAAAGGGGTAGCCACAACTTTCGCCATTGATGGTGAAGCGGTTGGCTTGCACCAGTGCGCGCTTTCCAATCAAATACGCTATGCCCTTGTCGTCAAGAGCAGTAATCGGGGCAGTGTCCAGCTCCTTTATCAGCCTCCAGGTGCCGTAATAAGGGGCATCAGCGGCGCTGAGTAGGGCAGTGCACATAATGAACAGCAAGATCGTTTTCACTTCTTTGCTCCTGGCTCGAAGGGTGCAGCTTCACCCTTGCGGCGTTCCATTAAACCGGAGGAGACTACCAGGTGTTCTATTCCGTTCCGATCTTTCTTTCTAATCTTGTCGTACTCCTTGATCTTCGACGCCACTCGGTCAAGTTGTCCTTGGAGCTACAAGATCAAGAACAGTCCTTGAACCTCCTGGGCCCAAGTTATACGCGAAACTTACAAGCGAGTCAAATTGCTCCTGAGTTAGTTGCGTCTTTCCTGAATGAGTTTTTACGTACTCTTCCATGAATCGAGTACTCTGACCCAGGCTGGCGCTAACCTCCTCCTGAGGTACGGGCTTTCTATCTTCGTCATGGATACAGGGCCAGTGATGGACGAGGGTACCAACGCCATAGGTGCAATTGCTTGCTGAATCGTTGTAGTAGAACCGCTTCAACCCTTCACGAGTTGTTAACTTCGCGAGGCCGTCTTGGCTGAGACTTGACGGAGCCGGGGTATTTTGATTTTGCATATGTTACGGGCAATATTGTCCAGAGTAGAGCAAGAACAAACAAACTGATACTCAGATTTCACTTACCAAGCAGTCGAAATTCTGAAGTTTACGAACAACCGCAAGGTTGGAGGAACTCGGTGCGAAGGATCAAACATCGAGCGCTGCACCGTTGATTCTTAACCAATCCTTCCGTTCGCGGTAGTCGGGCATGACTTTGTCGACTTCATTCCAGAAGGCCTCGGTGTGGTCGAGGACGCGGAGGTGGCAAAGTTCCTGGACGACCAAATAGTCAATCACAGTAAGCGGAGCCATCATGCATCTCCAATAAAAGCCGAGATTGCCATTTGGACAGCAGGAACGTCACCGGGCCGTTGGGAACCCAACTCGAAACGACCGACGTTATCTCTTATTCGCGAGTCCGTCTGCAGATGGAATGGCGAAGCTTACCACGTGTGGGATCAAAGAGCAGGTTGGATACGGAATTCGAATGTCCTCTGTGATCGCCGGACCGGCAACATCGGTTGGGACTTGTCCGACCGGAAAACAAAGGCAAGACAGAGACGGAGTTACATAAGCGGGACGCCTCTAACTATAAGCACGCCCCGGCAGTGGATAGTTCTTCCTCCGGTTACTTTGGTATTTGTTATGCAGATGCAATCCTCTTTTCATAGAGCTTTCTTTGCGCTCTGCATTCCTACCGCTCTGCTGATCAGCGCCGAGAAGAGTGTGCCACTGCCTGAAGGCGGGACGGTCTCGGCAAAGGTGGAGGGCCAACGGACAGTCCTCTTTATACGAGGCGTGAAGGACGCAGCCAGCACTGTGGCCCTAAAGCCAGACGACACTGTTGACCATGGAACTGTACCTGGTCTCAAGGTGTTGGGAGAACTTGGGAGTACCGTCCTTATCTTCGAAGACACTTACTACTCCCGCTCTGGCGGGCTTTCTGAATGTAAAGCCGGCAAGGAACAGTTTCTACGTGTGGTTGCGCTGGGTCAGCCGAATCGTCAAACACTTATGGTTAAGCTGGCAAGCTGTCAACAGAACCTTGAGCTTGCCGATGATGGGGTTAACTGGAATGCCCAAGAAGGCATGCTGGAGATACACTGGCTTACGAACCCTGCCGCTTCGAATACGACGACTTACGCCAAGTATCTAGTTAGCAAAGATGGTGGAGCGAAATTGATCAATGAGAGGAAACGCTAGCCCGGGTTCCGCTCACTTCAGAAGTCAGCGCCGCCGACCGAATTCCCTGTAGGACCAAAGCGGCGAGGATCATGGGCACGGTGGCGATCCAGACGACCTGCCCGTACATGTGGTGGTCGCCCAGGTAGCCGATGATGGGCGAGATGACGGTCTGTAGAATCCCGAAGGCGAAGGTGAGTGCAGAGACCGCTAGGCCTGCGTGCTTTGCTCCAAACAGATCAATCGGTAAAGCGTAGATATTCACGCTTCCGCCGAGTGTGAAGAAGAAGCTTATTGAAATGAAAGCTGTGGCCCAGGCGGCATCAGGAGCAAACGGCAGGAGCAGCGTGATCAGCGATCCGGCCGCGCTTACCCAGACGGCGCGCCGTCGTGCCCGAACCGGTTCCATCGAGCGTCGAATCCAGCGGAGTGACAGCCAGCCGCCAAAGAAGCCGCCGAGATTTGAGACCAGTGGAGGAATCCAGACGTAGCTTGCCGATTGCTGCAGGGTCAGGCCGTGCACGTGGATGAGATAAAGCGTAGTCCATCCATTCCAGAGCGAATAGGATCCCATCCACAACACATTAGCCACGACGAGCAGAATCAAGGAGCGGTCTTTCAGAATCGTAAAATTGCCTCCCCGATCACTGTCAACAGGAGCTTCGGCTGGGATCGCACGGCTAGCGAACAGCCACACCGGAATCCACAACAATCCGAGCAGGCCCGTGACGACAAAAGGGACGCGCCAGGTATGCCGCAATGCCAGCCCAATGGAGAATGGCGCAAGAATGGCGCCCAGGCTTAAACCAACCTGATTGACGGCAGCACCAAGCGCGCGCTCTTCGGGCTGAAGATAAAGTCCGTTGACTTTGCCAAAGGCCGGCACTCCCGCCGATTCACCGACTCCGAGCGCGGCCCGGCAGAAACCAAGCCCCGTAAGATTGGTCACGAGCCCCGTTCCCGCAGCCGCAAAGGACCACCAGCCCACTGCAGCGGAGATGCCCCGATTGAGCCCTACGCGATCGAGGAACCAACCCATAAGCAGGCTGCTGGCAGCATAGGCGATCGAGAATATAGAGATAAGAACTCCGAATCCGGTCTGGTTCAAATGAAGTTCACCCAGAATGAGCGGGGCAAGAACATTTAGCAGGTTGCGGTCCAGATAATTCAGCGTGGACGAAACGGTAAAGACGCCGACCGCTATCCAGCGCCGTGAGAAATGAAGCGGCATGAACGTCTATGATCGTAACCAGATGTTCGATATCGCTGCAGTTCACACTCTTCGGCGTCGTCGTTTTCTGGCGTTGGCCAGTGCGTTCGGGCCCGCTCTTCGCGCCCGTTCGGGACCGCAGCATACGGCAGGGGATTCCGGCAAAATCACGGACGTAGCGGGCGTGCGGGTCGGCCATTTCACCGAAACGCGGCGACCCACTGGTTGCACGGTGATCCTTTTCGACAACGGCGCCGTGGCGGGCGTAGATGTCCGAGGCGGCTCACCCGGCACTCGCGAAACGGATCTCCTTCAGCCGCTTAATACGGTCCAAAAGATTAATGCGATTCTGCTTTCGGGCGGAAGCGCTTTCGGGCTCGACGCAGCGAGCGGTGTAATGCAGTTTCTCGCCGATCACGGACAAGGTTTTCATGTTGGTGACGCTGTCGTGCCCATCGTGCCGGCCGCTATTCTATTTGATCTCCATTTGGGAGATCCTCACATTCATCCGGATGCTCAATCGGGGTATCGGGCCTGCCAGTCTGCGTCCAATCTTAGCGTTGCGGAGGGTTCTGTAGGCGCGGGAGCGGGCGCGACATTAGGTCAGCTATTCGGTCGCGAGTGCGCGATGAAGTCGGGCCTCGGTACATGCAGCAGCAGGATTCCTGGAACCGACTTGGTTGTGGGGGCGATGGTCGCAGTGAACCCGGCGGGAGATGTTCGCGATTACAGGACTTACAAGCTTATTGCGGGCGCGCGCAACCCCAGTGGCAAAGGATTCCTGGACAGCATGTCCCAGCTGGCGAACGGCGCGCTTATTAAAACGACATACGGCGCTCACACCACCCTGGGAGTGGTCGCCACCAACGCGATCTTGACTAAGTCCGAAGCGACCAAGGTGGCCCAGATGGCTCAGGATGGCTTGGCGCGCACGATCAATCCGGTGCATACGCCCTACGACGGCGACACAATTTTTGCCGCAGCAACTGGCACCAGTCAATCAAGGGCAGATGTGACCACGCTCGGCTCCATTGGCGCAGAGATGGTGGCTCGTGCAGTCAATCGCGCCGTGTTCGCTGCTACTGGCATCCCCGGCTACCCCGCTGTCCGGGATTTACCCGCTGACTTCTAATCCCATCGAATAGTTCGGGCGGCGAACCCTGCATTCTGAACCATCACCGTCTCCTCATGTTGCCGGGCGCCGTTCATCAGCATCAGGTGGTGAGCCCCAGCCGGCAAGTGTATGGTCACCGGCGTCTGCCCGCAATTTGTTCCATCCACGATGACGGTTGCTCTGCTCGGCTCCGACGTAATCATCAGCACACCCGTGCTTTTCGTTAGCGAAATGAAGACGCTCTCATCCTGCGGAACTGTAAAGATGCGCCGCGCGAAATCATAGCCGGGAAGCTCTGCTGTCAGGGTGTGCCGTCCGGCTGGCAGTTCCAGCGTGCAGGGTGTTGCGCAAGTTGTCTCCGCTCTCTGATCGACCAGCAATTTCGCTCCCGGTGGTTCGCTTAGCATTTCGACATTGCTCGATAACGGCTCGCTCATCGGTGGAGTGTTAAGTGCGGACTTGGCCGGAGCTTTTTCCATGGCCTTTCGCACCACAGAGTTCTTCTCCAGATTCGCCTGTTGCTGCTTCCGGTCGGCCTCTAGGTTTTCTGGTGTTTTTGTATTCGACTCAACCGGGACGTCCACGATCGTCGAGGACGACGGTGGTGCGGAGTTCCACCTCGCGATCAGTGCCAGTCCGGCGCCAATGGCCAGGCACAAAGCCGCAATCAGTCCAGCCTTCTTGCCGATCGACAGAGGCGCTAGTGCAGGCGCTCGTTCTATGGATCGCTCTGCAACGCGGTCCCACGACAATCCTGCGAGGGCGAGTGAAAGCGCCGCGATGAATTCACCGCAAGACGGAAAACGTTGCCCTGCCTCTCTCGACAGGGCTCGCCGCAATACTTCGTCAACGCTTTCGCTCAACGAATGGTCGTTTGCATGGGCAGGCTTTGGCTCCTCCTTGCAGATCTGGTAAAACAGCGCCGGAAGCGTGTCAGCCACAAAGGGTTTCTCACCAGTTAGCAATTCGTAAACCACTACGGCGAATGAAAACTGGTCCGACCGCCCATCCAAAGTGAGCCCCTGGATCTGCTCCGGCGACATATAGCTCGGGGTGCCCATCATTGTTCCGCTATGAGTCATCTCCTGTGAAACAAACTTCGCCACGCCGAAATCGGCGATCTTCGACACGGGTTCGATCACCGATCCCGTGTCGGAAACGATAATGTTTGCCGGCTTAATATCTCGATGAATGACGCCCTTAGAATGCGCGTAATCGAGCGCCGCAGCCACCTGACGCAAAGATTGAAGCAGCGTCGCGCGATTCGGCAACTGACCATTGCGCCGCATTTGCTCCAGTGAACGGCCGCTCACGTATTCCATGAAGATATGCGCGGAGCCCGGTTCCTCCAGCACGTCATAGATGGTGACGATGTTGGGGTGCGACAGCACTCCGGCTGACTGCGCCTCCAGGAGCAAACGATCGTGTACGCGTTTCCGCTCGGTTGCGTCCTGAAAGTCGCTCAGCTTTATGGTTTTGATGGCTACCGTACGGCCAATTGCAGGGTCCAGTGCTTTGTACACAACACCCATCGCGCCCCGGCCGATTTCTTCAATGATCTGGTACCGGCCAACGGCTGACACGCCCCTTCAGTATATCCGTGCTTTACTCGCCTAAGTATCGGTAAACGCAAGGGCAATCGCGGTGTAGCGATCCTCCTGTTAGGATGAATCATCCGCGATGATACCCGAGGTGATACAAGAAGGGCTGACCTTTGACGACGTTGTCCTGCAGCCTGCTCACAGCAAGATTACACCGGCGGAAGCAGACACCAGCACGCGCCTGACCTCGCGCATTGAGCTTCAAATCCCGATCATCAGCGCAGCCATGGACACCGTTACCGAATCCCACATGGCCATCGCGCTCGCTCAACAGGGCGGCATCGGCATTATTCATCGCAACATGCCCATTGAGAAGCAGGCCGAAGAGGTCGACCGGGTGAAGCGAAGTGAAAGCGGGATGATTGTCGATCCGGTCACTATCGAACCGGAACGCAAAATCTCTGAAGCGCTCGAATTAATGAGCCACTATCGCATCTCTGGCGTGCCCGTCACCAAGAACGGCAAACTTGTCGGCATTCTAACCAATCGCGATCTGCGCTTCGAGGCCCGCTACGATCTGCCCATCTCGGAGGTCATGACGAAAGACGATCTCATTACCGTGCCTGTGGGAACTACCCTCGAAGCCGCGCAGAAAATTCTCCATAAACATCGCGTGGAGAAGCTCCTCGTGGTTGACGATGAGTTTGTCCTGAAGGGGCTCATCACCGTCAAAGATATTCAGAAAAAGTTGAAATATCCGAACGCCGCGAAGGATTCACAGGGCCGGCTTCGCGTCTCTGCAGCAATCGGTTCCACCGGCGATTTCCTCGAGCGCGCTCAGGAGCTACACCGCAACAAGGTTGACGTTATTGCTATCGACTCCGCACACGGACACAGCCAGCGCGTAATGGACGCCATTAAGAAGGTCAAGCAGGCGCTCCCGAATGTCGAGTTGCTCGTTGGCAATGTTGCATCTTTTGAAGGGGCGCGGGATCTGATCCGATTGGGCGCTGACGGCATCAAGGTCGGTATCGGACCTGGTTCGATTTGCACCACACGTGTGGTCAGCGGTGCTGGCGTTCCGCAAATCACCGCTATCGCCGAGTGCTCAAAAGCTACGCGCGACGCTCGCATTCCCTTGATTGCGGATGGCGGCATCAAGTACTCCGGCGACATCACCAAAGCCATCGCTGCGGGCGCTGACGCGGTGATGATTGGCAGTCTTCTCGCCGGTACGGACGAGAGTCCGGGCGAGACGATCCTCTACCAGGGACGGACTTTCAAGAGCTATCGCGGTATGGGCTCGATGGGAGCTATGCCCAGTGGCGGGTCCGAGCGTTATGCCCAGGCAGCGAACGGGAAAATGGTCCCGGAAGGCATTGAGGGACGCGTTCCTTATAAAGGTCCGCTGTCAGATCTCGTCTACCAACTCGTTGGAGGCTTACGTTCCGGTATGGGCTATTTGGGCTGCCCCACCATTCCAGACTTGCAGCAGCACTCCAAATTTCTGCGGGTTACAGTAGCCGGTCTTCGCGAAAGCCACGTTCACGACGTGATTATTACCAAAGAGGCTCCCAACTACCAGCTAGAGTAGTCCAGAGTTGGTAAGCGCGTTCAGCCAGTGCTGCCGGCAGATCGCCGTATCACTCTTGAGGCGGCTGTGCCAAACTCGCTCTCATTGACGGTCAATACAAGAAAGCCGGGTTTGAACGAAAGCCCAAACACCGCATTTCGGCGTGTCGTTCTCTCCATTCCAAAGGGCAAAGTCGTCACTTACGGCCAAGTGGCCGCCGCAGCGGGATACCCGCGCCATCACCGGGCTGTGGCTCAACTGCTGGGCCGAGAGTCCGGAGACAGACTGCCTTGGCACCGGGTGGTGGGTGCCGCAGGTAAGATCAGACTGCGCTACGATTTAGCCGCCGAACAGCGCCTACGACGCAGGATGGAAGGCGTTACGTTTAGCGGAAAAGGTGTGAACCTGAAATTGCATCAACACGTCTTCCCGCTTGCAAGCAGAAGCGAGCTACTTCCTGACGACTGATTCACGCGCAAGCGGAACGTAGCTTCGTCCATTGCTTCCTGCCACGTGTCAAAAAGATGGAAACACTTGCACGAATCGAAACCCTGGAGCACCCAATAGGTGTATCCAAGGTCGGACTTAGTACGTCGAATCGCAAAAAGCCGATGAGGACTTCTCCTCACAGCAGGCTGGAGAGCAGTTGCTTTGGACTGGGCTTCTGCACCTCGACTGGTCCTTTGGCCGCCTTTCCTGGAACGAGTTCCCAGGAGGTGCTCGAGTCCGACCAGCACACCGATCGCACCAGCAACGATCAACCTACCCCCAGGAACCAAACAAACGTCTCTGAAGATACGACGCAGCATAGGACTCATTCACTCTTACCACAAAATCACATCCAGGCGAATATGTTCTAAGGGCAAACCTTTAAGATTGTTTGAGCGAAATGGGTGGCGAAGAAGGCATTTAGGTCTGGCTGTTTGCGTAAACCGGCGAGCCGGTCCTGGACCCGCCGGGTTTGGGAGCGTGAAGAGAAGCGAGCGTCGCGGGTGGCTCTTAAGTTTGCGGCGTCGCCTAAAACAGTCCGGCGCGTGCTGCGGGATCTCGGTTTGCAGGCTGCACGGTAGTTCCCGGATGCCTGAAGAGGACATGTAGACGCCCTTGCGGAACTGTACAGTAGAAAGTTGCGCTATGAAATCAACCGCTCCGGCAAAGCCGCTCAGCACGAATAGACATTTAATCCGTTGGGTTGAAAAAATGGCGGATCTAACCAGGCCGGCAGCGATTCACTGGGTTGATGGGTCGCAAGCTGAGAATGAAACTCTCTGCGCAGAAATGGTGGACAGCGGGACTTTCACCAAGCTTAATGAAGACCTCTGGCCGGGTTGCTACTACGCACGATCGGACGCGGGCGACGTGGCGCGCGTGGAAGACCGGACATTTATCTGTTCGCTCTCAAAAGAGAGCGCAGGCCCTACAAACAACTGGATGAATCCGTTTGAGATGCGGCGGAAGTTGAAGTCTTTGTTCAAGGGCTGCATGCGGGGACGCACCATGTACGTGCTGCCGTTCAGCATGGGGCCCATCGACTCTCCCATGTCGCAGATCGGGGTCGAGTTGACTGACTCGCCGTATGTTGTGGTGAATATGCGGATCATGGCACGGGTCGGGTTGCCGGTCTTCCGCGAAATCGATCGGGACGTCAAGCGCGTTGTGCCCTGCATGCACAGTGTGGGCGCGCCACTCGGACCAGGACACCTTGACGTGCCGTGGCCCTGTAACCGCGAAAAGTACATCGTTCACTTCCCGGAAACACGGGAGATCTGGTCCTACGGTTCCGGTTACGGCGGCAATGCGCTGCTAGGCAAGAAATGCTTTGCCTTGCGCATCGCTTCGAATATTGCTCGCGACGAGGGTTGGATGGCGGAGCATATGCTGATCGTCGGAGTGGAAAATCCGCAAGGAGAGAAGACCTACGTTGCTGCTGCGTTTCCAAGTGCGTGTGGCAAAACAAATTTCGCCATGATGATTCCGCCGCCCGAGTTCAAGGGGTGGAAGGTTTGGACCGTTGGCGACGATATTGCCTGGATTAAACCGGACGCCGATGGCGAGCTGCGAGCCATCAATCCGGAGGCCGGCTTCTTCGGTGTAGCGCCGGGAACGTCGCCGAAGACAAACCCGAATGCCATTGCCACGCTGTCGAAGAACACTATCTTTACAAATGTTGCCTTAACTCCTGAAGGCGGGGTGTGGTGGGAGGGTTTGACGGACGAGCCACCCGCTGAGTGTACAGACTGGCAGGGTGCCAAATGGACTCCGCAGATTGGGGCGGAAACGGGCAGGAAAGCGGCTCATCCCAATGCGCGATTTACTGCTCCTGCCTCGCAGTGTCCGTCGATAGACGCCTCCTGGGAGGATCCGAATGGAGTTCCGATCAGTGCTTTCATCTTCGGCGGACGCCGGGCCACGACGACTCCACTGGTTTATCAGGCCTTCAACTGGAGCGCCGGCGTTTACCTGGGAGCGACGATGGGTTCAGAAACAACGGCCGCCGCAGCGGGAGCAGTAGGACGGGTGCGAAGAGATCCCATGGCGATGCTGCCCTTTTGCGGATATCACATGGGTGATTATTTCCGGCATTGGCTGACCATGCAGAGATCCCTGAGCGTTACGCCGCGGATCTTTCACGTCAATTGGTTCCGCAAAGATGAAAATGGCCGTTTCATCTGGCCGGGATTCAGCCAGAACATGCGCGTGTTGAAGTGGGTGGTGGAGCGGGCGCACAGCCGGACCGGCGGAAAAGAAACGCCAATCGGCTGGATGCCGCGCTATGAAGATCTCGATTGGAACGGACTTGATTTTCCGCGGGAAAGTTTTATGCAATTACAGGCCTTCGATCGTGCTGCCTGGCGGACGGAGGTAATCGGGCACGAAGAGCTTTTTATCGATCTGCACGACCATCTTCCACCGGAACTGGTTTATGAGAGGGAGCTGCTTATTTGCAGACTGTAGCCGCAGACTCTCGACAGAAGCTCCCGCGATTTATTTTATGCTGGTCCAAATCAGCTCAGAGAACTTTTCGTAAAACTCTTGTTTGGATCTGCGACGACAAAGGAGAACTTATCATTTTTCACGACCACGTTTCCCGTCCACTTGTCCCGGCCATTGACGAATCCATTTACCTCACGATTTACTGGGTGATCGAGGACCAGAATTTCGTCCAGCTCCAGGTTAAATAGAGTGCGGGAGGCAATCTTTCCGCCCGGAATTTCGGCTTGAAAGGTGAGTGTTGCTTCCTCCATCAACTGCGCGAGGTGCGCTTGATCGTGCTCGGTGGATTCGGCCTTCTTTACTGTCTGAAGCTGGTCGAACTTGTGCCTCAGACGCTTGATGAAAATAGAGGGAATCGCCAGATTCATCAGACCTGAAGTCAATCCGATCCGTACTTCAACAACAATCACAATGACAGCCTCGCCCGGAGAAATGACCGACAGGAGCTGAGGCTCGTTGGCCAGAGACTGAACAGAGAACAGAATCTCAGCAACAGATTTCCATGCCTCACTCAGATCGCGCAAAACCACCCGCATCAAAGTCTGAACGAGTTTCTTTTCGATATCGGTGATCTTGCGCTGAACCGTGGTTGGATTGCTGCTTTTGCTGCCGAGCAGAAGCTCAATGAGTTGAAAGATGAGGCTAAGACTTAGTTCCATCACCGAGGTGGCCTCATAAGGAGCCATGCCGATGTATGCAATGCAAGTCGGAGTCGCTAATCCCTCAAGGAACTCAGCATAGGACATCTGTTCCATGCTGACTAGATTCAGAGCAACATAAGAGCGGAGGTAGGCAGATAAGCTCGAGGCCAGACTACGGACAAAGTTTTCGTGGACTAAATGCAAAGCGCGAAGCTGAGACTTAGGGATTCTGTCGAGCCGATTGAAATCGAAAACTGCAACGTCAGACTGGGGCTCTCGAACCGTCTCGCTGGTTTCCTGGAAAACCGCGTCGACCTCCTGCTGACTGAGCACTCGTTTCATACTGATTTACCCTTACCGCCCCTGATTTGACGCTGTCTAGTGCCCACCATAGAGGGTCAGGCGGTCATCTTTGCTAATGATCTCTTTGATCCGGATGCCGTAGTTTCCCTTCACGGAGACGACCTCTCCTTTCGCCACCACCGTACCGTGAACCAATAGCTCGACGTAATCGTTGACAGTTCGGTCGAGCTCGATCATTGAACCGGGAGTAACCCGCAACACGTCCCGAATGGGCATTACCGCGCGTCCCAAAGCTACCGAAAGCGGCAACTCTAAATCCATCAGACGTTCGAGCATCACAGATGACCGGCCGGTATTGATAGGGGTCTGCTGTTGGATATGATCTTCATCGACCGCAACTGCAGGGCCGCGGAATAAAGACAGTGCTGCAGGTTCGATCAGATAGCAGATCGGCGCTAATGCTTTCTCCTGAAAGTTAATCGCAATACGAAAAGCAGCCAACCCCGTGAAGGAGCGCGCACTGCTCACTTCCCCGATCTCACATCGAATCGGCTTGGGAAGTCCCATGCTGGCCACCGAAGCAGCTCCCTCCTGAGCTTGACCGATCATCTCCAGGTACGATATTTTCGAACCGCTGGCGTCAGTCCCGAGTGCATTACCAAGAGTGGACCAGGTGGATTCTTCCGATCCGACCCAGGTTGTGAATGAGCCAGTGGATTCGAAGCTTTGCTTCCACCACAGCCAATTGTCAGGATCTGCTACCGCCTCGTCATTAGCGGCTATCTGAGAACACAGGACAGTCGCGCCGATACCAGTGAACATCTCTACTGCCCGAGTAAATTCCTGGCACCAAGCCTGTACGAACTGCTCAATCTCGTGCACATCACCGCCAGTCGCATCAGTTTCGATCAGGCTACTATCGGGCATAATTTCGTCGGTTCCTTTGGGGAGGCTGGGCATTTTACTCTCGCTCTTCAGCTGGAGCCCGTCGAGCGTTCATCGTCTTTTTGTCTTGAAAGTCAGCCACACGAACGGCCAGGGTACTGTCGACAACCAGGATCTCGCCGGTTCCGATCAATACTTCGCCGACATAGAGGTCAATATTTTCCCCGGCGGGACGCTTCAGAGTCAGGATCTCGCCGACGTCAAATTTCATCAAATCCCGCACCTTGATCACCCTGCGGTCCAGTTCTGCTCGTAGTGTGACGGGCACATCTGCAATGGCCTGGTAAAGCTGTAACGTCGACTCTTGCGCTTGCCGACTTGCGCCTTGCAGATCATTCATGAATAGGACCCTCGCTAATAGACATATTGCTCGCTGCCGGAACTCTGGAGGCTGATCACGCCCTCTTTTTCCAATTCCCGAGCTGTCGTAATAATCTCCTGCTGCGCTACGTCAACGTCCTTCAACTTCACGGGGCCGAGTGCAGCGATATCATCGGTCATCATGGCGGCCCCGCGCTGACTTTGGGTAGCGAGGAATTTCAACCGCAGTGATTCGTTAGCACCTTTCAAAGCTATAATCAAAACGCTTCGGTTTACTCGACTAATAATGGCCGACAGAGCCGTCGAATCCAGCTCTTCTAAATCGCGGAACACGAACATGAAGCGGCGAATGCTCTCATAAAGCGGAAAGTTATCCTTTTCGATTGTTTCGAGCATCTGAGAGCAGGTATTGGGATCGAGACGGTTGAAAATGTTCGCAACAGCTCGAACGCCACCGTAAGCCTCACGGCTAAGCTCGCCTAGATTCCTCAGCTTCTGATCGAGGACCGAAGCAATATTCCGCACAATCTCGGGTGAGATTTGGTCTAAATCAGCCATACGAACAGCAACGTCACCACGAGTCTCCACAGGAAGTGAACTAATCAACGTAGCTGCCTGCGACGGATCAAGGTGCGACAGAATCAATGCGATGGTCTGTGGATGCTCATCTTGAATGAACTTGGCTAACTGTTGCGGATCTGCCTTACGAAAGTTTTCGAAGCTGAGTGCGTCTACATTCATCGACTTCATCAATCGGTCAAGCTGCTGTTGCGCTACTTGCGGTCCGTATGCCTCAATGAGTACCTTGTGGGCATAGTCCATGCCACCTTTTACAAATAAGCGCTGAGAGGTGTGATATTGATTGAATTCTTCGAGGGCGAATTCGACTTGCTCGGGTGTTACGCGGCTAAGCTGCGCGATCGCTTTCGCTACTTTGTCCGCTTCATCCTCCGAAATGTGTTTTAGGATGGAAGCGCTTTCGGCTGCTCCCAGACTAACGAGTACGATAGCTGCTTTCTGAACGCTGGTGAGAGCGATCTGGGCGTTTGGTGGCTGCTCAGTCCTGGGCATAAACTAACTGACACCTGCGCTTCGTTGTGCTTGGCCATGTCGATTGTTCTCCGAAATCTTCCTGCTATCGAGGCGTACTGGCGCCAGAAGGGTGCCTGGCGAAGCCAGGTGAAATTCTTGGTCCAATTTGCCCTCCAACTGTCTACCAAGGGCAGTGAAGCGAGAATCCCTGTGCCCGTCCAGTCTGGAGCAAACAGCTACGTTCGGAAACCCGCGGCAGTCGAGCGGATCAAGGATGAAGTTATGGCTTGTGTAAATGCTGGCGATACTTAAGAGTTGGATTTTTAGAGTCGAATTAGCTTAAGAAAATTCCGAGGCTGATCCGACGGGGGGGGGGTAAACCGGAGAGATAAGCCCGCCGTATATAATTTGCACAATCCTTTCAAACATCTTTAGCACCCGCGGGCTAACTGGCATCCATGGAGGAAGGAATCAAATGACAGACACACAAGATCGAGGTCTCAAGCTGGCCTACTTCATTCTCGGTATTGCGGTTCCGCTGGCTGGCTACGTCCTCTGGTTCAAGACAGACGGGTTTAGTCTTGGCCGCCGCCGGGCTGAGGTCGATGCCGCTCACGATGTCACCGTGGAAGATAGCTTTCCAGCTAGCGACCCGCCCTCTGCTTGGTGATTGTCTAAGGTGCCGAGCTAAATCGTTAGCTATACTGTGAGTACAAAATGGAGCGAAGGGGATCAAATCTACAGCCGATTGCCATCAGTCTTACGGTAGCGGCAGCGCTCTTGCGGCTAATTCCGCACCCGCCCAATTTTGCTCCGATCGGTAGCATTGCCCTATTTGGCGGTGCTAGGCTAAACGGCTGGCAGGCCTATCTGGTCCCTATCCTGGCAATGCTGGTCACCGATCCGATCGTCAGTTACGCGATGGGCTCGCCCGCATATTCCTCGATGACCCCCGTGATCTATGGGTGCTTCCTCATCAATGTAGCGCTTGGAAAGATGTTCATTGGGTCGTCCCAAAAAATCAGTCGCATCGCAAGTACGGCTTTAGTTGGTAGCGTGCAGTTTTACCTGATCACCAACCTCTTTGTTTGGTTTCACTCTGTATCTCTCTACCCGCGTACAAGCAGTGGTTTAGTGGAATGTTATCTGGCAGCTCTTCCGTTCTTCGCCAATACAGTCCTGGCTGATTTGCTATATAGCGGGTTGCTCTTTGGCGCCTACTTCTTCTTCCGCAATCGAGAACCAAACCCGATATCCGCCACGTCGTGAGAGTCTGCTCCGGCAGAACGGGATGCGGTCCAGACATCCCGTGGCGGCGAAGCAAAACCCGGTTCAAAGCTTAAAACTTAGACGCCTTCCGAACCATGTAGCTTTACCAACTTGTTATAGAGACCAAGCGACAGAAACGTAGGGGCCCAGTGTCCAATAAAATTCGCCCTACGATCATCGCCAGCAATCTGAAACGCCAGCGATGCAGCAATTGAGCCTAGGGCAGCCCACAGCCACACGTCTGACGGCAGCTTTGCCGTTTGTTGCTCGATACTCCGGGCCAGAGGCCCTTCTCTATGCTCAGCGCGAGCACCCGGTCGTGGTTCTGTGCTTGCGAGGTCTTTAACGTCCATTTATTCAGTTCTCCCTTCAGCTCATTGTAACGGCAAAAAGAATTGCGCCTATTCCCCCAGTCAGATTCGTTCTGAGGGGTGAATGATTTCTTTATGAAGTAAGGAATTATTCGTAGCGCAGAGCTTCGGTCGGATTGAGCCGGGATGCCCGCCGGGCGGGTAGCAATCCAAATCCCACTCCCACGGTGAAAGACACCGCAAAAGCAACTAAGACGGAGAAAGGAGAGATCGGAACGCGGACTTGGTCCGTTATCAGGCGAACACTAAGTGGAAGCGCCAACCCGATGATAATGCCAATGGTTCCGCCAATCAAACTGATGAGGACAGACTCGGCCAGGAATTGAAGCAGAATCTCTCTTCGCGAGGCGCCAACTGCCATTCGCAGACCAATCTCTCTGGTGCGCTCGGTTACCGTCACCAGCATGATGTTCATGATGCCGATCCCAGAAATGATCAGTGCTATAGCGGAGACAATAACCAGAACAATGGTTAGAACCGTGGCAATCGAATCGGCCGTATCGAGAATTGCTTTGAGATTCTGAATGTTGTAGTTCGCTTCAGGGCGGTGACGGCGTTTTAGGATGTCACCTACCTTCTGGGTCACGCTCAGTACATCACTTGAACTTCGAACCTGTAAATACACAGGATCCACCCGATCGTACTGCATGAAATATCTCATTACGGAGATCGGAATGAGGATTGTCTCGTCGGTAATTTCACCCTGTCCGAAGGTGCTGGTTTTCTCCCGGAATGTGCCTACGACTGTAAATTGAAGCTGGCTGATTTTTACTATCTGACCGATTGAGGAGTCCTGACTGCCAAAGATCCGGATGGCCAATTTATCGGTAAGAATGGCAACGTGTTCCCGAAGACTGACATCGCTTTCGTCGAACGTCCGGCCCCTGAGAAGAACAATATTTCGAACTTTGGCGTAATTTTCGTCGATGCCATCGATTGTCACCTCGCGAACCTTGCCGCTTACCACAATCCGGTCATTGATTTGCATCACCGGAGCAGCAGCGACAATCGAGTGACCTAGGTCTTGCCGCAAGGCGCCCACGTCGGCCAGCTTTACGAAATCGCCTTGCACCTCGGCGGTATTCTGGCCACCTGCCGAGTAGCTGGCATACACGAGATTCGAGCCGATTCCCCGGATCTGATCGAGAATTAGATCTCTGCTGGCAAGTGAGATAGTGACTACCAGGATTACCGAGGCATTCCCAATGATTAAACCGAGAACGGTGAGGAACGTTCGAAGCCGATTGGCCCGAAGAGCCTGAAGACTGAAACTAATGGCCTCTGAAAGCTTCATTTTGCGCCCCCATTTACCGTCGCAGGGGATGAACTGTCAGAAGCAGGGTCTAATAGCCCGATACGCCGCCCACTTGCTTCAGAAGGCGAACAGCCTCCTGTTTCGGTGGATCGTCTACGGTAATCGGCGTATGTACGTATTTTTGGAGAAGATCCTTCGCTTGGGTCAGATCCCGATTTTGCTTGATCAGAGTATCTGCTTGAGCAAACCACACTTGAGGAGCGTTCGGATTTACACTTTTCGCTTGCTGAAACACAGCGTCGCTTTCTTTCGCTCTACCCTCGTTAGCGAGAAACTTAGCGAGTGCAATCATATGACCGACCTCATGCGGAGCCACCGCTACGGCCTGCCGCAGGTGCTGCTCGGCGCTCTGAAACTCTTTCCGCTTCTGAGCCAATTTCGCTTGGGCGAAGTACCCTTCCGGGGGATCGATTGCCGATATTTTGAGGGCAACTCCAGCTGCCTTCTCATACCCGCCCCCCAAGAAACCAGGAGCCTCCAGGTAATAGTCAAACAGGTCACTCAACGCTTCGCTGTTCTTACTGTTCAACGCCACCGATTTCTCAAAAGCTTCACGTGCTTTGGAAGCAAAGCCGGGAGCCATTAAAGGATTCCCCACCTCTGCACGTTTCCCATAAATGCGGCCCATCCAATCCATGTATTCACTATTGCTGCTGTCCGCCTGCACAGCTTTGGAAATGTACTCGTTAGCCTTCTTAAACTCGCCCATCATGAAATAATCGCGAGCAAAGAGGAACAGGACGGCAGGATCCGTAGTGCGGCTGTTGAGAAGCGCCAGCGATCCTTCGTAATCGGTTCGCTTATACAGTTCTTCCGCCGCACCTAAGTTCTGAGCCCACAGAATGGAAGAGAAAGAAAACGGGAGCAAAACGAGAAGCCACAGGCTCACTTTAACAATCGACAAACCTCTAAACATTTGCATTAGAACAACCCTGAGACCTAATTCCCTGATGCGCCCGTTGTGCCTCAGGTTGCAATTTGCCTGCCAAATTTGCCGTTTAGAAGCGGGCAAGTCTAGCACTTGTATGCTGTCTTCCACATTGATTCGTAACCGTTAAGTCGAGTCTGTAGTATCCTTGTCCTGAAATCTCAACCAATAGGAGATAAAGGATATGTTCGCCGGGTTGCGACGCTCGCTTTCAATGAGCGGCTTGGTCCTCCTCGTTGCTGGCTCTGCATGGGCGCAGACCACTACTCTTGAGGGAGACATAAAAGATCAAAGCGGTCAGCCTTTAAAGGGTGCGGTCATCAAACTTGACCGTACTGATATCAAAGGCCACTACCAGGTTAAGTCCGATAAGAAAGGTCATTGGCTGTATACCGGCCTTCCTTTTGGCAAGTACGACATCTCGTGCGAAGTCGATGGCAAGGTGATGGATAAGGTAAGTGGTGTTCAGTCGAAGTACGGCGATACCGTTCCTGTTGATTTCGATTTGCGGAAGGTCGCCCAACAGCAAGCTGCTGCCACTCAGGCCAACAACACCGGCCAGCTTACCCAGGAACAGTCGCGAGGCATGAGTAAGGAACAAAAGGAGCAGTACGAAGCCCAAATGAAGCAGCGTTCCGAGCAGATGAAGAAAAATTCTGCTCTGAATGACGCTTACAATGCCGGCAAGACATCTTTGACTGCTGCCCAGGCAGACCCCGACAAGGCTAAAAGAGCAACTGAGTTTCAGACCGCGGTCGACAGCTTTAAAAAGGCTTCCGAGCTTGACGACAAACAAGAAGCAGTCTGGGCCGGTTTGGGCGATTCCTATTATGGGTTAGGCGGATCACAAACTGGCGATGACAAAACAAAATCGTTCGATGCCGCAGTGGATGCCTACAAAAAGGTTCTCGCCATTAATCCGAACGAGGCAGCTATCTACAATCAGCTTGGGAATATTTATGGCGCTGAGAAAAAGATGCCCGAAGCGACTGATGCGCTGACCAAGGCGGCGCAACTTGACCCTGCAATGGCAGCCAAAGCCTATTACAATATGGGCGCAAACTTGGTCAACGGCGGCAATTCCGACGGTGCAGCTGACTTTTTCAAGAAGGCCATCGACGCAGATCCAAATTATGCGGATGCTCATTACCAGTACGGCATCTGCATGATGAGCAAGGCTCAGGTGGACACCAAGACCGGCAAGATCACACCCCCCGCAGGCACCGCAGATGAGTTCCAAAAGTACCTGGAGTTGAAACCGGACGGTCCGAATGCGCAAGCGTCTAAGGATATGCTTGCCTCGCTAGGCGAAACAGTTCAAACGAAAGTCAGTGTCCCCTCAGCCAAGAAGAAGAAGTAGATCGACGGTACCATAAAGGGGGATTGCGATTCTCGCAGAGTCCTCCCTTTATCCTGGCTTTTCATGCGCGCCGTATTTGAGCTCCTCCTCACGATCCTGGTCATCTTCGTAGCCCGTGCGCTTTTTACGAGTTTCCTCAAAGGAGTCGCGAGCGCAGCCCAGAATGCTACGAGAGATCAGCCTCCAGGCAAGACATCTGCAGGCCTTCACCCGGATGGAGGTCGGCCGACAACGTCAGGCCCCAAAACTGGCGGTGACCTGCACAAGGACCCCATCTGTGGAACTTACGTTTCAGAATCTACTCCGTTCCGCAGGCAAGCTGGCAGAGAGACATTCTTTTATTGCTCAGACGTTTGCCGTGAGAAGCACTCCCTAGTCGCTCGCTAGGCTGCGCCGCACGGCTGCCCAGGACAAATTTCCATTCACTGTAAAATCCGTAAATCGGAATTAAGCGATCGAGAGTCTAAAGAACGGTAACTCAAGCGGCTCCGGAGTTAGCAAAGGGAGAACAAAGACTTTGGTCCGTCATGCTCTCGTCATCGGTGCTGGTCCCGGTGGCTTAACGGCAGCGGCGCTTTTGGCAAAGGCCGGAATGCGCGTTACCGTACTGGAGAGGTTGGGTCACGTAGGAGGCCGTACCTCTTGCTTTCAACAGGACGGTTTTCGCTTCGACCATGGTCCCACCTTCTTTCATTATCCGCAGGTGCTGGAAGGTATCCTCAAGGGTCTTGGCTATGATCTTTGGCGCGAACTGGATTTGCGGAGGTTGGACCCGCAATACCGACTCGTTTTTGGCAGAGGCGGTGAGATGCTGGCCAGTCCGGATGTCCAACGAATGGAGAGCGAAATCAGCCGCATTTGTGCTCAGGATTCTGGAAATCTCAAACGCTTTCTGTCTGATAACCGGCACAAACTCGAAAAATTCAAGCCATTCCTCGAATCCTCTTTCAACAGCTGGAAGAGCACAGTCCATCCCAGGCTTCTCAGTCTCCTTCCAACTCTGAAGCCCTGGCGATCACTTGACGGAGAACTTCGGACGTATTTCTCCGATGAGCGAGTTCGCCTGGCTTTCTCATTTCAGTCGAAATATCTAGGCATGTCTCCTTTCGAGTGCCCAAGTCTGTTTACGATTCTGGCCTACCTTGAATACGCATATGGTGTTTACCAA
>CAXTMN010000043.1:21550-35810 GCA_964245395.1 uncultured Bryobacteraceae bacterium
TCGCACTACGGCGAAGGTTGAAGGATAGCAGGCTCGAGAAGAAGCGTATGTCCTGCTCAGCGTTCATGTTGTACATGGGCGTGGAAGGTGTTTATCGAAATCTGTCCCACCACACGATTTACGTGTCGAAAGACTATGAGCGGAACATGGAAGAGATCGCTGGAAAACATGTCTTGTCAGATGATCCCTCTTACTATGTACAGAATGCGTGCGTGACAGACAGTAGTTTGGCCCCAAGAGGGAAGAGCACTGTGTATGTCCTCGTTCCCGTCACTCATCAGCACCCCAATGTAAATTGGGACCTGGAGCGTGATCGGTATCGCCAGCTTATTCTGAAGAAGCTCGCCGACATTGGCATGCACGACATTGAGTCGCGTATAAAGTACGAAAGGATCTTGACTCCCGCCGAGTGGGATTCGGGTTTTGAGTTGCACAAAGGATCTGTGTTTGGGTTAGCGCACAGCTGGTCTCAAATGCTGCATCTCCGCCCACGTAATCGCTTTGATGAACTTGACCGCGTTTACCTGGTCGGCGGAAGCACTCATCCCGGCAGCGGGCTGCCTGTCATCTTTGAATCAGCTCGGATCAGCGCGCGCTTGCTGCTGGAGGATCTTGGAATTCATATCCCATGGAATCAGCAGCTGAGCGAAGTGGCGGTTGTTGCCGGAGTTGCGTGAGGTGCGTTCATCGACCGTCCTCTCCGAACTGTCTGGAATCAATTCGCCTCATCCATTTGGGCCAGAGCAAACTGACCCAGAGCAAAAGTCCGTAGACGATGTAGCGGAGACCCTTCTCCGAGCTCGAACGGCGCAGCGTGGATGGTCGCAGGTACCGCTTCCCGAGAGGCTGAAAATTGTCCGAGTTCTTCGCCATCTGCTTGCGGCGAACAGCGCTCATTTCCACAACCTGATTTCCTCTTCGCTGGCTCGGAGCGAACCTGACACACTTAGCGCCGAAGTGCTCCCGCTGGCTGAAGCGGCAAGGTTCCTCGAGAACGAATCGATTGCTATCTTGCAATCAAGATCTCTGCGGACTCGAAGTCGCCCGTTCTTCCTGAGTAAAGTAAGCATTATTGAGCGTCACGAACCACTCGGGGTCGTGCTGATTATAGGTCCCGCAAACTATCCTCTCTTCCTTCCAGGCGTGCAGGCCCTGCAGGCGCTGACTGCAGGCAACGCCGTTATTTTGAAACCCGGATCGGAGGGAAGACCGGTAGCGTTATTTCTGGCTCAACTAGCTTTACAGGCAGGCCTGCCGGAAGGCTTATTCGTTGTCGTAGAAGAGGACGTCGAGCTTGCGTGCCGGTTGATCGACGAAGGTGTCGACAAGATTGTGCTGACTGGCTCGGTTCAATCCGGCCGGGCAGTGCTGGCTCGTGCGGCAGAGAAACTAACGCCCGCTATCGTCGAGCTCTCCGGTTGCGACGCAATGTTCGTCTTGCCGGGAGCAGATCTCGAAAAGGCCGCCAGAGCGCTGGTATTTGGGCTCACATTTAATGGCAGCGCTACTTGTATTGCACCCCGGCGTGTGTTCGTCCTTCGTTCTCAACAAGCTCTGTTCCTTGAAAAGCTGCCTGAATCGCTTCGGGAAGCCATGCCGGTTCCAGTGCCACAAAAAAGCGCCGCTCTTATTCAAGAGCTGATCCGGGAAGCACAAGCTCAAGGTGCGACGCTGATTCAGAACAACGGCGTTTCGGCTACTTCGATGCAACCGGCGATCCTGGTTAATACCTCCTCGGCAATGAAGGCCGCATGCACAGACGTTTTTGGGCCTTTATGCAGCGTGATCTCCTTTGACTCGGAAGCAGAGGCGATTACCCAGGCAGAAGCATGTCCGTATGCTCTGGGCGCAACCGTCTTTGGACCCGAGCGGCAGGCTCGTGAGTTTGCGGCTTCCATCCCTGCGGGTGTGGTTGTGGTGAATGACATGATCGTTCCCACTGCAGATCCGCGTCTGACCTTTGGCGGCAAGGGCAAAAGCGGATTCGGCAAGACTCGCGGGACTGAAGGTCTGCTCCAGATGACTTTTCTGAAGTCGGTTCTTGTTCAGAGAGGGAAGCGATTGCGCCATCTGGAGCCGCAGCATCCGCGTGCGAGACAACTGTTCCGGTCTTATCTTGCGGTCGTACACGGAAAGGGATTAAGAGATCGGGTAGTTGCGATCCGAAACTTAGCCAGGGCGATACTCGGCAAGTGAGGCAAATGTCGCAGGGATGAAAATATGAGTGAAAAAATTGGTGTAATCGGCTCCGGCTTGGGCGGTCTGAGCGCGGCCTGTGTCTTAGCTGCCCGCGGTCACAAGGTTGTTCTGCTCGAGAAGAACGATTGGATTGGCGGTAAAGCGGCAGTCCTGCGCGAAAGCGGATACCGTTTCGATATGGGTCCGACGATCCTGATTTTCCCGTCTGTCCTTCGCAAGATATTTTCCGAAGCCGGCCGTAATTTAAGCGATTACGTAAAGCTTGTTCAACTGGAGCCGCAGTGGCGTTGCTTCTTTGATGGAGACTCGAAGCTTGATCTTTACGGCGACAGCGCTGGCATGAAAGCGGAACTGGATCGCTTCGCGCCGGGAAGCAGTGCGGGATACGAGCACTTTTCGGAGCTGTCTGAGGAACTCTACAATATTTCGAATCGGTTCTTCTTTTGGAAATCAGTCGGCTCCATGTGGGACACCTTCGATACTGGATCGGCGCTCAAAATGACTCTTCTGAAGGATGTCAGCCGCATGCGTCTGGGCGCAACCGTCGGCGGCACCATCCGAAAAGACATTAAGGACAAGCGCGTAGCACAGATGCTGGATCACTTAGTCCAGTATGTTGGCTCCTCGCCCGAAAAATCGCCGGCAATCCTCTGCGCCATTGGTCACATGCAGGCAAGCGAGGGCGTTTGGTATCCCCTCGGCGGAACTCGCGCCATCCCTGAAGCCTTGATGAAGCTTGCCATTGAACTTGGGGTCGAAATCCGCCCAAGCACGCCTGTGAAGCGCATCATTGTCGAAGAGGGCGCCGTGCAAGGGGTCGAGACTTCAACCGGCGACGTTATCGATCTGGGCGCCGTTGTTGCTAACTCAGATGCAGTTCGAACACATCGGGAGCTGTTAGGCGGCGAGGTTGGCAGGAAGTTCGATCGCCGCCGTTCTTATGAGCCTGCCTGTTCCGGCGTGGTGATCTATCTCGGCCTCGACCGCCGGTATGATCACCTGGAGCATCACAATTTTGTCTTTTCACGTGATCCTGGGGAAGAGTTTCACGCCATATATGACCAAGGTCAGCTCGCTCCCGATCCGACAGCTTACCTTTGTGCCCCTGCTCGAACCGAAGGAGCCGTTGCCCCTGCAGGCGGAGAAGCTCTTTACATTCTCGTCCATACTCCGTATCTCCGTCCTGGGCAGAACTGGAACGAACTATACGCCCCGTACCGCAAAGTCATTTTCAATAAGCTGGCAAAGACTGCCGGCCTGCACGATCTGGAGTCGCGTATCCGAGTGGAGCGGCATTTAACGCCTCACGATATTCACGAGAGATATGGAGTTTTGAACGGAGCGATCTATGGCATCGCCAGCCACGGGCGGTTACAAGGTGGATTTAAACCGGCCAATCACAGCCAGGACGTAAAGGGATTATACTTTGCTGGAGGGGCTGCTCATCCCGGGCCCGGAATGCCTATGGTGCTTATGTCCGGTTGGATTGCAGCAGATCGACTGGACCACGATGGAGTCGTGACCCGGAGTCAAGCAGCCGAAGCCGTTGCCGTATGAGCAACGTCGACGAAGATGTAGGTGTGAGGTCACAGGCGGTTCAGTCTGAATTCCCTCTCCCTCCTGTTCGTCACTGGCAACTGCGGCTTTTTTCAAAATACGTAACGTTCTACTTCTGGCGACACTTCCACAGTATTTACTTTGCTCCCACTTTGTCGACCGCATCGCTCGAAGGGTGGCCCCTGCTCATTTGCTTGAATCACCCTTCCTGGTGGGATCCATTGCTTGCTATTTTCTTGAGTCAGCGTTTCTTTCGCAGGCGGCTTCAATATGCGCCCATCGCCACCAAAGGATTGAATCAATATCGCTTCTTCGAACGACTCGGGTTCTTTGGAATCGATCCGCATACGACAGCTGGCGCAAGTCGTTTCTTCAGATTGGGTAAGGCTGTACTGAACCGTGCGGAAGGCGCTTTGTGGGTCACCGCGCAGGGCAAGTTCACGGATGTTCGTCAGCGACCGCTTGAGCTACAGGCCGGCGTAGGACATCTCGCGCACCATGCTGGACGTTTTGTGATGCTCCCTGTCGCGTTTGAATACGCTTTTTGGGACGAACGGTCCCCTGAGGCTTTTGTCTGCTTTGGTAAACCGATTTTCGTTACTGCCGGCAGTAGTAAATCGGCATCCGAGTGGTCCGCAACGTTTGCCCGTGCCCTGGAGGAGGTGCAAGATCACCTTTCTTCCCGTGTAATAGCGCGCCAGAGCCACGCTTTTACCTTGCTGCTCTCCGGAAGAGCGGGCGTCGGGGGTATTTACGACATCTGGCGGTCACTGAAAGCGGCTCTACTCGGCAGGCGCTTTCGCGCAGAGCATGGAGGAAACTAACCGTGCTTCTTGTGCTGGTTTACTCGAGCGTCATTCTTGCGGTGATTCCGGCTATTTTGTTCCTCTTAAATTTAACGCTGTACAAAGCGCCCGCCAGGCTTCTTGCTACCGGACGCAAGCCTGCAGTATCGCTTCTGATACCTGCCCGGAACGAGGAGCGTTCGATATCCGCTGCGCTCGCGTCCGCTTTGGCAAGCGTAGACGTTGAGCTCGAAGTCATCGTTCTGGATGATGGCTCTCTCGATCGTACTGCGGAGATCGTGCGCGGCTTTGCCGCCCGTGACAGCCGTGTCCAGCTGGCCATAGCTCCGCCACTTCCAGAAGGTTGGTGCGGCAAGCAATTCGCCTGCTCTGTCTTAGCCACCTTGGCCTCGCACGAGATTCTCTCTTTCTGCGACGCCGACGTGCGCCTGTCGCCGGACGGTCTTGCCAGGATGATTGCGTTCCTAAACAGTCGAGGAGCAGCCCTCGTCAGTGGATTTCCTCATCAGGAGACCATCACCTTTTTCGAAAAGACTCTGCTTCCGCTAATGCACTTTATATTGTTGGGATTTCTGCCGATGGGAGCGATGCGCCGGTTTGTCAATCCGGCATTCGCAGCTGGTTGTGGGCAGCTGTTTCTTGCTCGTAAGTGCGATTACGAAAAGGCCGGCGGGCACAGCGCGATCCGCGGATCTCGTCACGATGGCATCACACTGCCGAAAGCCTTTCGTTACGCCGGTTTGTCGACCGATCTCTGTGATGCGACCGGGATCGCTACATGTCGCATGTACCGCAGTGCTTCCGAAGTCTTCTCCGGGCTTCTAAAGAACGCTACAGAAGGCATCGCAGCTCCTTCCCGTATTTTGATTTTCTCCATTCTGCTTTTCGGAGGCCAGGTATTGCCGTTCTTACTTCTTCTAGGCTCTGTTCTCATCTCGCCACTGCCTGAGCCCCGATTCACCCTGGTTGCTGTTGCTGCTGCGCTTTCTCTTATGCCTCGTATCCTTGCTGCTTTTAAGTTTCGGCAGTCGCTCCCAGGTGCTCTGCTTCAGCCGTTTTCGATCACCTTGTTCTTGCTCATTCAGTGGTATGCCTGCATACGCCATCTACTGGGGACACCAGCGGTGTGGAAAGGGCGGTTTTACCCAGCAACATGAGTACGCACTCGCCTTTAGCGCTTCTACGAGCGGGCGATTTGTCACCTGACTTCACGCTGCTTTCAACAGATAACGAGAAAGTGACACTGTACGAACAACTCGAACATTCATCGGTCGTCCTCTTCTTCTTTCTAAAAGCGTACACGCCCATTTGCGTCAGTGAGGTCTGCGGCTTTCGTTCTCATGCCTCAGAATTCGCCAGGCACAATGCCGCCATTTTCGGTATCAGTTCCGACTCCTTGCTCACAGCAAGACGTTTCCACTCTCAGTTCAAACTTCCCTATCCTCTGCTCTCTGACGAAAGCGGGCGTGTACGAGATTTGTATAGAGTTCCAAAGACACTCGGCTTCATCCCAGGTCGCTCGACATTCCTGATCTCGCAAGACAGAACCGTGGCGCACGTAACTCATTCCCAATTCTCAGGTCAGCCCCACATTGGAGAAAGCTTGCGGTTTCTCGCCGAGCAAAAATGAAATCAGTTCACCTCCTTACAACTCTTATTCTGCTGCCTCAGTTCTCGTTACTTGCCGGAAGCGCCGTGATTGCTCCACAGTTGCGTGATGCGAAAACGCTTTACTACCAGGGCGTTTACGGAGATACGTCAGCAGAAAAACAATCTGACAAAATTTTCTCGAGTCTGCATCAGCAACTGCCAGGAGACCCGCTCATTTCTGTTTATTACGGAAGCTTGCGGCTTGTCGAGGCGAAAAACACCTGGGCTCTGTGGCGTAAGAACTCCCTATCGAGAGAGGGGATGCGATTGATGGATTCCGCAGTGAAACTGGCTCCAGATCGTCTCGAAGTTCGTTTTGTCAGAGCAGCGACTGAGTACCATCTGCCAACATACTTCGGCCGAACGCAACAGTGTCGTGAAGAATTCGCCTATCTCGCCTCTCGGGCTGTAAGCGCCGCGCACGATGGCTCTTTGGAGCCCAGGCTCGCCGCTGCAAGCTTGTACTACCATGCCGAGTTTTGTAAGGAGCAATCGAGGCTTAAGGACGCTACAGAAGCTCTTAAGCGGGCAACTGAGCTTGCTCCCCAGAGCCATGCTGGGCGCATTGCGGCTGAAGAACTGAAGAGTATCGAGTCCAAGATTCACTAAACATTATCTTCACTTCCTGGGCTACCATGGCATCAACTATGTTCAGTCGCCGAGGTTTTATTTTCTCCGTTTCGGCTGTTGGGTCGATTGCTAAGCTGTCGAGCGCCCAAGATTTGAAGCCGGATCCAGCTCCCAAGTTGCCGCCAGCTTTGGCCGCTTTGAAAAGCCGTAAAGCAGAGGCCAGACCAATTACAGTTGCCGAGAGGCAGGACCGCCTGGAGCGCGCTCGTCAATTGATGGCCCGGCAGAAGATTGACGCTCTTTGCATGATCGGCGGAACATCCCTTCTGTACTTCACCGGCATTCGCTGGTGGAACAGTGAACGTCTATTTACATTGGTCTTACCTCAAAAAGGCAATCCATTCTATGTAAGTCCGGCTTTTGAGGAGGGTCGCGCGCGTGAACAGATCGCGCAGGCGCCACTAGGCGATTCCTCTCGTGTCTTCACCTGGCAGGAAGATGAGAACCCTTACACGCTGGTTGCAAACGGTCTGCGCGAAGCCGGATCAGGAACGGGCCGTATTGGAATCGAAGAACGTACTACCTTTGTGTTTTCGAATGGCATCTCGAAAGCCCTTCCGGCCGCCGAGTTTGTCAGCGCTACATCCGTTACGTCCGGCTGCAGGATGCTCAAAAGTCCAGCTGAGTTGGCCCTGATGCGCCTGGCCGCAGAGGTATCACTGTCCGCTTACGAGGCTTCCTGGAAGAGTCTCTCGCCAGGGATGACCCAGGATCACTTTGCATCTCTGGTCAGTGCTGCGCATGAGCAACTGGGCTTTAAAGGGGCAGCGGAGGTTCAGGTGGGCGAATACTCTGCGCTTCCGCATGGCTCTTTAACTCCACAGATTATCCGCGAAGGAGCAGTTCTGTTGATGGACGGCGGTTGCAGCGTGGAAGGCTACCAGTCAGATATCAGCCGGACGTTCGTCCTGGGCAAAGCATCAGACAAGATCAGCCGTGTATTCGACCTGGTTCATCAGGCGCAAACAGCAGCCGTGAAAACCGCGCGTCCGGGTCTTCCGGCCGGCGAAGTGGATGCAGCAGCCCGCAAGGTAATAGCGGATGGCGGATTCGGTCCCGACTACAAGTACTTCACCCATCGCGTCGGTCATGGGATGGGAATGGACGGGCACGAGTGGCCTTACCTCGTGCGCGGAAATCGCTTGCCGCTTGAGACCGACATGACCTTCAGTGACGAACCAGGGATCTACATTCGCGGAGAGTTCGGCGTGCGCCTGGAAGACGACATGCATATCACCGATAATGGCGCCGAGCTTTTCACTCCCCAAAGCCCATCGCCCGAGTCGCCATTCGCTCGTGCTTGAACTCGCCGTGGGACAGTCGTAGTAATGAACTGGACTTCCATCGGAGCCTTTCTTATGGCTCTCGCTGTTGCAATGGGCGCATTCGGTGCACACGGCCTCCGTAACCGCTTGGATGCCTACTCGCTTTCGATTTACGAGAAGGCCGTGTTCTATCACTTTGTTCACGCCTTGGGCATTTTGCTTGTTGCCGCGTTTGCCCGGACAAACCTCATCAGCAACTCTGGCCAGAACAGAGTCGCGTGGCTGCTTTTCATCGGAATACTGATCTTTTCCGGTACGCTCTACGCTCTGGCGCTGACCGGTATCCGTGCCCTTGGAGCGATCACCCCACTCGGAGGTCTGGCGTTCATCGCCGGTTGGCTTCTCCTCGCGTTCGAGGCGATCCAATCACAGCGGAGTTAGCGCGGATCTCGAGGATCGACCGGCTGCCTAAACTGTCTGGGAGTTCGTATCGGCACAGGACTTTTGCCGACAAACGGTGCCGGCGAACTTCCTCCAGTTCTGCCTCCACATCGGATCCCTTGTAAAGCAGCAATCGAATTCCTTCTTTCAGCGGCTTCTGAAACAGTTCAAGTAGTCTCGCGACAGGAGCAACCGCCCGCGCAGTAATCGTATCGACACGGCGGCCCGCGGTAATTGCCTCCGCTCGCTCGGATGTCACTTGAATGTTGGCGAGCTCCAGCGTTTCCACAGCTGATTCGAGAAAGCTGGCCTTCTTCCCAATTGACTCGGACAGGACAAATCGAGCGTCTGGCAAAACCAGGGACAGCGGTATTCCAGGAAATCCCGCTCCTGTCCCCGCATCGAGGATGCTCTCCGACCCGCAAAACTGTACCCAGGGCGCGATGGAATCGAAAACGTGTTTGATGGCGGCTTCCTGCGGACTGACAATTCGAGTCAGGTTCATGTACTGGTTTGCTGCAATGACGAGTTCCAGATGACGTGCGCACTTCTCTAAAACGCGCTCACGGTGGGGCAGATCGGACGGCAACACTCGCTCAAGCTCTTCCCCGAACTCCACCATTTGATCATGGCATTTAGACGTAAACCACCCGTACGAGAAGATGGAATGGAATGTTAAGAGCTGGAATTGTGGGCCTTCCTAATGTAGGCAAGAGCACCCTGTTCAATGCAGTAACACAAACGCGGAAGGCTATGGCTGCGAACTACAGATTCTGCACCATCGAACCAAATACAGGCGTCGTGACGGTTCCCGATGAGCGCCTCGAAGTACTATCGACGATCAGCAAGTCGCAGAAGATCGTTCCTGCAGTATTCGAGTTCGTCGACATAGCCGGATTAGTAAAGGGCGCAAGCAAGGGCGAAGGCTTGGGTAATCAGTTCCTTGGCCACATCCGCGAAGTGGACGCCTTGGTTCAGGTCGTGCGTTGCTTTGAGAACTCCAATATCGAGCACGTGATGGATACCATCGACCCCGTCCGGGATATTGATATTATCAACACCGAGCTAGTCCTCGCTGATCTTGAATCAGTTGAGAAGCGAAAAGCCAAAAGCCAGAAAGCAGCCAAGAGCGGCGATAAAAAGTCAGTCGCCGAAGTGGATCTCCTGGAGAAACTCGAGTCACATCTGAACACGGGTAAGACAGTCGTGACTATGGAGCTTGCGCCCGAAGAAAAAGAAATCGTCAGAGGTTTTTTTCTGCTGACATCGAAACCTACCCTCTTCGCATGCAATGTCGCCGATGATGAACTGGCCACCGCCGGCGACAACAAGTATGTTCGCCAGGTTCGTAGCTTTGTGAAGGAACATCACGACACCGGCGCTGTGGTGGTCTCAGCCGAGATCGAATCTGAGCTTGTGACGCTTTCGCCTGAAGAGCGCGCCGAGTTTCTCGCTGACCTTGGAGTCAGCGACACGGGTGCCAGCAATCTGATTCGCGAAGCCTACGGCCTTCTCGGGTTGAGAACATATCTGACTACGGGAGAGAAGGAAACGCGAGCCTGGACCATTCACGCCGGCGACAAAGCACCAGTTGCGGCGGGAGTCATCCATTCGGATTTCGAGAAGAGCTTTATCTCAGCCGAATGCGTCTCCTTCGACGAGCTGGTTGCTGCTGGATCATTCTCCAAGGCGCGTGAGATAGGCAGGCTAAGAACCGAAGGCAAAGAGTATGTCGTCCAGGACGGAGACGTGATGGAGTTCAAGACCTTTCTCTAAGTCTCGACACTTTCTTCAAAGCAGCGACTTCGCCCGCATCAAGCAGGCGCCATTCACCTATGCGCAAACCGGCCAGGCTCAGCGGTCCAAAGTTTGTCCGGACCAGTTTCAGCACCTTGCTGTTGACTGCTTCGAGCATTCGCCGAACCTGCCGGTTTTTTCCTTCGGTGATCGTCAGCTCTAAGAACGAGTACTTCTCGGAGTCACGCAGTCGCCGGACAAGTGCTGGCCGAGTTGGACCATCGCTTAACTGCACACCGCTCGCCAGCTGCTCTATCTGCTGATCTGTAATCAGCGTTGAGGCTTTAACCAGATAAGTCTTCTGAAAGTGATGTTCCGGGTTGGTCAACGCCTCCGCCAGATCGTTGTCATTGGTCAGAAGCAGTAGACCCGTCGTATCCAGGTCCAGCCTGCCGACTGTGCCTACAAACTGCTCGATCTCGCGAATCAGTTCGTACACGGTCGGCCGGCCCTCTGGATCACGGTAGGTAGTCACATATCCTTTCGGCTTATAAAGCAGGACATACTTCTGTTCCGCCTTTCCGATTGGTCTGCCATCCAGCGTTACCCGATCGTGCGCAATATCCACCCAATGATCCGGAGTTTGGACCAGCTTTCCATTGACTCTGACCCGGCCACCGCCAATCCAACTGCGCGCTTCAGTACGCGATCCGAGTCCAGCCTTCGATATCACGCGATCCAGCGTCTTGAGAATTCGATTCGAGGTCACGGCGCAGACTGATCGAACAAATCCGAACGCGAAACTCGCTCCCCCCGGAACAGGACTGTTGAGATTCGCTCCAGGTTTGAGATGTCTTGTGTCGGATCGCCCTCAAGGAGAATCAGCGTGGCATCACGACCCTTCTGAATTGAACCAATGCGATTTTCAGCTCTCAGCACCTTCGCCGCATTGTAAGTTGCCGCTTGCAAAGCGACGGTTGCAGGCAGCCCGGCCTTCACCCAAAGCGCCAGTTCGTGTTGAATGGTCGGACCATGGACCACCATCATGTTCCCGGCATCGCTTCCCGCAATCAACGTGACACCCGCCTTGTAAGCACCAAGCAGGTTCTGACTGCAGTGGTCGAGGAAGGTTTTGTATTGAGCGGGATCGGCCTTGCCCCGTTTTGCTATCACCTCGCGCGTGTAGCTGAGCAGGTCTGATGGCCCAACCTGTTGAACGAGTGTTCCATCTAAAGCCTCTGTGTTCCCTGTCTGCTGATCGACTATGCCTTGAAACACGCTAAGCGTCGGATCATAGGCTATACCTTTGATTTTCATCTCCGCGAAGGTAGCCTGCGGGATTACGTCAGCCGTTGAACCGTGCTCCACAGTGTTCGAACCGGCTTCTGCAGCTTCTTTCACATCTGCCGCATTTCCTGTGTGCGTAGCAGTGGGTAGATGATCTTTTTGCGCTTCCGCGATTACGCTCCTATAAAGCTCGGCATCCAAGCGGTTGAACAATCCCCACTGCGCATTCCCTGACTCCAGCACCCCCTTGATGCAGTCCACGCCCGCCTCCCTCAAGTCATCCACCTGCTGGCGAGCTTCCGTTTCCGATTTAGGCACTCGCACGAACTCACGTTTCGCCGAGTCTTTCAGCGACTCCGGAAAGTACTTGATCATCTCAGTTGGATGACCACCCTCAGCGGTAAACAAAGGTCCACAGGAGAAGAATTCTGCTCCCAAGTACTCGCCCGAATTGGTTTCGCGCCGTAGATCAAGCGCGTTATGCAGCCAGTCGCCTGTGCTTCTCACCGCGGTAATCCCGCTATAAAGATACGCGGCTAATCGCCTCCGCGAAAGCGTCATGTCTGCATACTTCTTTGGGTCCTTGTACAAGCCTCCGGATGCGCCGATATGCACATGCATATCAATCAATCCAGGCATCAGGGTCTTGCCCGCCGCATTGATAACATCAGCGTCGCCAATTTTAGAAACCGCCGAAGCCGATTGATAAACTTCTGCGATCTTTCCGTTTTTGATCAGAACGGCGCCGCTTTGAATCACTCTCCCGTCACCAACAAAGATTTTCGCGTTCTCAAACAGAATCGTCCGGCTTCGGCTAGCACTCCGCGCCAGCACCCTGGCTTTGGTGATGTTCTGTTTTGTATTTGCCTGATAAACGCCGAGTACGACGAAGGGAGCAAGCACGGCCAAAACCCATAGCTTGGCCCGGTTGCTGATTTTGTCTTCCTTTTCCCAACGGAACAATTTAGTGCCTACGATCAAAGCCGCAGAAAAGGTAAGGAGGAGCGCCAGCACAGGCCAGATGTTATTGAATAGCGATTCTCCGCCGATCATAATGGCTTGCATGCCCTGGTAAAGATGAGTTGCCGGCATGAACTGGGCGATCGTTTGGACCCAGACAGGCATTACGCTTATCGGAAAAGTGGCGCCGCTCAGGAACAACATAGGGAGATAGAGTATCTGCGTAAGGATGGTCGCCTCTTGAGCAGAGTTCACAACCGCAGCAACAATCATTCCCAGTGATCTAAACGCCACCACGCCGACGCACACGAACACGAACACCGACAGCAGGTTATGCGGCAGAGTCATGTCATAGATAAGCTTGGCGAATAGAAAGAACAGGAATACGCTCGGCAGAAATGACACGAGACCCGAAACAAGAGAGGCCACAATAATCGGAGCCGCATTGATGGGAGCTACTTTGAACCGTCTCAGCACGTTCGTCTCGCGATCTTGAACAGCGCGCATACCCGCCCCAAAAAAGCCATTGCCCAGTACGCCAATGATCAATACGCTGGCAATCACTTGAGCCATAGTCGCGGAGCTTTGTCCCCCTTGGAACACCTGCGCGAAGGTGAAGAAAAAGACCAGCGGGAAAAGATAACTGAAAAACAGAGTCGCACGGTCGCGGCCCATCAGGCGCAAGTTGCTCCTGATCTGGGCGATGTAGGGTCTCATGATTCCCGAAGCCTCTTTCCCGTCAGCTCAATGAAAACGTCTTCCAGTGTTGGGCGTTTCATATGAATGTCGACCAGCTGAAGTCCTTGCCTGTCCATCCACTTCACGAGCTCTACAATCAGCGCAGCCGGTTCATCGCTTTGCATAGACAATGTCCGGCCCTCGTCTTTCACGAAGAATTTCTCATCTCGAAGCTTCTCTGGCAAATCCTCGACGGCTAACGGTCCGTTAACGGTCACCTCCACTTGCGTTTGCCCAAGAACGCGCTGCTGAATCTCGCGCGGGCTGCCCAGCTCGATAATCTTTCCTGCGTCAATAATGGCGACCCGATCACAGAGCCTTTCAGCTTCTTCAATGTAATGTGTTGTGATCAGGATCGATCTGCGGTTTTCTTTCAGCTCTTGAATCACGCCATGGATTTCATGTCGCACCTGAGGGTCAAGTCCCGTGGTGGGCTCGTCGAGAAACAGTAAAGTAGGCTCGTTTAAGAGGGCGAGTGCCAATGCGACGCGCTGCTTCTGACCCCCGGACAGGTTGGCGGAGCCTTCCTCGATCCAGGTGTCGTAGCCGGCCGGAAGCCGCTCGATGAACTCCTCCGCGCCAGCCAGGCGGCAGGCCCGGATCACGTCCTCCAACGTCAGCCCCGGGCGGCCGGCGGTGATGTTGTCCCGGACGGTCCCGCGGAACAGGAAGTTGTCCTGCAGCACACCGCCGAACGAGCGGCGCAGGTGCGGGAGGTTGATCTCGCGCAGCTCGATCCCGTCGAGCTTCAGGAAGCCCGAATACTCGCGGTTGAGGCCTTGCAGCAGGCGGGTGACGGTCGATTTGCCAGAGCCGCTGCGCCCGACCACGCCGAGCATGGTGCCAGCCGGGATGCTGAACGTCACGCCGTCCAACGCCGGGCTCTTGCTCCCGGGATAGGTGAAGCGAACCTCGTCGAAGGACAGCGCACCCTCGAACCTCGGCCGCAACCCGCCGCTCGACGCCCCCGCTTCCGAGGGGTTGTTCAGC
>CAXTMN010000044.1:0-970 GCA_964245395.1 uncultured Bryobacteraceae bacterium
ACTCTTCGCTGTCCACTCTTCGCTGTCCACTCTTCACTGTCCACTCTTCACTGTCCACTGTTCACTGTCCACTATTCACTCCTAAAGCGTTCGTTTCGCAAAAAACCACACACCGCCTCAAGAAGAAGCCCGCCACTTGATATTGCAACCCAAACTCGGCCTCTGCTGCGGATTGATCGCCTGCCCGCTCAGCAACGCCTCCATCGCCGCCCGTAAATCGCTGCCCGTAACCGGCACGTCGTTCCGAGGCCGGCTTCCATCAAGCTGTCCCCGGTACACCAGCAACCGGCGCTCATCAAACAGGTAAAAATCAGGAGTACAGACCGCCTCATAGGCGCGTGCCACTTCCTGTGACTCGTCGAAGCAGAAAGGAAACCGGAAGTCGAGTTCCTCGGCCATCTCCCGAAGACTCGCCGGCGCATCGTCCGGGTACGCGACTGCGTCGTTTGACGAGACCGCCACCATGCCCAGCGGCTTGCCTTCGTAATCGTGACCAAGCGCCGCCAAATGCTTTTGAACGTGCCTCACGTAAGGACAATGCCGGCAAATGAACATCACCAGCAATCCCTTCTGGCCGTTGAAGTCATCGAGTCCGACCGTCCTCCCCGACACCACATCTGGCAGGTGAAAAGCCGGTGCTGGCGTGCCCAGCGCAACCATGGTTGATTCTGTACGTGACATCGTGATCCACGGCCAGCGTAGCAATCCCTACACGCAGCCCATCAGCCCCGACAGTTTCATCACCGTGCGCCAATTCCTAACCGTACTCACCGTTCCAAGCTTGCGATCAAAGTATTCGTTGGTCAACTTAGTGCGCCCCATTCCATTTGGCATCAGCAGATAAATCTCTCGACCTCGCACGGCAAACTGATCGGGCGGCGACCGGTCCGGATCAAGCTGGCTCACCTGTCCGGCGGTCGGCACATCCTTCAGGAAAACCACGTGCAGCGCCTTCTCGTCAGTTCCCTCC
>CAXTMN010000044.1:980-17625 GCA_964245395.1 uncultured Bryobacteraceae bacterium
CCTCTTGACGAGCTCGCCCATCTCCCGCGCGGATCGCAGCATCAACGGAACCCGAAACCCGAACCGCGTTTGAATCTCACCCGCAACACGCCGGGCAAACCCGCCTGCAAATTGCTCAGTCGCGTCGAACAGTACGTTCCCGCTCTGGATGTAGGTGCGCACGTTCTCGCATCCTGCCTGCTCAAACAACTCCGCTAGAGCGCCCATAGGCAGCAGGTTCTTGCCGCCCACATTGATGCCGCGCAAGAGCGCGACGTAGTTGCACCTCTCGTCCGTTTGCTTCATCAAACTCATATCGTCCAGTCAACCCGGCGTATCATTTTCAAGATGGAGAAGCCAACCTTTGACCCGGGACTTACTCAGCAATACACCAGCAGCTTCAAACGCGCCATCAACCAGGACGGACAGTTCAACGTCAGGCGCGCCGGTGCTACTTGGCGCGATGCCCATCCGTTCCTGTTTCTTGTCAGCATCTCCTGGACACGTTTCAGTCTGCTGGTTTGCGCCGCTTATCTGGTTCTGAACTCCATCTTCGCGTTGCTATATCTGGCGATTGGCATTGAACACCTGAAAGGTATTGACACCTCGGCCAATCTTAGTGGGTTCATGAACGCCTGGTTCTTCAGCGCGCATACGCTCACCACAGTGGGCTATGGAAATGTTTGGCCTGGTGGCGTCTGGGCCAACGCTCTTTCCGCTTTCGAAGCGTTAGTGGGACTCATGGCCTTCGCCATCGCCACCGGCGTAGTCTATGGTCGCTTCTCACGTCCTTCCGCCCGCATCGGTTTTAGTCCCAAGGCGATCGTCGCACCGTATCAGGGCGGCGCTGCGTTGCAGTTCAGAGTGGTCAACCGCCGGACCAACAATCTTCTGGAAGTCGAGTCGCGCGTCCTCCTCATGACCGTAGAAGATGACGGTGGACGGCCGCGGAGACGTTTCGCCGAACTCGAGCTGGAACGAAAATCGGTTCTCTTCCTCCCGCTTACCTGGACCGTCGTGCATCCGATTGACGAGCGCAGTCCTTTGTACGGCAAAACTGCGGCCGATTTGGAACGGCTTCAATCTGAGCTGTTAGTCATGATGCGTGCCTTTGACGAGACTTTCGGCCAGCCTGTTCACTCCCGCTTCTCTTATCGCTACGACGAGATCGTCTGGGGAGCCACTTTCGCCCCAGCGTTCGAAGTGGAAGCCAACGGCGATCTTCGTGTAGAACTCGAACGTTTGGGCAACTTCGATCCTACTGCGCTCCCCGAGACAACGGAAAATAATGCGCTGAATTAAGATAACTCCGTGGAGCCCCTGAATTGTGTCTTCTGTAGAATTGCGTCCGGTGAACTGCCGACGCACATGGTTCATCAAGACACCGACTCCATCGCTTTCCTCGACAACGATCCGCTCTTTCCGGGACATGTGCTCCTGTGCCCGCGCGAACATTACCAAACGCTGATGGACTTGCCCGTGCGGCTGAACGGGCCCCTGATGTTGAACACCCAATTGCTCGCCAGGGCAGTCGAGACAGCAGTCGATGCGGAAGGCAGCTTCATCGCTGTCAACAACCGCGTCAGCCAGACCGTACCGCACTTGCACATCCACATCGTTCCCCGCAGGCGTCGCGACGGTCTCCGTGGTTTCTTCTGGCCACGGCGTCACTACAAAGACGAAGAGTCGAAAGAAGCAGTGCGTGACGCCATCGAACGCGAAATGCAAAAGCTGCTGAAGTGATGCCGGCCCTCCACGAAAGTTAGGAACCAATCGCCGAGGCGCCTTTCGAGAGCGCATCGAGCAGCTTCTCTCGCTCCCGGTTACCGTGTTCCACTGCCGAATCGGTTGCGACTCGGTATAGAACAAGGCCGATGAGAAACTCGATCGCAAGTATCCCTGGAAGTGCCCAGTCATTGCGAAACGCCCAGCGGGCCAGGAAAGCAAAACCAACCAGGACAAACATGCCCACACTGCAGAGCACCAGCCAGAGTTGCATTTTGCCGCCTGCCTGCTTGCGAAACGTCTGGTTTGGATCAACCGGCCGCGCCATATGCACCGACATGAGGTTTCCCACCGAAAGGAAGAACGTTCCGACCACGCAGGCTGAACCCACCGAACTGAGTACGTTCAGAGGCGAGCCTGCCACTCGAAATGCTAACGACAGCAGTATCACACCGGCACACTGGATGGCGACGAAACCGGCCGCGACGATGTTCTTGGCCCTGATTACCATCCCGAACTTCACGGGCGCAACAAAGTAAATCTGCGCTCCAGCCCGATCGAAACCGAACATGTTCAGAAGCAGTGCATCGCTCATCAGCAACAGACCGTAAAGCGTCGCTATCGGCAGAAAGTTCTCCCTCATAAAGCTTGGGCCGGAGCGCCCGGATTGGCCAAATGCGATCGGAACAAAGATGAAAACGCTAAAGACGGTAGCCATGCCGAGCAGTATGCGAAACCGGGGCATCCGCAAAAGAGATCTCAGCTCTTTTTCCACCAGCACGCCAAGAGGGTCGGAGAGAAGCCCGCTGATGAAGCTCTTACGAGCCGCCCCGCCAACACTCTCTCGAACATCCAAACCGGCCGCAGGAGAAGAAGCGGAGCGAAATGCATCATCTTCGACCAGCGATCTCTCGAACTGTCGTCTGCCCAGCCAGTAACAAGCCGCAGTCCAGATCAGCAGCAGAGCCAGATCAGGGAAAGAGAACGCCCCTGTGCTGAGCTTCGCCACCTCCTGCCATGGCGTCGCGACAGAAGTCGCGACCTTCCAGAAGTACCGTGCCGATTTCTGACCTGCCATCGTCCGGATCAACAGTTGAGGAAGAATGCTGATTGTGACGACCAGAATGGCGAGAAGCTCCCGGAACCGATTGCGCGCAAACGAGCGCAGAAACAACTCGCGAATGCCCAGCGAGAGAAACAGATTGAACGGAATAAAGAGCAGCAGCAGAAGGGGCCACACCACCCCTATGGCAGGATGGCGGAGCAAGCCCACAAAGATACCGGACAGAAGAATCAGCATCTCTGGCGCTGTGCTCAACCTCAGGAACACCTCGATTGAAAACAGAGTGTTGTTGCTAACTGGATAGATCTGAATCTTGTTCAGCTGAAGCGACCAGCCGCTGCTGAGCGTCAGCAGCGGAACAATCTGCCAGAACGCAAAAACGCCGAGAAAAACAGCCGAAAGGACGGGGCGGAGTTCAGCGAGCGATTGGTGTGGGAAGGCGATAGCCAGCAGGACAGCCAATGCAACAAAGACGCTATACCAAAGGGCGGAGACAACCCAGACCAGGAACGTGCCCCACCCGTGCCGGGGAAAATGATTGCGGCTGATGCGCAGTTGAGCCCATGCAATCGTTGCTACTTGAGACCACATGGTCAGAGCCAGTCGAGCGTTTCGCTATAGCGCTCGCCACCAACAAGCCGGACGAAGATGTCTTCGAGCGTTCCTGAACCGTCCGTGCTTTGGCTGCGAAGCTCCGCCATCGTCCCCTGCGCCAGAACTTTGCCCCGGTTAATGATGGCAATCTGATCGCAAAGGCGCTCCACCACTTCCAGAACATGGGACGTGAGAAACACCGTCGAGCCGTGTGCCACAAGTCCCAGAAGGATATCCTTCATCAGCCGTGCACCAACGGCATCGACGCCTTCGAACGGCTCATCCATCAGAAAGAGCCGCGGCCGGTGAATCAGCGCAGCCGCCATCGCCACCCGCTTCCGCATGCCCTTCGAGTACTCGCCAATTAACTTCTTGCGGTTATCCGGCAACTGAAGCAGCGCCAGCAACTCGAGCGCACGTTCACGAGCCAGCGGACGCGCAATCCCGTACAACCGTGCGACAAACTCCAGATACTCGGCGCCTGTTAGATAGTCGAACAGCAGCGTGTCATCAGGAACAACGCCGATTTGTTGGCGAATCTCCAGAGAATCCTCGGGCAGCGTCAGGCCCAGCACGCGCATGCTCCCTTCGTTCGGTTGCGCCAGGCCCATCAACATTTTGATGGTTGTAGTCTTGCCTGCTCCGTTGGGACCGAGGAAGCCGAAGAAGGAGCCTTGCGAAACAGTAACAGTGAGCCCGTCAACGGCATGCACTCCGTTATAAATCTTGTGCAGACCGGCAATCTCGATTGCAGGAACTGTCGACCGAATGCCCGGATCGAAGCTGTCGGGAGAGTGCATCTACTCGGGCCTTGCCGGACTACGGTCAGGCGGATTTCCGTCGGGCATGATCGCGCGTACGACAGCAAGCAGAGTTCCGGTCTCTTTCCATATCGCCAGCTTAGCCCGTACCACCTGCAGGTCGGAATCGTAAAACGCAATCCAGCGGTTCCCTTCTTCGAGTCGCGCCTGTTCGACACGGCTGATAGGAAGGCGCCCTTCCGCGTTCTGCGCCAGAAGAACCGATAAGTCTTCCCGGGCAAGATCAAGTTGCATGCGCGAAAGATCCCGAATCTTCTCCGCCTTCTTCCACTGATCGAAGTTGCGGCGCGTATTTGAAAGGATGCGATTGCGCGTCTCATCCATCTGGATGCGCAGCTTCTGTACATCGGTGAACGCTTGCGCCGCAAGACCCTTCGCCGCGGAACCTGTAAAGAGCGGGATCGTGACTGAAGCACCTAGCTGATAGTTGTTTCTCTGGAACTTCTGAAAGTAATTTTGATAGTTGTATTTTGCGAAAAGAGCGTACTGAGCGACAAGATCCACTTGCGGGTAATGATTTGCCCGATAAGAACGGACATCGAGTTCCTTGGCGAAGATGCTCGATTGCATTTGACGAAGCTGCCGGTTATTGCGAAGCGCAGTGTCCGCAGCCTCCTGTTCGGTTTCAGGCGCGGGAATGGTGGATAGTTCAGAATCAACCGGCTGAGCCCGGTCGCTTGCCGGAAAGCCAAGCACAACGGCGAGTTCCATCTGGTAGTAGTCGCTGTCCAGATGAGCAGCTTCCAGCCGCTGCTGCGACAAAGCCAGGTTCACACGAGCGCGTTTCAACTCAAGCGGCAGCTCACTCCCTTCTGTCACACTAGCGGCCATAGCGGACACTACCGTCTGAAGACCGGGAAGCTGACGCTCCAGAGTTTGCGACTCGTGCTCGATCTGGCTCACTGTCAGAAAAATGTCCGCAGCCTGATAAGCGACGTCTTCAGCTTTAACCTGAGCGACAAACTGTGAGCCGCGAGCCGCCTCCCGCGCAGAGGCTATGTTGAGACTCTTCGGGCGATTGTAGAGAGCCATATCGGTATGAAGTTGGAACAGGCTGGGCGCGCTACCCTCGATGCTGTTCGGATAACCATACGTGTACGCCAATCCGCTCCCCACGTAAACCTTGGGACGGAACGGATCCAGGGAGACGCGAACACCCTCGCTCTGACGCCGCTCATCCAGACGGGCCAGAGCGACATCGGGATTTTGACGGGCTGCAAGTTCGAGAGCCTGCTGCAGCGTTATCGGGTGAGTCTCCGCGAACGCAGAGCTTGCCAGCGTCAAGAGCAGAAGGAAAGCAGGACGCGTAAACACTCCCTTCATGATAGAGAGTTAGCCGCGTCCGACAAGCGGCATCTTTGTCGCCATGACGGTTATAAACTGCACGTTGGCATCGAGAGGCAGGCTCGCCATGAAAACGACCGCTTGCGCCACCGCCTCCACATCCATCCGCGGCTCGACTGCCAATGATCCGTTCGCCTGCTGAATGCCAGAGGCCATCCGCTCGCTCATTTCCGTCGCGGCATTTCCGATGTCAATCTGGCCGCACGCAATGTCGTGTTTACGCCCGTCAAGGGAGATCGATTTGGTCAATCCGGTGATGGCGTGCTTGCTCGCTGTGTAAGCAGCCGAATCAGGGCGCGGGGCTTGCGCGGAGACCGATCCATTATTGATGATCCGGCCACCCTTAGGAGATTGAGTCTTCATCAGCTGAATCGCCGCTTGAGCGCAAAGAAACGAGCCGGTCAAATTAACCGCAACAATGCTGTTCCACTGGACGAGCGTTAGATCCTCGATCGGGATAGCAGGCACGTTCGCCCCAGCGTTGTTAAAGAGCAGATCGAGGCGGCCGAAAGCTTGCCGGGCAGAGTCGAACAGATGGCGCACTGATTCAGCATCGGTGACATCCGCCGGCACAGCCAGCAGCTGCGGATCGCTCGGACTGCCTAGGGACGCAGTCTCGTCCAGCGCCATCGAACGCCGGCCGGAGAGCACAACAGAGAACCCGGCTCGGTTCAAAGCGAGCGCGACCGCACGGCCCACTCCACTGCCTGCTCCAGTGACAATCGCGGTTTTCACAGTATCGCTAACGTAGGAAGTGTCTATGCCTGCAAGTGTAAGCGAAAGCGGAACCGAACCAAGAGCCCGGCTTCTCGAGAAGACATCGTTCCCTGTGCTCGGAGCCATCAGTTTCTGCCACCTCCTTAATGACATGGTCCAGTCACTAATACTGGCAATCTATCCGATTCTTAAAGGCTCATTTCACCTCGACTTCGGCCAAATCGGTCTGATCACGATGACATTTCAAGTGACCGCTTCGCTGCTGCAACCGGTGGTAGGCGCATTCACCGATCGGAAACCCCTTCCCTACTCGCTGCCAGTTGGAATGGCCTTCACATTAACCGGGCTTCTGCTCTTATCGGTCGCTCCCAACTTTCTCTTCTTGCTTCTGGCTGCTGCTACGGTGGGCATCGGATCAGCCATCTTTCACCCCGAATCGGCACGCGTGGCCCGCATGGCTTCGGGCGGCCAGCACGGACTGGCGCAATCTGTCTTTCAAGTGGGAGGAAACGGCGGTTCGGCACTCGGACCGCTGCTTGCTGCCTATGTGGTTTTGCCGAACGGGCAACGCAGTATCGCCTGGTTTTCCTTGGCAGCGATGGCGGGCATGCTGATCCTCTCGCGGATCGGGCGCTGGTACGCCAATCACCGGGCCTTCTTGCGCGGGCGCTTCCAAACGCCGAAAGCACACCCCAGTCTCTCGCCGGGCAAGGTCCGCCTCTCACTGGCAGTGCTGGTCGCCCTCATCTTCTCCAAATACTTCTATCTGGCGAGCCTCACCAGTTATTACACGTTCTACTTGATTACCAAATTTCACGTATCGGTACAGAGTGCCCAGCTATATCTGTTTCTGTTCCTGGGAGCTGTTGCCGCAGGAACAGTAATCGGAGGTCCGATAGGAGATAAGATCGGCCGCAAATATGTCATCTGGTGCTCCATCTTGGGAGTGCTTCCGTTCACCCTCGTGTTGCCTTTTGTCGGGTTATTTTGGACCGCGTGCCTGAGCGTGATCATCGGTCTGGTACTCGCCTCGGCATTCTCAGCGATTCTGGTTTTTGCGCAGGAACTCATGCCTGGACGTGTCGGGCTGATTTCTGGAGTGTTCTTTGGGCTAGCGTTCGGAATGGGCGGATTAGGGGCAGCTGCTTTGGGAAAGCTGGCCGACGCCACCAACATCGAAGTCGTTTACCGGGTCTGTTCGTTCCTACCCATCATCGGACTGTTGACAGGTTTTCTGCCCGATCTAAAAGAAGAAAAAGCGCACGCCTGAGGCTGCTCAGAGTGCGCCACTAGCAGCAATTGAGGAAGTTAGTTCGAGCCAGGACCAGACGGCTTTGGCGTAGTTGCGCCAGGTGAACGGGGAGCAGTGCCAGGCGTCGCGGGTCCGTTAGCCGGGCTCGGGTTCTTGTCATATAGAGCCACAATGTCCTGAGTGATATCGATGCCGCTCGAGGCGTAGAGGACCGGCGTATTCGGACTGCTCACGTCCAGGATCATGGTATAGCCGTTGTCTTTGGCATACTTCTCGATCACTGCCATCATGCGCTGGCCTAAGCTCTGCAGAAGACGTTGTTGTTCACCCTGCAGCTCTTCCTGCGCATCCTGCATGTCCCGCTCGAGCCGCTTTTTCTTTTCATCCACGTCGCGGGCAAGCTGGTTACGCTTGTCCTCGCTCATCAGGTTGCCACCCTTGTTGTATTGATCCTGGATTTGAGCGATTTCAGCCTGACGGGAATCAAAATCCTTCTTCTTAGGAGCGAATTTGCTGTCCAGAGCTTGCGAGGCTTTCTGGCCGTCCTTAGTACCTACAATGGCGCCCTGCACACTGATAACGCCCACTTTGTTAACGGTTTGTGCGCTTGCACCGACGGCGAAACAGAGCAGAGCCGCCGGGATAATCTTACTTCTCATCAACATCTACTTCGAGTTCCTTCCGTAAACCTCAAAACTAGGTCAACATCCCGCCCCCCTAGAAAGTTCTCCCAATCGAAAAGCGGAACAGAGATCGCCGCTCATCGTAGGGAATCGCTTGGCCAAAAGCTTGAAGAGCAGTTTGGTAAGTCGCTTCGTTGGGAAAGAACGAACGGTCTGCTACCACGGGCGGCTGCAGATTGGTGTTGACGTACCTCAGGTTGTAAGCCCAGTATAACCGGAATGGGGCGTTGACAACAGGCATTAGCACCTGGAGTTCGAGTCCCACCGAAATGCGCGGCGCCTGGGTGCCGGGGGCAATTACCGCACGAGCATTGAAATCAGCCTGCGGGAAAAGTGCTTTGAGCTGTTCTACGCGTCCTGAGTTAAGCCCGTACTGACTGGGAAGCGTAAGCCGGTTGACGCCGGCATCAAGAAAAGGAGCGAGCGTAACAGGGCCGATGATCGGTATCCGGTATTCAAAGTTAGTGACCACAGCTGTGTCTCCACCAGGAGAGATCAGCTGATAACTCGGGATGTGCGCCTGAACAGCAGCCGTGCCGATACTCCCGTCAGAGTTCACGATCTTTTGCACGCGCTGAGTGCCATCGTTGTTCAAGACGTTCACATAGCTGTCGGTCGGGATATAAGCGATTGGGCTGATTGTCAGAATGTCAAACCCGCGAATATCGTCCTCGCCACCCATATAGAAACGGCTGTAGGGAGGTGCTACTTTCCCTCCGTAGCCTTCGATGAACCTGCCATTCAAGTGCATACCGATGACATGGCTCCTGGATAAGCCGCGCCGGAAATAGGCGATATCGAGATTCGGAGTGATGGTATTAACATTGCCGCCGAGATAACTCCCCGCGAAACCAAAACCGGCATTGATGCGCAAGCCCCGATGAGGAATGATGGGATGATCGACCGTATTGTAAGCAAACGTCGGGGTGATCGTGCTTTGGGCGATTCCCTGCAATGAATTGGGTCCGCCGACACCTTGGAAATCGAGATAGTCAAAGTAGGTAGTCGCCGCATTGGTCAGCGGCTTCAACGATTGAACGCTGTATCCGTAACTGAGACCCACGCGGGCGAAGCTGCGCCGCAATGCATAACTCACAAAGCTGGTAAAACCCTTCCCGTTGGTCACATAGTTCAACAGGTTCTGAGTTCCCAGGCTGTTGTAATAGGGAATCAGGTTTTGCCCGGCTAAAATGGACTGCTGCTGACCCTGGTTGTAACTGTATCTTTGATAAAAGACAGTAAAGCCGGCTTGAATGGGTTTATCGAACAGATAGGGTTCGGTGAAGCCGAAAGTGATGTTGTCGAGCAGGGTACCGATCTGGGCACCCAGACTGAGAGTTTCTCCCAAACCGAGAAAGTTGTTCGTCGAATAAGAGAATCCGATAAAGCTCCCCGAGATACCGGAGACTCCGCCATTCAGCTGGATCGAGTTCTTGCCGCGCTCCTTGAGCTTTAACAGGAGGTCGACCGTATTCGTCTTGGTATCGCGTTTGATATCCGCAGCATCTTCCGGCTTCAACGGGTCAAAGTAGCCCAGCTGATTTAAACGCAGAATACTGGTATCAAAGAGCTGCTGGCTATATAGGTCGCCCTCGTTGATCAACATCTCCCGGCGAATCACGCGGTCGCGTGTAGTGTTATTGCCCTGAAAATCAATGCGGCGCACAAAGAATTGGTGCCCCTCATCTACGTCCATAGTCACATCTACCTGATTTTTGCCCGGAACGGGTTCGGGATCAGGCGAAGGCACGAAATCGATATACCCGAAGTTGCCGTACAACTTACGAAGATCGTCCATACCCTTCTGAAGTTTCTCGGTAGAGAATGCATCGCCGGGCGCCATCTTGAAAACCTGCCGAGCAATCAAATCAGGGGTTCGAAACAGCTTCATGCCAACGAAGTTAAAGTTTCGAAGAAAGTACTTGTCCCCTTCGCGAACAACCATGGTGACGTCCACATGTTTGCCCGGCTTCTTGGAATTGAGAAGGGGAATTTTGATCCCTTTGCCCACCACATCATAAACGCGTTCCGAGTGGTTTATCACCCGAGCTTGAAAGTAACCTCGAGACTGATAAAACTGCCGGATGCGTTCGGAGTCTTCGTCGAGCTTAGTCGCATCGTAGGTTCGCGCGAACAGGCTTTCGAACAGAAGAGAGTGCGGAATGCCGATCGGCTTCAGATTCTTCATCGCACGGATCACTTCTTTGTCGCTGAAAGCAGTATTGCCGTCGATGATAAGGTTCCCGACCTTCACCTTCGGTCCTTCATCGATAGCAAAAATGACATCGACGCCGCCCGGGGGGACCTGCCGGATCTGGGGCGTCACAGTCGCATATTGATGACCGCGCTCAGACTCATAATCCTGCAGGACGTTCCTGGCGCGCTGAATTTTGCCGGGATCATACTGCGATTCGGGCGAGAGGCTTACCTTGCGTTCTTTGAAACGGTCGAGGATCTCGGATTTGCTGATTGACTTGTTACCTGTGTAGTCAATGGTGTGAACGGTGCGGCGCTCTGTCACTACAAAGCGCAGCAGAATGCCGCCTTCGGGTCCCTTTTCGCTTTCAATCCGCAGATCGTCAAAACGTCCGGTATTCCACAAGGCCGTGAAGTCCCGATGGATCGATTCTTCGTCGTAGACGTCGCCCCGCTTTGTATAGATCAGCGCACGAAGCGTGTCTTGCGGCACCTTACGCTGTCCGCGGAAATCAACACCTTCAATAATGTTGGCGCCTATGGTGACGGTCTTCGCTTCGCCCACACTCGGCTGATTCGGAGCTACCGGCGCATTAGGTCTTTCGGGCGCAGTGGGAACGTTCTCGAACGGATTAGGAGGCTTCTGCGCAGGCGGAGTTGGCGGCGGACTTTGCGGCGCAGGTGTTTGCGTAGCGGGGGTCTGCGCAGCGCCCTCCACCGGGTTCGCAGTCGTCAAGGCCGCGCCCGCAGACAACGAAAGCAACAGGCAGGAAATCGAGGCGAAAAGGGACTTCGATGGTGGCATACGCAGGCATCTAGGCCTGTGATGAATCATCTAAGAGCAAATCCTTTCCATGCTTTGAAAAGCCCCTGACGTGGAACTGCCTGCGCTGGTTTCAGCGCAGGAGAAAAGTTGATAGCGAATGGCAACCCCGCGAACGAAAACTCGAACTCCCTAGTGTAGCCGATAGGGGAGGAAGTTCAGGGTCTTTTCAGACGGGTCCGCAAGCTAGACTACATCTGTTTAGGCAAGCTTGGGGAAGATGATTTAACCGATGATGGGAAAGCTTTGGGCTCGCGAGAGTGTTCGAGCGGCTCTTATTCTGCTGTTCATTCTGAATGTCGCGTTTCTGCCCTGCATCTGGGGGAACAGAACGCTTCTGGCTAGTGCCCGGGATGCGGCGAGCATCATGCCTGATGGGGCCTGGGCAGGAACTCATGAGACACCAGCTTTTCCCAAAACACTCGATGAGGGTGTGCCTGGTTACATGACCGAGCCGTGGTTTAAACTGATCGGCCATCAGTATCTGACGGAGAAGAATGCTCCGCTCTGGAATCCGTACCAGGCGTTCGGAATGCCCCTGGCCGCCAACATGGAGTCGCAGCCGTTTTATCCTCTGACGATTGCCTTGAGTTTCGATCTAACACCGAGAACTTACAACTGGTACATCCTGTTGCGGCTGTTTATCGCCGGGTTTTGCATGTATCTCTACCTGCGGCTTTTTGTCGGGTTGCTGCCCGCGCTGGCTGGAGGGATCACGGCAATGCTCGCCGGCTACTACGTGCTGTTTCTCACCATGCAGCAAACTTCAGTCGAGATCCTGCTTCCGGCAGCGCTGCTTACCGGAGAATACCTGCTGCGGAAAGGCGGGTTCAAGAGCACGTTCTGGTTTGCGATCGTCACCTTTTTGGTGCTGGTAGGAGGAATGCCGGAGAGCAGTTTTATTCTGCTGACGTTTTTGTTTGTCTACCTTCTGTTTCGGGTCACATGCGACCCGGAGCTAAGGCCACGATGGTGGCGGCATGCTGTCTATTTCTGCGTGGGATCGGTCGCTGGATTTTTACTTTCCGCTCTGCTGCTGTTACCCTTCATCGAGTTTCTCAGACTATCTTTCGACCTTCACCAACCGGCTAATCTCGGCGGCACGTTGACCGGTCTGGCTCACGACCAACTCGATTCATCGATCGTGACTTATCTTTTCCCCTTAATCAAAGGACCTCCAAACAATACCGTATTTGCCGGGGTGCGGAACTATGTTGGCGTGATCGCGCTGTTTCTGGCTATAGTTGCTCTGATCGGTGCAGTTTCCCGGCGTCGCGACCGAGACGGCTTTCTCGGACGGCTTACTTTTTTTGCTTGGGCGGCGGTCCTGGCCGCCTTGTTGAAGCGGTACGGGTTTCCGATGCTCAACAATTTAGGCGCTCTGCCCATGTTTCGACTGATCGGATTTCCGAAATACGACGAATTGGTCGTCTCGATCTGCTTCTCGATCCTATGCGCTATCGGAATGGAGCGAATTGTTCGCCGACATGTCTCTTTTGCTCAGCAAGGCGTCGCTTGCGCGATCACTTCCCTGATTGCCTTGGTGGCCGCGATGGCAGTGCGCCCGGTTATCCATGATGAGATCCTTTCCGGTCACGTCCGGCGGGCCATTCCCTACTGGTCGCAGGGCCTTGCCGGCTTCTTACTAGTGGCGCTGGCGCTTGCGATTCATACGAGCCGAAACAGGGGGGCTCGAATACTTACTTTTCCTGCCTCGATCGTTTCCTTGCTCACTGTAGAGATGCTGCTTGGCTTTATTGCTCCGGTTTATTATGTTTTTAACTCATTGCCTACCGTGAAAAGCGACCCTTTCATGGGAGCTCCGTACATCGATGTCTTGAAAAAACAGACTGGGGGAATAGATCGAGTTTTCTGCCGTGATGGCGTACTATTTCCTGACTGGGGGTCGGCTTTTCAGCTGCCCGACATACGCGCTGTCGGCGCGATGTACTACATCAAGTACTTCGCATTTCTTCACGCTTTCCTGCCTGTCAATCCCGCGGCAACCGATGGTGAACTCAGCAATCGTTTTAATGGCGCAGGCGATTACGCGTTCAGCGATCCACTGTCGCAACGGCTGCTACAGCTCTCGTCCGTCAAATACATCGGCACGGTACGGCCTTTTACAAAGCCGAATCGTCGAGTAGAGGAAATTATCAACCAGAACGCAGGACATCTCATTCCCGGCAGAGAAGCCAACGTTGCGATGAGACAGTTTGTGCTCGACAACGAAGGGCGCGAAGTGGTCGGAGAACAACCGCCTTATGAGCGACTGCCGTATACGCTGAACGTCGGCGGTAACGGAAGTGCCGTCCTGCACTTTGCTTACGGAATGGATCCGGCGGTGTTCGATAAGACCGTTGGTGATGGCGCCGGGTTCACGCTCGAGGTGAAGGACAACTCGGGCCAGATTACAAAAATCTTCTCGCGATACATCGATCCGAAGCACAACGCGCAGGACCGGCATTGGATGGACGATCAAGTGGACTTATCCGCTTACAAGGGCCAGACTGTTCAGGTACTGCTGTCGACGGATCCTGGGCCAAAGGGCGATACATCTTACGATTGGGCGGCGTGGTCCGACTTCCGCTTCGACAGCGACAGCCCGGAGGTGGTGGTGCAGCCCTTTCAGGCGATCTCATCAGGCGAGGTAAATGTCTACCGCTACGACAACGTTCTTCCACGTGCTGCTGTGTTCACCCGCGCCGAGGTGGTCGGAAATAAGGAGGAAGCGTTGCACAAGCTTGCCGATCCCTCACACGACCTATTCGAGAGCCTCGTTGTGGACTCGGCTGGATTGACGGGGGAGCAGTCGAGGGCGATCTCCGAAATGAATCGGAACGAGTTTTCCCACGTCAAGGCTGCAACGATCAAGTCGTACGCATCACAGCGGGTAGAGGTCGAGGCGTCGCTTGACCACAGCGGGATCCTGATTTTAAACGACAGCGACTATCCGGGTTGGACCGTGAATGTGGATGGACGTCCGGGCAATTGGTTTTCCGCCAATTACATGTTTCGCGGCGTGCTGCTACCGCCAGGAAAACATACGGTCCGGTTCGATTACCAGCCAAAGAGCTTTTTCTTCGGGAAGATGATCTCGCTGGGGACTTTGTTGCTGCTGGGCCTGTGGCGACTGGTGGATCGACGGCGGGAAATATCCGGGATAATCTAAATACTTGCGTAAGTATGCGGTACCCCGATCTGGCGACTGCGATTAGCTACTGGAAAGACAAGTAGGATCCTCGCGTGCAGGGTATAACTGACCCTACAGCTTTTGTGAACGCTCTCCAACAACCCAAACCGGGACAAGGACAACCGTACAACACCGTCAGCAGGGCAACCTATTCTTTCGTGCGGATTGAAATGGTACCGCGTCGTGCATTTGTATACGGCCTCTTTGCCTTCTAGTTTGTCATTTATCCGGCTCTGCCTCAGTGCGCTCCTGTTCTGTCGAACCAAATCAAAGGTCCGGTTCGCAAATATAAGGGCTCTTATCGGAACCTGGCCTATGGATATGCGGTCGAGATTCCAACAGGCTTAATTGGCGTGGATTCTTCGGATGCAGATTATCAGCGCGGATTTGTCATTTCCTTTCCTGGCGGGGCAGCGTCGCTCACGGTATCGGCAGAAGCAAACAGCTTAGATTATGCCGACGCACGAGCTGCGGCAGCAGGCGATCTACAGCTTTTTAAGCAACGCGGCAGAAAGATCGTGTCAAGCGACTTCGAGCCAACGGAACTCGACGGGCGACATGCTGAGACCTTGCGGGTCCGCTACACGTGTCTGCGTTCGGGGACGGAGTATCTGTCTGTTCAGACAATTGCTCTCAGCGCCGGTCGAGGCTATGTTTATGAGATCTCGTGGGAAGGACTACCGCCCAGATTCGATTCAGACCGGAGCACTGTCGATCGTCTAAAACAAACCTGGAGATTTCTCAAAGCCAAGTAGAGAACGGCCGGTTAACCGGCGAGTTTAAGCGTGCTCTTCTCCCTTTTAACGCGAACGCACAAGGCAGGGGCAAAGCCGCAGCGATTGTGGAAGCTCGCGGTCTTCTACTCACCGTCCGCGCCGCCCAAAGAGAAAGAACAGTAGAACCAAGACAACGATGAGGCCCAGACTACCGGGCCAGAAGAACCAGCCGCCCCTGCTGCTATACCCACCTACGACGATACATGCAGATTGGGTTATAGCCAGCGACAACATCCCCACGAATTTGGCTTGTCTCATATGGTGCTTTAAGCGTCCTGATCTAGTGTGCCTTATAAAGCATTGCGGTAATCTCGTATCTCAATAAGTATGCCTGTATCAAACCGATCGCTTCTGGGGTTTGTGGTGCTTTGCCTGAGTCTGACGATGCAAATGCCCGGTCAGAATGGCCGGGGCGACGCATCCTTTGTCGCTATCAATGAACCCGTTGTGGCTCTCCTGCACATTCGCGTGATTGACGGGACGGGCGCCCCTGCCCGAGCCGACCAGACAATCGTGATCGATCACGGCACTATTTCCGCAGTTGGCGATGCGGCAAATGTGCGGATTCCCCCGGGGGCACGTGAATTGAACCTGAGCGGGCATACCATTTACCCGGGGCTGGTGGGGATGCACGAGCATCTGTTTTATCCCGGTGGCGCCGGCATGCCCATCTACGATGAGCAGGCATTTAGCGCCCCTCGCCTCTACCTGGCTGCGGGCGTAACGACGATGCGAACCGCCGGATCGCTCGAACCGTATACAGATATCAACATCAAGCGCCTGATTGACCAGGGCGCCATGCCAGGTCCCAAGATGGATGCGACCGGGCCTTATATCGAAGGTCCAGGAAGCTTTGCCACGCAGATGCCCAGCATCACCTCACCGGAGCAGGCGCGCCGCCTGGTTGACTATTGGGTTTCCGAAGGCGCCACGTCGTTCAAGGCCTACATGAATATTTCGCACGATTCACTCGGTGCAGCGATCCAGCAAGTTCATGCACACGGGATGAAAATAACCGGCCACCTGTGTTCGGTAGGTTTCACCGAAGCCGCCGAACTTGGTATCGACGATCTCGAGCACGGGCTGCTGGTAGACACCGAATTTGTAGCAGGCAAGAAACGGAATGTCTGCCCGGGCGGAGAGCAGGGTTTAGACTCCGTCGAAGCGCTCGATCTGAAAGGACCAGAAGCGCAGACGATGATTCACGCCCTGGTGGAACATCATGTGGCCATCACGTCGACCCTGGCGGTATTTGAAGCTTTCATTCCAGGCCGTCCGCCACTGGAGCAGCGCATGCTGGACACGATGTCTCCGGAAGCAGCCAGAAGCTATCTGCTAGCGAAAGAGAAGGCGTCGGCAGCGTCGCATCCGGAGATGGCAGCCGGTTTACAGAAGGAGATGGATTTCGAACGTGAGTTCGTTCGCGCAGGCGGTTTGCTGATGGCCGGTTGCGACCCCACCGGCAATGGCGGCGCTCTC
>CAXTMN010000044.1:17635-35715 GCA_964245395.1 uncultured Bryobacteraceae bacterium
GATAAACGGAATCTAGAACTGCTGGTGCAGTCAGGATTCAAGCCTGAAGAAGCGATGCGCATTTACACGCTGAATGGCGCGCAATATCTTGGCCAAGCGGATCACATCGGTTCCATCGCGCCAGGAAAGCAGGCAGACCTGGTGGTTGTGGGAGGCGACCCATCCACACAGATCGCGGATGTTGAAAAGGTTCAGTACGTGTTTAAGGAGGGCCGTGGCTACGATTCCGCTAAGCTCATCGAATCCGTACGAGGATTGCTCGGCGTGCATTAATTCGCCCCGGAGCACGTCATCCGGAGGCAATCATTTCGAAGGGCGCGGCTTCTTCCTTGCGGCGTCGAACCAGGTCAGGCAGGCGGACACGCGTCGGACGTCCCTGGCGCATCCTGGTTGCGTAGATGTAATGAGTCTTCATCAGAGAGGCAGCTTCGGCCAGATGATTTTCGTTCACCAGCCGGAAAACGGGTCCGGCAGTGGTTGGCCCGGTGTTGTAAGTAAAGCTGACAAGCGCGTCGAATTGTGCTTGCGTGAGCGGCACACGCACATGTGAGCGAACGCTGGCCTCCGTATGGGCTAATCTCTTGCGCAGCTCAGTTGTCACCATCTGATCGGAGACAGCCGTCTGCAGGTCTTTATCCGTAGGTCCCCGATGGACCCTGGAACCCGTTCCTGCCGAACTATCTCCACGACTGAATTCGAGGTCATCGTAAGTTTCGAAGCGCGTTCCTTCCCGGCGTTTAAGAGCGCTCAATCCCTCCGCCGAGAGCCTCTGTTGGGGTGTATATGCTGCCATCTAACTCTTTCTATCGGCAGCCGCCCGACTCTTCTGGCGTTTTTCCGTCAACTTTGACCGTCGCAAGTGGAGCGGCACCCCGCAACTGCCATGTTAATACTTGCGCCCTCAGAGTAAAGCTCGCGGGGGAGGCGGGCTATCTGGCGGTATCAATCACCCGTACTTCGAAACTGTCTTTAGCCTCTGTTTGCAAGTCGCGAGCTTCCGGATCGGCCACCCGATACATGGTCGCTTCCAGCCGGTCGGGCTTCAGCACGAACTTGACGTAATTGTAGTTGGGGAAAAGGCTGCTTTGGAAAAGATCGTCGGGGGTTCGCTCAACGAAATAAGGTTTGGCGCCGCCACCACCCGACACCAGATAGGTCACGTTGTCTATCAGGTGGCGCTCGTAGTTATGTATATGTCCGGCGCTGACGATGATTCGCGCATGCGATGTTGCCTGTAGTCTGGAGAGCAGGTCCCGCAGAGCAATCTCGTTCGGACGGGGATTGTGATCCACCTCGATATGGGTCTGAATGTCCGCCGACGGGGGATGATGAAGACTGATGACCAGAAAGTCGACTGTGGGGGGAAGGTTCTGGATTTGCTTAGTGAGCCAGCGGCCCTGATCACTGTCGGGAAGCAGAGATGTATCGCTGTCGAGTGCGATCGAATAGATACGTGATCCGAGTTGTACCGAATACCATCGCCGGTTGCGGAGCTCAGGAAAGGCATTCCACCAATTCTCGAGACACTGCTGCGGGTTGGGGCCGTGGAACTCGTGATTGCCCAGGGCGGGATACACACGAAGGTGAGCATCACGCCAGGCTTGCGTCTCCTGGTGATAGACCACATAGTCGTTCGTAACATCGCCGGCCAGGGGAACGTCGCCGTTTAAGAGCACCGCCGAAGGACGCTCGGCGGCAATTTTGTACACCAGCCACTTCCGGATGCGCGGATCGGTGGCCGTCTTATTAGCCGGATCCGTAAACCGCATGTCGCCATAAGCGATAAAGTTTACTTCCGGTCCGAGTTCGCCATCGCTAACTCGAAAGGTCGGGCCGGATTCGCTCAACAGGTTGCCGGTGGGCAGATCCGCCGCATGATTCTGTGCATGCAACATCCTGCCGGCTAGCAGCGCACAAAAGCAAACTGCGATTCTGGTCATACTAGTTCACCCTGTAGATTTGCAGCCCGGCTATGTCTTCCGCTGTCTTAGTATGCGCGATGTAAAACAGCCGGAGCGAAGCATCGGCGGCTGAGGTCTTGCCCCCGTTCGTCCCGAACTGCGTCAGCAACGTGTAATCATCCGGGTTATCTTGCCGGTACACGCTAACTCCGCTGAAGCCCGTTACGTAAATGCGGCCTTGCTGTGGATCGAAGGTCATGTCATCGGCGATATCCACGCAGTCCATCTCCTTGATCACGTGACCCGATCCGCTGTCGATCACATAAAACTTTCCCGGCTTCCTGCCGGCAATAAACAGCCTGTGATGCAATGAGTCGAACGCCATGGGAGTATTCAGGTTGAGGTCCGGGATGGTCCAGGTCTGCCGCACCTGGTTCGTCTGCAAATCGATTACGCCGATCAGCTTTTTATCCCGCATATTCACATAGAGCACGTTCTCTGCGCGGTTGAGCGACATGGATTCGAGATTGGCGGATTCTATGCGAATGCGGGTCAGCTCTTTCCCTTCGTCGGCGGAGATGATGCTGAGGTAAGAAAACGGCTGCTTGGCTCCCCGGCCACCGTTGCCAACATAAAACAGGCGTTTCTCTCCATCGTAAAACGCGGAATCAGGTCCGCCCGCAAGAGGAATACGCTTCACCTCATGCATGTCGCGAACATCCAGAATGCGGCAGGAACTGTCGCCCCCATCGGCCACCAGGAGTTGATTCTTTTCGGGGACGAAGGCCAGCGTATGCGGGGTCGTGACGCCGGTTGCGCTTTGCAGGTGCTCGCCGGTTTTGAGATCGAATACTTCGATCGAATGGTGCTCTTCGGCAGAGACGTAGAGCCGGTTGTTCTTCGCGTCAATGGCGAAGTGATCGAAGTCGCCGGTGATGTCAGGCAGTGGCGTTGTACGCAGAAGCACCAGCGGAGCAGAAGCGGGCGCGTCCTGGAAGAGCGCGTCACGACCGTCAATCTGGCGCTCTACTTCATTTGTGATCGCCTGCGCTTTCTTTAGGGCGTCATCAGCATCCGCCGCCCCTGAGAATCGCATTTCCATGACGATCATTCCGATCGGATGTTTGTTCGCGTCGTTCAGCGGGAGAGCCAGGTCATAGAATGATTTCTCGCTGACTGTTTTTACGGACGGCTTGCCCGCGTGCTCCGTCTCCAAGTCGCCGGCGGAGGACTTCTTTCCGATTTTGCTGGGGACGCTGCAGGCGATGATTACTTCGTCCTGCTCCCCTGCAGGGACGGCATGAAGTCCCATTTTCTGCAACTCAGGGTGCGCCGACATGGTGCTGGTCAGCAGGTATTGAGCGAAATGCGCTTGCACCACCTGAGCGGGCAAGCTGAGCGGCAGCAGGACTGTCAAGAATAGTAATTGGGTTCGTTTCATTGTCTTTGATTTAGAACTCAAGTCGTAAGGCAAACTCCAGTTCGCGCGGTGTACCGGTGCCGATTCCAGTTGGATTCAACTCACTCGTAATCTGACCGAAGGACGGTTTGCTGGAGAAGTTGCCGGATGGTACGCCGAACTGGGGGTGGTTGAACACATTGAACGCCTCCGCCCGAAACACCAGATGCATTCGTTCCGTTAGAGGAACGTTTTTCACCAACGCAGTGTTGAGCTGCCAGGCATCGGGGCCCCGCGCCAGATTACGTCCGGCATTGCCGAACGTGCCCGGGGCGGGGGTTGCAAACGCATCGATGTTGATGAAGTCCGAGATGCTCTGGTTTGCTGGGGTGATAGAAACGCCAGGCGTCAGGTTCGGTCTCTGCGGGCTGCTGGTGTTGCCGCCTGGAATGGCAGACCCCGGCCGCGAAAGAGTGATGTTAACCGGCAAACCCGACCGCGCAGTGAATATGTTGGCCCACTCCCAGCCGCCGAACACAGCCGAAACAAAACCCGAGCCATTGAGAAACCGCCGGCCGTGTCCGAAAGGAAGCTGGTAAATCAGGTTGCTTGAAAGGTAGTTGCGAATATCGAAATCGCTCGATCCGCGTTCGCAGGCCCGGCAGTTTACGTTCTGCGGATAGTCGGTTTCGCCTCCGCCGGTCGAACCGTCATTGATCGCGTGTGACCACATATAGTTTGCAGTTACCTGCAGAGCCCCGGTCAAGTTGCGCTGCAGTCCAACCTGGAGCGCGTTGAAATTGTTATTCGACCAGGTGGATTTGTAATCGATCAGTCCGAATTGCGGGTAAGGGGCCAAGTGCGTAACCGGGTTTAGGGTGTTCAGATACGTTCGCGTAAACTGATGTGCGCCCGATTCGCCGAGATACCCGACCGTCAGCACAGTCGTGTTTGTAAGCGCCTGCTGCACAGAGAAGGTCCACTCTTCCGTATACGGCGTGACGCGATTTCGATCCAGGCTGCGCGGGCTGGGAAAGGAGAAGCCCGTGGTGGCGAGACCCGAATTTACCGGATAGCTCAGCCCGGGATACGCCGCCGCTGTAAGCAGCGCCCTACCCGCTAAATTATCGAGCGGAGCAGTCAGGTCACCAAGCTGGCCTTCGCCGTAGAACATTCCGTAGCCAGTCCGCAATACTGTCTTGTTGCTGAGACCGGCCGGGGTCCACGCAAGGCTAACGCGCGGCGCAAAGTTATTATAGTCCGGTTTGTAGAACGAAGTGCCCTTGGGGCAGTAACCACCCGGGCAGCTCAAGGGATCGAACACAATACCGCGCCCGGCAACTTCAGTGGAAACGGCATAGTATTCGTAACGCAGGCCAATATTCGCGGTGAGCGTTGGCGTCACGTGAAATTCGTCTTGCACGAAGCCGAAGTACTCGGTACGCCGCAAGCCGGTCGTGGGCAGCGTGTTCACCAGGCTGGCCTGACTCAGCAGGTTGTTCAGGAAAGCCTGGGTAGTGGCATAGGTAAACTCATAATCGTTCCCGGAGGTGGCGGTCGCGTTCAACTGCACTCTACGGATTTCCAGCCCCGCTTTCAGCGTGTGCTTGCCATGTGCGCTGGTGATCGTATCCAGGTAATCAAAAGAATTTGCCACCTGAATTTTCCCGGTGTCGTTATAAAGCGGGCTGAACTGGGATGTTAAGATTTCGTCGTTCAAAACGCTCTCATTGTGAGTTTGAAAATTCGGGCGGTTAAAGCCTACTTTGAATTCATTTACCGTACGCGGCGACAGCACCGTTTCCAGCGTAATCGCAGCATTCTGGGTAATGAGCGTAGTTGCCGTCCGATCTAGCAGAACACCATTGGGTACGTCGGACAAGCCGTTATCGATGTTGTAGCGCACCGAAAGGCTGTTCGTATCGGAGAACTTATGGTCATAACGAAACATTCCGAAGTCCTCATTGGTCAACTGGCGGCCTGACCCGATATAGCGGGCGACGTTGGGATCGCTGGTGGCTACGGTCCCTGCCGGATATGCCGCAATAACCGGAGTGAGCGCCGGCGAAGTCTGCGTTACCTGGGCCCGGAAAACGGCCGACGGAACAAAACCGGTAAGGGTCTGTGCCACGTGCTGGCGCAGTCCTTCATAGGTCACAAAAAAGAAGTCTTTGTTCTTGCGGAGGGGGCCGCCCACGCTGCCGCCGAACTGGTTCAAGCGAAATGGAGGCAGCGCACTATCGAAAGGGCCGCGTGCATCGAAGGCATCATTGCGGAGGTACTCGAACGCCGATCCGTGGAATTGGTTTGAGCCGCTGCGCGAAACCACATTTACCTGTCCGCCTTGCGTGCCGCCGTTCTCGGCCGTATAGACCGCGGCATCGGCCCGGAATTCAGCAACGGCCTCCGTGGAGAACTGCAATCTAAAATTGCCTTTTTGCGCCTGGTTTAGAATGCCGGTCGCATCCACTCCGTCGAAACGGTAATTGTTGTCATCGAGGCCATGACCGGCAAAGCGGATGCTTCGTTGGTTATCTGTGCCTGCGTCGATCGCGCCGGGCGTTTGCGACTCCAGACTCGCCCAGCTTCGGCCGTTGATGGGCAGCTGCCGTACTTGCTCACCCGAAACAACACCGCCGACTGTTGCGGAGACCTCATCGAGTGGCGCCGCGGCCTCTGTCACATCGACTGTTGTGGCCGTTGAAGCAAGCTCCAGGCGGGCATCGAGCGTCAGGTTCTGGCCGACTTGCAGCTGGACTCTGCTCCAGGTAAATGTGTGAAAACCAGGCAGCTGCACCGAGACGCTGTAACGGCCCACGGGCAGCGAGGTCAGCGAATAAACACCGGAGGAACTGCTGATGGTGGAGCGTGTGGCTCCTGTATCGATCGAGTTTGCTTCCACCCGGGCGTTAGAAGCGGTTGCACCTGCGGCATCAAGAATAACGCCGGAGATGCTGGCCGATTCCGTTTGCGACAGTGCCAGCGGAGCGGCAGCAAAACAGAAAATGAGAAAGCGCGAAATTTTCTGGTACGACACAAGACCCCGTGCATAGGCTAGAAAGCCAAAGTTAACGGGAGGTTAGGGTCTTGCGACAGTGCGGTTAATTCACGTTGACTCGTGTTCTTGCTAGCTTCTCTGGGGACACAGCAAGCGAGTCATCTTTGATTGTGACCTCACGAACGCGCAGGGTCATCAGGGCGCCAACGAGAAAGCAAACGCCGCCGAGAACAATGGCCATCATGCGGTTGTTGCCCAAAATAGCTGACATGATGCGCCCGAAGAAGAGGGCAGACAAGATCTCAGGAATAACGATAAAGAAGTTAAAAATGCCCATGTAGATACCCATGCGGCTGGAAGGAATGGCGGCCGAGAGGATCGAGTAGGGCATTGACAAGATACTGGCAGAGAGAATTCTGACGGAAGAGGAGTGGAGAGAATCATCCGAGCAGAGCCTCACACCAGAAATAAGCTGCTTTTGCGATTGCTCTATATAAGCGGACTGAGACGAGAGGAACTTTGTGGTTTAGGCGTTTGCGATAGGCGGAAGCATGGTCCCGGTGGCGAGCTCACCGTATTTGGTCAGGGAAAGACGCGCCCGAAATCAGGGCTCCAGCGCCCTTCGAAACTTTCCAGGCACGAATCTGCCACAGAACAGGTTCCTGATCTCGCCAGGCTTGACCTCTCCGGCCGCCTGCACAATGGCAGCAGCATGCGGCTTCATCAGGCCCCAATTGTTCGTCGATAGCGCCAAAATCCCGATAAGCCTGTGAGCGGCCAAACTTTGCTGACAGGGCAGACTCTGATCGGCAGTGATCAAAAGGTTATAGCCGTTGTCCTCTGCCAGCTTCAGAAGCCTGCCGTTCGCAACTTCCTCCCATCCAACCTGACTGGTGTGCTTGACCTCATGTTGAGGCAAGAACTTCGCCAGCTTCCTGGGTGCTTTGATCGAGAAGAATTTTCAACGAACCAAGTGCGCAGGCTTGTGAGAGGCGGCGTATTTCAGGATGGTGCGGATGTCGTCTTCCCTCAACCCGAAGTTCTCCGCGATCTCTGACACCGGCGAACCGGTGGCATAGTTTTCGACCACACCATCGGCAGGCATACGCGTACCTTTGATGACCGGCTGGCCGTTCATCCGGTCTGGAACGATCTCGACAAGATCGCAATCTTTCCAGAAATCAGCGTACGCTTGCATGCTTTCCATTTTATCTGTTTCTGCTTCATGCGCAGGACCACATGGCGGAGGCGGGGTTGAAGCAGCAGTACGAGAAGCGTGACCTAAGGCAGGAGATTACGAACCTGGTAATCGACTTCATCGAAAAGAACGAGTGCCTGCCGTTTCATGCTGGTGTTGATGAGGCATCGAGTATCCAAAACCCAAACTGGATCCCCAGAAAGCCGCAGCTCAGGTCCAGATGCACCAGAGATTCAGTCGAGGCTTCATGGAGTGTTGTCCAAGGTAGTGTAGACTTCGGCAGACCGGGGCGGCAAGCGCAGGTTTACCGTATGGTCGCGGATCGTCAAGTCGCCGGTGACACCGAGTAAGCTGTGAAGTTTTTGGCCTTGATTGGCCAAGTGGAACGACAAGCCGGCCGCACTGCTGCCGTTGTTCAACGCCACGATTACCGACCCGGCTGCGCTTCGTCGCTCGTAAGCCCAGGTCTGCTGTGACTCGGCGAGGCTGATCATGTCACCCCGTCGCAGCGGTTCCAGTTTGGCTCTGATAGCAGTGAGCATTCGCGCAAAGTTGAAAAGGTCTGCCTCCTGCCGAGTTCGGCCTTTCTCCTCGAAAGCGTTATGAGAATCACCGGCCCAACCGCCAGGAAAGTCATGGCGATTATCGGGATCCTCGCCGCCTTGCATGCCGATCTCGTCTCCGTAATAGATGACCGGCGTTCCTCGTGATGTCAGGAGGAATGTGAGCGCAAGCTTCAAACCCTCGATGGTCGCACCTGGTTCACTCATGAAGCGCATGACATCGTGATCGCCAAAGATGGTGACGAGCGATGCGGGGTTTGGATACAGCCGGTCATCCGCGACGACGGTGGTCAGCGTTTTCAAATTCTTGCCTCGCGCAAAAACGTCCCGAATGGCGTAGTACTCGGGATAATCAAAGACAGAATCGATACCTGTATCGACCCCATCAGTCTGCGTTTGGCCGCCCTGGAAGTATGACGTAATGGCGGGGTTCGAGTCCATCACCTCGCCCACAGCGCGGATGTCCGGATACTGTCGTTTCAGGGCCGCAGACCAATCTGCCCAAAACGACCGGGAGACGTAGGGAAGCGTATCCTGCCGGATTCCGTCAAAGCCCACCGCGCCAATCCACCAGAGCGCATTTTGGATTTCGTACCTGGCCACTTCCGGATCTTCCTGGTTCAGGTCGGGAAGCAGGTCAGCGAACCAGCCCTCGAGAACAGGCTTCACGAGTTCATCGGAAGCGTGCGGATCGATCAAGTTCCACATGTTAAACGTTTCCTTAAGATGGTGCGCGGCCGTTCCATGAAACCAGGTTGGGGTCGGTGGATCAGCGACCCAGGGATGAGCAGGCCCCACGTGATTGGCCACTTGATCCTGAATCACTTTCAGGCCTAACGTGTGAGCATCGTCAACCAGAGTGCGCAGGGAGCGTAGATCGCCGAAATGTTCTTCGACGCCGTAGTAATCGACAGCTCCATAACCGTGATAGCCGCTGATCGCTCTAGCAGAATGGAAAGGATCGGCACGGACGTGATTATCGTTGTCGTAAACCGGGGTGAGCCAGAGAGCTGTTACGCCAAGCTCTTTAAGATACGGGAGGTGGTCGATGATGCCCTGAAAATCACCGCCGTGATACAAGCGGGGACTCGCCCGGCCGAACAGGCCACGAGAGATGGCCGGGTCGTCATTCGAGGTGTCGCCATTCGCGAACCGGTCGGGCATGATGAGGTACATCACGTCATCGGGCGAGAATCCCTGAAAGCGGTTACCGGATGGCAGCGGTTCGTCGATACGAAACGGTGCTGTGACCGCACCGTCTCTGGTTTTCAGCTGCAGAGGATAGACGCCCGACTTGATCCCTGGTGGGATTATTATGTCGACAAAGAGATAGGTTCCGTTGGCGTTGGTGGCTACTTTGCCGGCGGTCAGGCCAGAGGGAGGAGCGACACTCGCTCCTCCCAGGCCGGTGCCACGGATAAGTAATCGTACCGGATTGATAGAGTGGTCTGCCCACCAGTTTGGCGGCTCCACCTTGGTCACTCTGGGGGATGCATACAGCACACCACTACTGAGAAGCAGAATGCTTAGATGGGTGAGCGAAACGACTCGTAGAGTAGACATGTTCCGACTTCCATAAATTTTGAAGTAGAAGCGAGCGGCCAATTCAACCTGCCGTTCGGTATTGAAACGCGTGGTTGGGATTTTACAGAGGTTTGCGCCGTGAGATTTGCATTAGGCTGGACACAATGCTCGTGGTTGGCCTTATTATAAAACTTCGCGGGATGTAGGAGAAGAGATCGCCATCCACGAACTTGATGAATCGCGGTAGACTCGACGTTTCTTACCCGGGCAACGTCGATTTACAAGACCGGAATCACACCTTCGAAGGGATGGCAGCGTGCAGGGACGGCCTTTTCTCAAAACAGATTGAGCGAATAGGCCGCTGGTAGCGATTGTGAACGAGCACTTCACCGCTCACCACTGGCCGTGAAAGCGCCATCGGAAAACGACTTCACCTGAAGGGCGCGGTTCCCGCCCGGCAAGCAGCAATAATGCGGGCACTGCGGGAAGAATGAAGGATTTACCGCAAGCGTACCGGTTCAGTGGTCTTATGCGCACACCAATCGAATAACAGTTCCCACTCGGCTTTCTGGATGTGCAGGGCGACATACTCCTGAATGCTGCCGGGCAACTGGCGTGCCTCGTAGCACCATTCAATAAAAACGAGCGGGTCCCAGTTAGGGCCGACGTCCCACGGCTTGCTTTCAGCTTTCTCCAGAATGTCGTGAGCCCGTTCGCGAAGCTGGGGAAAAATCGGATGTTGGCCGACTTTCCGGAACCAATAAGCGGCATTCCAGGAATCGGGCTCCACCCGATGCCCGATCGCATGCCAGTAATTTCCTTCTTTCGTGTTCAAGTCCTGGGCGACGCGGTGACTCTCTGACCAAGATCCCATGAGCAGGAGCAAGCCGCTCAAAGCTGCCTGGGGATCGCGAGCGCCTGGAAACAGTAAGTCGACCGGTGTGCCGATAAGCGCCTTCAGCTCCCCTTCATTGGAGCAGGCGGAGCGAGTCAGAGGAAGCGGAAAAGCGCCATACTTCTTCAGAACTCGGGCAACCGGTTCACTGAAGGCTTCAACTTTTGCTTGGACAGTGCTCGCCATACCTCCATGTTGCCCTAGACTGAGAGTGATGAGCAAACGATATTCGGCTCCGCCGCCGATGACCATTGATACGGCGAAGAACTACACGGCAACTTTCGAGACCGCAAAAGGCACTATCGTTGTAGACCTGTTTACCAAGGATGCACCCAAAACAGTCAACAATTTCATATTCCTGGTGAAAGACGGCTTTTACGACGGGACAGTATTCCACCGGGTGATTCCGGACTTCATGATCCAGGGCGGCGACCCGGAGGGAACGGGTCGAGGTGGACCGGGCTATAAGTTCGAGGACGAAACAAAGGGCAATCCGAACCTGCACAAAGTAGGTTCGCTCTCCATGGCAAATGCCGGCCCGAACACAAATGGCAGTCAGTTTTTCATCACGCACGTAGTGACTAAGTGGCTGGATGGCAAGCACACCGTTTTCGGACAGGTGCGGAGTGGTCAGGACATTGTGGATGCTGTGAAGCAGGGCGATGAGTTGAAATCGGTCAAGGTCGAAGAAGCATAAGAGTTCTGGTTTGGGCGTTTCATGACACGAGACCAAGCGTGGCAAATCGTATGTGAGTTCGTCGCAGGCGAAGGCTTGCGACGCCACATGCTGGGCGTAGAAACATGCATGACCGCTTACGCGAGAAAGTTCGAGGAGGACGAATCCAGTTGGGCGGTCACTGCGCTTCTGCACGATTTCGATTGGGAGATCCACCCCGCGGCGCCCGATCATCCGATGAAGGGCGAAGCGTTACTCGAAGCCCGTGGCGTTGACCCGGTTATCCGGCGGGCCATACTCTCGCACGCCAACTATAGTGGCGTGTTGAGGGAATCGCTGATGGAGCGGGCTTTGTTTGCCTGCGATGAGCTCTCCGGATTTCTGACGGCCTGCTCCTATGTCAAACCGGGACGAAGTATCTTCGAAGTCGATACGGCCTCAGTAAAGCGCAAATTGAAAGACAAAGCCTTCGCCCGTACCGTGAGCCGCGACGACATTATCAACGGAGCCCAAGAATTGGGGATTCCGCTGGATGAACACATTGCCTTCTGTATTGGGGCCATGAAAGCGGACGCGGAAAAGCTGGGGCTCGCCGGAACGGCGCAGAACCTGACAATGTAGTCTGCGCCTCCAGCACTGTTAGCGCTCTTAGTAGCGGTCGTGGATCCGATACAGCTCGTCTAAATCGCGAGTCAGCATGTCCCGGCTACTAGGTTCAAGGACATTTTTATTCAGGATCGCCCGGATACTTCCCATTGCTTTGCCGAGTTCGCCCCGGTCAAAACGGCCCCTGACGAGATGACGGTCAAAAGTGGACAGGTGCCCCTGAGCGTCGTTATATCGCTGCCGTTGCTCTCCGCCCCGGTGTTCCAAAGCCAGCGATGAACCGAGATCCTGCTGAGTACGCTCGATCACGCCCCGGAGTCCATCGTAGCGTTCCGGATAGCGCTGCGGGTATGCCTGGTAGCTGCTGAACTGTCCGGCATGCAGAGCAGTCGACATGCCCATAGCCAAAGCTAAACCAAAAGTAAGATTAGGGATAAATTTACTGATTGTATTCATTGAGTCTGTCTCCATCGACCTTCTAGCCTCTAAGACGTAAAAGAGTGACAGGCGCTGCTGCCCAAAGGAGAGTATTAGCGATTAAAGTTTCTCAAACAAGGTCCGCACCTGCGGCTAAAGCCAGTGCGCCGTAGAGAACGCTATCGTCCCCGAGTTGGGCGGGCACCACGTCGAGACGGGCACGAGACCAGGATGTAATCTGCCGTCGCAGTTCGTCTCGCAAAGGTGCAAACAGGAGTTCGCCCGCCTTACTAATCCCGCCCCCGATGACGATTCGAGCTGGGTTTAAGAGCATGACCGCTGCTTTTAAACCGCGGGCCAGGTAAACGACATAGCGGCTGACAAAATCTGGATCTCGCATCAGATCGAGAGCTGATTTGCCGTAGTCACGCTGAAGCCAAAGGCCACAGCACATACGTTCGAAGCAGCCGCTAGATCCACAAAGGCAGGAAGGCCCGTCCGGGACAATGTTAATGTGTCCGATCTCGCCGGCATAGGAGTCGGCGCCTCGATACACCTGGCCGCCGATGACAACTCCGCCGCCGATACCGGTCGAAAGCGTGATGTACAGAAGCGGATCGCAGCCGATTCCCGCTCCATATCGGGCTTCGCCGAGAGCACCTAGATTGGCGTCATTGTCCATGACAGTGGCGGCTTGGGTCACGGTCTGAACGTTTGCCACCAGCGGATACTGAGCCCATCCCTCTACATGAGTGGAATGAATTACGGCCTGTGACGCGAAGTCCACCGGACCGCCGAACCCGATTCCACAACGATCCGGTGCAAAGGAGTAGACGTCGCGCCAGGTTTCGAATATCCCGCTCACGTGAGTAAAGAGAGACTGGGGACCGCCACTCCGATCGGTGTGGCGCGTCTCACGAAGCAGAATGCGTTTACCCTCGAAAGCAGCGACGGTGAACTTTGTGCCGCCGATGTCGATGGCTAGAACCTTCATTCACCAGGGGTTTTAAGGGAGTGAACCACCGCGGCGACCGACTAGCGCAAGAACAATAACAATGATCACGAGGAGCCCGAGGCCTCCGCTGGGGTAGTAACCCCAGCCTGAGCTATAGCCCCAGGTCGGCAAAGAGCCAAGTAGTAGAAGAAAGAGGATGATGATCAGGACGAGGCGAAGCATAGTTTCTCCGGGTAACCTAGCTAGGATACTCCCAACTCGTCGCTAGACTCAATGACCTCGAATTCTATTACGGTACCTGACTTGGCTAACGCGGCCTCGAAATCCTTTTGCTTGTTATCGGGGATGTCATATTCCCAAATTTCGGTGCCTATGCTCAGAAAGTCGTCATCTTCCTCCAAAGCGTCGGAAGAGTGCAGAGAGTCAGGCTCGTTTCGGCCAATGGGAGTGGCGTCGAGTACGGTATCATCGTCCAACTGAAAATCCAGGAAATCGGCCGGATTATCCGCGTTCTCACCCGATTGGTCTGAACGTTCGCGAAAAACAACTCTATATTTCATAATGTTTGGCGCCCAGAAAGAAGTAGGAGCATACCGCTACTTGCCGCTTATCTGAGACTGAATAAGCTTTATCTTTTGTAGATGACCTTGAACAATTGGCAACGTTTCCGCGGCAAAAGACTTCATCTGCGGATCCTTTCCGCCTTTGGCTTCGCGCCCAAAATCCTTAACGTCCTGCTCATGACCCTTTACCATGCTGTTAACGTATTCCCTGTCGAACTCGGAACCGGACAGCTTGGATAATCGGTCAAACATCGTTTGCTGATGGCTGTTCATGTCAGAAGGCAAGGTCATGTTTTCAGTTTGAGCGACCGCCTTCAGTTGATTGTTCGCATGGGTGTGATCATCGACCATCTGCTGACCGAAAGCTTTTACATCTGAATTCTGGGCCTGAGATGCAGCCAATTTGCCCAGTTTTACTTCGGCTAAGCCGCCCTGGGCCGCCTGAATGGCAAAGTTTGTGTCGCTGGATGTCATCATCTTGCGCGCACCTTCATCGATGTGCTGAGTTTCTGCCTGCCGCGCCTGCAAAGACAGAGGCGACAGGAGGAAGATGGAAAGAAACAGCAACGCCACAATAGAGAACCGCTGGATTTCTGTCACCAGGACAGAGATAACCCGAAAATTAGCCAAGGTTGTTGGCCATCGCGTAGCGCGTCAATTGCGCAGTAGAATGCAGGCTGAGCCGTTGCATGATCGCTGCACGGTGAAACTCTGCAGTGCGGACAGAAATGTTCAATTGATTGGCGATGTCTTTGGCGCTGGAGCCGAGCGCAATGAGTTTCAGGACCTCGCGCTGTCGTGATGTCAGGTCAGGTTTGGATCCACCAGGCCCAGCGCTGTCGTCTTGAAATGGACTCGGAAGCAGAGTGCCTCCGTCGAGCACGGTACGCATAGCTAACAACAGCTCCTGCGCCGGAACGCGCTTAGAAATGTAAGCCTTAGCACCTACCTGAGTTGCCTGATCGATATAGCTCGAATCGGCATACATCGAAAGAAACATGATGGGAAGATTGGGCCGGCGTTCGAGAACTTTTCGGGCCGTAGCGAAGCCATCGGTTCCCGGCATGCCCACATCAAGAATAGCCAGGTCGGGTTCGAAGCCGTCAGCGGCGCTGATGAACGCCTGGCCGCTATCAACGGTAAGAATGTTGAACTCACCAGCCATCATCACCTTCAAGGCGTCGAGAATTACGTGATGGTCATCACCTAAGAGAACCTTCGGAAGTGTCGGGTTGGTCACACCAAATGAATCCACTTAATTACCTCCCTCTCCATGATGCTCCTTATACAGCGTAAGCAACTGTAAGTTTGCTAGTTACTTAAGAAAATTTACGTAAGACGCTCAGACTGCGTAAAAACCTGGTTAATAGAGGTTTTGGCTGGTGACTGCCAGAGTATGGCAACCGCTAGTCCATCTTAGAATTTGTAGCCGGGCGGAGTGATCCCCTTCAGACGAAGGTAAACTTCGGCCTGCCCGCGATGATGAGCGGCATGGGTAAAGGCTCCCCAGTACAGATCGAACTTAGAGGCTGAATTACCGTGCATAGAGACGGTGGTTTGTAATCCCGTGTCAGTAGAAGCTTTTATTCCGTCAATGCAGTACTCATAAGAAGTCTGGAGGTTCTTGACTGCAGTTGCCTTGGTGTTGTCGGTTCCTTTACTGAAAGGCGACTTGCTGCCCAGCGCACCGGAGCAGTAAGCGCCATTGGCCAGGGCGATATGGTTAATCTGCTCGCCGAAGCTCATTTCTCCTTCGGTCGCTTTGAATGTATAGGCCTCGTCAGGCATGGCGTTTGCCACTGCGAGAGAAAGTTCTTCCGATGTTTGCCAGTGTTTGACCAGATCGTCCACTGCAGTTTTGCCGGTTTGGGCATAGCCGGCCGGGAGGGTCGCGGCGGCCAGTGCTAGCAAGGCTAAATTCTTCATTCAATTCCTTTTGGACCGAAAAGTGATGTTCCTGGGTTATGATACGACATTAAAGTGAGAAATCGCCTTACCTCTAAAGTCTTTCCTATATGCATGTAGCGATCATCGGGACCGGATATGTTGGCTTGACCACCGGCGTTTGCCTGGCATTTATCGGTCATTCTGTGTACTGTCTTGACACAGATGAGGCAAAAATCAAGGCTTTGAAGGAAGGAAAGGTACCGATTTACGAGCCATATCTGGCCGAGCTCATGGAAGCGGCCGGTCCGAACCTGCATTTTACAACGGACTATTCGGATGCAATTCCGGGTGCCGAGGTGGTGTTCATAGCGGTGGGGACCCCGCCCACTCCGTCCGGGGCTCCCAATCTGGAGTTTCTCTCGCAAGCAGCCCGTTCGATCGGCAACCACATGGATTCCGAGCTGACCGTGGTGGTGAACAAGTCCACTGTTCCTATCGGAAGCGGCAATTGGGTTGGTTAGCTACTGCGAGATGCAGGTGAGCAGCGTCAGAATGGTTCGCACGCGGGCTTCGCGGTGGCCTCGAACCCTGAGTTTCTTCGGGAGGGATCAGCGCTTCACGACAGCCTTTATCCAGACCGTATCGTGATTGGAGCAGATGAGCCGCGCGCTTTAGAAGTGCTCTACACCCTGTATCGGCCTATCCTTGACCAGACGTTCAACGCTCCTACTTATCTGTCGCGTCCGGAGTCGGTCGGCGCTGTTCCTCTTCTGTCAACAGACCTGGCATCAGCCGAATTAATAAAGTATGCAGCGAACGCTTTTCTAGCCTTAAAAATCAGCTTTATCAATGAAATCGGTTTGGTTTCTGAACGGGTCGGAGCCGATATTTCGGAGGTTGGCCGGGGAATAGGCCTGGATTCGCGGATTGGGCCGCGATTTTTGAGTGCGGGTATTGGATGGGGCGGCTCCTGCTTTGGGAAAGACACGGCGGCTCTGATCGCCACAGCCGGCGAGTACGGCCTCCATATGCCAATTGTGGAAGCGGCGCGCAAGATCAACTCGCGGCAACGGGACAGGGTGGTCGAAAAGCTGCTGTACGAGCTGAAACTCTTGAAGGGCAGAACGGTGGGGATACTGGGCCTGGCCTTTAAGCCGAATACCGATGACTTGCGGGAGGCTCCTGCAATTGAGATTGCTCAGAAATTGATCGATCGCGGCGTCCGAGTGAAGGCGCATGATCCGGTGGCCATGGAACGCTTTGAGCGCGAGCACCGGAATATGGGTGTTCAGCTCTGTCCCAGCGGGATGGATGTCGTCGAGGGATGCGATGCGGTAGTTTTGATCACAGAGTGGACTGAATATCGGGAACTTGACTGGGAAGTAGTGGCGAAGAAAATGCGGAATCCTCTGGTTCTGGATGGGCGGCATTCGCTCGATTCAGACAAGTTGACCAAAGCCGGCTTGCGCTATGTCACCGTCAATTAGGAATGTCTAACTATCAGTTTCGTTAGATTGATCGGAAGGCGACGTTTCGCCAGCGACGCCGGGTGGGCTAAGAGGTCTCTCAGGGCTTCCGTTACTCTTGGCCGGCGCAGAGGACCGAACCCGAGGGCGATTCTTTCCGACAGCAAGCCTCTCCAGGGCGAGTATTGCTTCGCTCAACCGCTCCTTTTCTTCCTGCAGCTCGGCGATCATCCTATTGATATCCATTATTGCCTGGTCTGCTTCGATCGGGCAAGCATAAGTATAACAAAACAAAACCCCGGAGCTAAACGCTACCGGGGTTTTGCAGTAATTAATCGGGCGATTTCCTACTCTCCCACACACTTGCGCATGCAGTACCATCGGGGCTGAAAGGCTTAACTTCCGTGTTCGGGATGGGAACGGGTGGAACCCTCTCGCTGTGATCACCCGAAACTTTGCCGAAGGGCTAACCTTCGGGCGAAATTTCAGGGTTTCAGTTCTTGAATAGTTATTGACGGCAACTACCGTTTACAGAACGCAGAATTCATTTTATGGTCAAGCCGAACGAGCTATTAGTAACGGTAAGCTCAACGCATTACTGCGCTTACACATCCGTCCTATCAACGTGATCGTCTTTCACGGCTCTTCAGGGAGATCTCATCTTGGGGAAGGTTTCGCGCTTATATGCTTTCAGCGCTTATCCTGACCGAACTTCGCTACCCAGCTATGCCTCTGGTGAGACAACTGGATCACAAGAGGTTCGTTCACCCCGGTCCTCTCGTACTAAGGGCAAGCCCCCTCAAATCTCCTGCGCCCACCACAGATAGGGACCGAACTGTCTCGCGACGTTCTGAACCCAGTTCACGTACCGCTTTAATAGGCGAACAGCCTAACCCTTGGGAGCTTCTACACCCCCAGGATGCGATGAACCGACATCGAGGTGCCAAACCGGAGCGTCGATATGAACTCTTGACTCCGATCAGCCTGTTATCCCCGGCGTACCTTTTATCCGTTGAGCGATGGCCCTTCCAT
>CAXTMN010000045.1:0-15784 GCA_964245395.1 uncultured Bryobacteraceae bacterium
GTTTTTAAGTGCAGTGGCGCTCTCCGTTGGAGCTGCTGATTCGACTCATACGTTGCGAGGATACTCGCAGAAAGGCTCGGCGGCCGAGGTGGGGTGGGAACAGAAATTCAGAGAGATCCCACAACAGGACCGCTTGCGGGAAAACATGCGGCGATTATCGGCAAGGCCGCACCATGTCGGCTCACCGTACGACAAAGACAATGCCGAGTGGATCGCGGGGCAAATGAAGTCGTGGGGTCTGGACGCGCATATTGAGACCTTTGACGCACTGTTTCCCACACCGCGAGAGCGATCGCTTGAGTTAGTTGCGCCGGTGAAATACAAGGCGAAGCTGGAGGAGCCGGTGTTGGCGGTGGACCCGACTTCCAATCAGAAGGGCGAGCAGCTTCCGACTTATAACGCTTACTCGATCGACGGAGACGTGACCGCGCCGGTGGTGTATGTGAATTACGGGAGTCCGGCGGACTATGAGCAATTGGAACGCATGGGGGTTTCAGTAAGCGGGTCCATTGTGATTGCCCGTTATGGTCTGACCTGGAGAGGGATCAAGCCGAAGGTGGCGGCTGAACATGGCGCGGTGGCGTGCTTGATTTACTCCGATCCCCACGAGGACGGATATGTTCGCGGCGATGCCTATCCGAACGGTCCGATGAGGCCGGCCTTTGGTGTGCAGCGCGGCAGTGTGATGGACATGCCGGTTTATCCGGGCGACCCGCAGACGCCGGGTGTGGGAGCGACGGCCGATGCGAAGAAGCTGCCGTTAAGCGAAGTAAAAACGTTGACGAGGATTCCGGTGATGCCGATTTCTTATGAGGATGCCGAACCCCTGCTGAAGAACCTGGGTGGCGAACTGGTTCCGGAAGCGTGGCGGGGTTCGCTGCCGATGAGCTATCACGTGGGACCAGGGCCAGCAAAGGCGCACTTTCAGGTGAAGTTTAATTTTGATCGGAAGCCTCTTTACGATGTGGTGGTGAGAATACCGGGCTCGAAGTATCCGGATGAATGGGTGATCCGCGGTAATCATCATGACGCATGGGTGAATGGTGCAGACGATCCGATATCAGGCGCGAGCCCGGAGATGGAAGAGGCACGAGGATTAGCGGAACTGTTGAAGCAGGGATGGAAGCCGGAGCGAACGATTATCTACTGTTTCTGGGATGGCGAGGAGCCCGGACTGCTGGGCTCGACCGAGTGGGCCGAGACTCATGCAGATGAGCTGAAGCAGCATGCGGTGGCGTATATCAATTCGGATGGCAATGGGCGTGGATACTTTCGGGCAGAAGGGTCACATTCGCTGGAGAGCTTCACGAACGAGGTGATGAAAGATATACAGGATCCGGAAACGAAGATGACGGTGTGGAAGCGGGCTCGTTTGACGGAGATATCGAGGGCTTCCGGGGATCGCCGGGCCGAACTGAAATCGCGTGCTGACCTGCGCATCGGGGCGCTCGGTTCAGGTTCGGACTATACGGTCTTTATTGACCATCTGGGGGTCGCCAGCTTGAACATTGGATATGGCGGTGAAGATGCGGGGGGAGGCCAGTATCACTCGATTTATGACGATTTCTATTGGTATACGCATTATGAGGACACCGATTTTGCCTATGGGCGAGCACTGGCGCAAACGGGCGGAACGATGATGATGCGGCTGGCCAGCGCCGAGGTGCTGCCGTATCAATTTACGGACTTCGCGGACACGGTTCATGGCTATCTGGGGGAGTTGAAGAAGCTGGCCAGCGATCAGCGGGCGGCGACCAAGGAGCGGAATGCGGAAATTGAGGAAGGGGTATATCAAGCGCTGGCAGACCCCAAGAAGAAGATGGTGGCTCCTTCGAAAGAACCCTTGCCGCCGTATCTCAATTTTGCACCGCTCGAAAATGCCTCTGACGAACTGGTTCGTGCCGCGGCCGGATATGAATCGGCTTTCGTGGCAGCTGGAGGAGAGCGGTCCACCGCAGCGGTCAATGCCAGGCTGATTCAGAGCGAGCGCCTGCTTACGGAGGCCGGAGGGCTGCCGAACCGGCCCTGGTTCCAGAATTTGATTTACGCTCCGGGTTTTTACACCGGTTACGGCGTGAAGACAATTCCGGGTGTGCGTGAGGCGATCGAACAGAAGCGCTGGAGCGAGGCAGATGTGCAGATTGGCCGGGTTTCTAAGGCTCTGCAAAATGAGGCGGACCTGCTGGACGAGGCGGCCAAAGAGTTCGGGGGTAAGTGAGCGATTTGGTGATCCTTAGCCCTGGTTCGCCTCCTGTTCTATTCCCGGCCTTCGGTTTTCTCTGAAGAGGCGGATTCGCGTAAAATCGAGGAAGATAAAGAAAGGAGCGTGCTGCTGTTTAGCGTGTGCGACCGGAGAATGAGGGAGAGTCAGTGGGAAAATCGGCTTTAATTACGGGCATTACGGGTCAGGACGGGTCGTATTTAAGCGAATTGCTGCTTTCAAAAGGCTACACGGTTCACGGCATCGTACGCAGGAGTTCCAGTTTCAACACTTCTCGGATAAACCACATCTACGAAGACCCGCACGATACGGGACGGCGACTGGTTCTGCACTATGCCGATCTGACAGATTCAACCGGGCTGCGGCGTGTGGTGGAGGCGGCGCTTCCGGATGAGATTTACAATCTGGGCGCGCAGTCGCATGTGAAAGTTTCTTTTGAGAACCCGGAGTATACGGCGGACGCCGACGGCATGGGAACGTTGCGGTTGCTTGACTGCATGCGCGACCACGTTCATCACACGGGGCGTGAGGTTCGTTTTTACCAAGCCGGTTCATCCGAGATGTTTGGAGCGGCCAAGCCTCCGCAGAACGAGACTACGGCGTTTTATCCGCGCAGTCCCTATGCGGTATCCAAGGTGGCTGCGCATTGGTACGCATTGAATTATCGCGAAGCTTATAACCTTTTCATTACCAATGGCATTCTGTTCAACCATGAATCGCCACGCCGAGGGGAGACCTTCGTTACGAGGAAGATAACCCGTGCTGTAGGGCGGATTAAGGCGGGATTGCAGCACAAACTTTTCTTAGGCAATCTGGAAGCTCGACGCGACTGGGGTTTTGCCGGCGATTACGTGGAAGCGATGTGGAAGATGCTTCAACATCATGAAGCGAATGACTTTGTTGTGGCAACCGGTGAAGCTTATTCTGTCCGGGAGTTCCTGGAGCTATCATTTTCTTACGCGGGACTCGATTGGGAGAAATACGTCGAGATCGACCCGGCCTATTTTCGACCGACCGAGGTTGATTACCTGCTTGGGGATTCCAGTAAAGCGCGGGCGGCTCTTGATTGGAAACCTGCTACGAGCTTCAAGACGCTGGTACACATGATGGTCGAGTCGGATTTGAGGCTTGCTGAAGACGAACGCCTGGTTTATGAGAAGAAGTATGTGACTCCCGTGAGTTCCAGATGACGTGGGACAACCGCCTGGAAGAGAACGATTTTGCATGACGGATGCGATGCAGAAGACGAGCTCGATCTTTGTGGCGGGCCATGGAGGACTGGTTGGTTCCGCGATCGTCCGACATCTTAAAGCAGAAGGCTATTCCAACCTGATCCTTCGTTCGCGGGGTGAGCTGAACCTGATTGACAAGGGCGAAGTAGATGCGTTTTTTGCGTCAGAGCGCCCGGAGTATGTCTTTCTAGCGGCCGCGAAGGTAGGTGGAATACAAGCGAATTCCGAGTATCCAGCGGACTTCATTCGCGATAATCTGGCGATCCAATTGAATGTGATTGATGCCGCATACCGCTACGGTGTGCGCAAGCTGGAATTCTTAGGCTCATCTTGCATTTATCCGAAGATGGCGTCACAACCTATCAAAGAGGAGTATTTTCTTACCGGGGCCTTAGAGCCGACCAATGAATGGTATGCGGTGGCCAAGATAGCCGGGGTGAAACTATGTCAGGCTTACCGCGCTCAGTATGGATTTAATGCAATCTCATTGATGCCCACCAATCTATACGGGCCGGGCGACAACTTCGACCTGCAGAGCTCCCATGTACTGCCTGCGCTCATTCGGAAGTTTCACGATGCGGAGACACAAGGTAAAGCGGAGGTGGCGATCTGGGGCACAGGAAAGCCCCGGCGAGAATTCCTTCACGTGGACGACATGGCTTCTGCTGCGGTCTTTCTGATGCTTCACTACAACGAAGCGGAAATTATTAATGTGGGGACCGGAAGCGATGTAACCATAGCTGAACTGGCAGAAATGGTCGCCACTGTTACTGGCTTCGGTGGAACACTGTCCTATGATTCGTCTAAGCCTGATGGAACTCCCCGTAAGTTACTGGATGTCGAGCGGCTGCACGCGTGTGGGTGGAGGCACCAAATTAGTCTTGAAGCCGGGATTCGGTCTACGTATCAATGGTTCCTCGATCATGCGGATTCTGCCCGGCTTGTTTCTGCTTAGTAGTACTGCTGGGACTAGCTAAGTCTAAATCCCGACGTTTATAGTTGTGCAGATTTGTTAGTAAGAATAAACTAGAAAAAAGCAACTTGAAATTGCATGTGGCATGTTCGGATGCCGGTGTGTTTTGTTTGGCTTTTTGTAAGATTCTGACCGGCTCAGCAATTAATTGGGGTTGCAGTCAAGAAGGGTCAAGTTTACTTCACGGGGTTCTGGGGATGGAAGCTTGCTGTGACGATCATGATAATAGACGTTCTTCCATTTTTGCGTTCGCACAGAAGACTGGATTGTTAAGGGCAGCTCGCTTTTTTCGAGTAAATAACAGTGCCGTAACAATCCTGTGTTACCACGGGATCAGTCTGCTTGATGAGCATATCTGGCGACCCGAGTTGTATTTGAGCGCAGCCAATTTCAGACGCCGGTTGCAGGCCATCAGGGCGCTCGGGGTAGACGTTCTGCCTCTGGACCAAGCGCTTGATGAGGTGGCTAAGGGGACTCTGACCAAACCGTCTGTCGTAATTACTTTCGATGATGGCTGGCACGATTTTTACAGTGTCGCCTGGCCTCTGCTGCAAGAGTTCGGATGGCCAGCGACCGTTTATCAGACAAGTTATTACTCGACTTACAACAGACCTGTATTTGACACAGCTCTTTCTTACTTACTTTGGAAGGGAAGAGATCGTGAATTTTCTGATTCAGCAATCGCGGGGACCGAAACGAGATATGAGCTGAACTCGGTAGACGCAATCGCTCTTGCTGCCCATAGGATTCAGAAGCATACGACCGAACGCAATCTAACCGGGCCGGAGAAAGATCAGGTGCTCTCCTCCTTGGCTAACCGGCTCCATCTTGACTACGACAAGTTTCTCGATTCGAGGATTCTGCAGCTGATGAATCCCAGCGAAGTGGCTGAGGTGTCGAAGGAGGGCGCAGATGTCCAACTGCACACGCACCGGCACGAGTTGCCGTCCACCAAGCCGGCGTTCTTAGACGAAATTTACCGGAACCGGGACTGGATAGAGTCGATTACCGGAAAACCTGCAGTTCATTTCTGTTATCCGAATGGGATCTACCGGTCGGAGTTTCCGGACTGGCTGCGGGAAGCGGGTGTCAAGTCGGCTACAACTTCTGACATAGGCGTAGTATCGGCCCAGAGCGATCTGCATCTTCTACCCCGGCTTTCCGACTCTACGAACGTTTCCAATGCCCGGTTTGAGGCGTGGCTTTCGGGTGTTGGTGGATACGGTTCGGCCGGGTTTATCTACCGGCGCCTTTTTGGTCCTCGTGAGACGGAGCACGGAATGCCTGCCGCTGCGTCCTGGGCTGTAGAGCGGGCCGATATTGCCAAATTGCGGCGCAAGGCAGTCTCTCCGTAGAGGGGTCGGCCCGTTCGTGGTAGAGTTCCCCCGTGAAGCAATTGTTGGGTTCTCTTTTGGTGCTCGCCATCAGTTTTGGGTGCACCCTTTCGGCTCAATCGACCCCTATCCGTAAAGCTCCGGAACTCGCCTTCCATCTTCCCGGACAAGGTGAACAACTTTTAAGTCAATACAGGGGCAAAGTAGTCGCCCTTGAATTCATTCTTACTACCTGTCCGCACTGCCAAATGGCGTCTCACTTGATGACCAAACTGCAGGCTGATTATGGCGGTCGGGGATTCCAGGCGCTTGATCTGGCTATCAACGGACTGGAAGAGGGGCGCTCGCCCGCGGAAGCCGACATATTAGTTGAAAACTTTTCCCGGACGTATCAGACAGGTTTTCCGGTTGGCTGGGTACCGAGTGCCCAGATGATGACTTTTACGGGCTTCAAACCCACGCAAAGGAGCGTTGTACCCCAGCTAATACTGATCGATCGCAAGGGCATGATTCACTATGAGACGCCGCCACTTGGTGATGAAGAGTCCATGAAAGAGAGCACCATACGCAAACGAATTGAAGAGCTCTCCAGTCTGAATGATGCGGTTGCCTCCAGCCGACCGCACACCTCTAAAAAGTGAGTTTCCTAAAACGCGCCTCGCGGTTGGAACTTGGACCATTAGAGAGGCATTTAATGCAGATTGTGTGGAGCGAGGGCAACTGCTGTGTGCGCGACGTAATCGATCGACTAGGGCGGCCCCTGGCGTACACCACAGTTATGACCACCCTTGACCGCCTGTTCAAGAAAGGCCTGCTGGACCGGCGCAAAGCGGAGCGAGCATTTGTTTACTCGGCCCATTTAACGAAACAGGAATGGGATCAGGCGCGGGCGGACAGCATGGCTGCCAGATTTGTAAGCTCTTCCGCACTTTCGAATGAGTTGCTGATTTCCTGCCTGGTCGACGCAGTGAGCGCACGAGATAGTGCACTGCTGGACGAACTGGAACGCATGATCCAGACAAAGCGAACAGAGTTACTGGAGCGGGAGAAGCTTTGACCGTCGCCTACCTTTTTCGGCTCCTTTGCCTTTCGTCTGCTTGTTTTGTGGCCGTTCATGTGACCCTAAGCGCGGTCATCATCTCGTGTTCATCCACCCTTTGCCGGCAAGCAAGTCGACTCTCGCCATCGCTCGCGGCTAACTTGTGCTTTGCTGCCCGGGTTCTGCCGTCCGCGGCCGCGTTTCTATTTGTATCAGCCGTTTGCATTCCGAGCTATCTCGAATGGGAACCGTGGGGTGCGGCCGAGTCAATTGGACTGCTGTGCTTCAGTGCGGCGTCGTTAGGCTTGTTGTTTTGCGCGCATGCGCTACTTAGAACGGCGCGAGCGCTTGTTGCCACTCTGCGCTTCCATCGCGTTTTGAGTGCCGGGAATATTCGAGGCCCACAGGTTGCCTTGGCGGGTATCGTTGCCCCGCGGATTATCATTTCTGATATCGCGCGGGCAACTCTATCGGTTCCGCAGCTTGCACTAGTGGTTCGGCACGAGAAAGCGCATCATTCACAGTGTGACAATCTGAAGAGATTCTTGCTGATGCTGACTCCCAGCTGGCCTCCCTTCTGCGGCAGCGGGTTCGCCCAACTTGAAAGGTCGTGGGCAAACTTTGCCGAGTGGGCCGCAGATGATTCAGCTGCTACCACGTACGAGGATTCGCTTACGCTCGCTGACGCTCTGGTTTGCATTGCCCGCCTGCAGAGGGAGAGTTCGGGGCTGCCTGCTCTGTGGACCTCCTTTCTGGCGGACGGGCAAGATTTAGCGCCTCGCGTTGAACGTCTACTCCTGGCGGCTGGGAAACCGTCAACCGCGCGGTCAGCTTTGATTCTTTATTCAACGGCCGTTTTAATTGCGCTCCCGGCGGTTTTGGGGTGTCAGGTGTGGCGTTCTGGTTCGCTCAAGGCTGTTCACCGCGTATTGGAATTTTTGATCCAGTAAATATTCGCCCGGCAGGGCCTCTACGATCTGTAGTAGTAGCGAGGCGCGCCGCAGTAGCCTGAATGATTCAACTGTGATGCTACTGCGCCCGCCAGGTTATTTCGGAACGGTTCTTTTCACTTCGCTTGTTTGTCTTTCTGCCCAGACACCGGACACCGCGACTCTGAATGGGTTGGTCATGGACCAGACTCGGTCGGCTGTTGCTGATGTGCAGGTGGTTGTTGTCAATCATCGGACTGGGTTACAACATACATCCGTAACGGACAGGAGCGGGCGCTTTTCTGAGGTAGGGCTCCCGGCCGGAAGTGCTTACAGTGTGATTGCCAGCAAGCGAGCTTTCACGGAAGGGCGAGTGGATGACGTCCAGCTGACCGGCGGAGCAACGGCGAATGTGACGGTCATTCTGTCCTTAGCCGGAGCTCAGACCGAGATCACCGTGACAGGAGGCGCGGGCGAGGTGCGCGCGGACTCGCCTCAATCAGGTGATCGTCTCGAAGCTGAAAAGATTTCCGAAGTGCCTCTGCTGAACCGCAAGATCACCTATCTGCCTCTGCTGAATGCGGCAAATCGCCCGGCCATCAATCAAGGGGACGTGTTCATGAACCAGAACCTTTTCACGACGAACGGATCAGGAAGGCGTCAGACCTCGTTCGAAATCGACGGCAGCACGGGAAACGACAGCTGGGGACGCCAGACGATCTTCACCAACATTCCGCTGGCGGCTGTGGCGGAGATGGACGTGTTGAGCAATGCATTCTCGGCCGAATACGGGGGCAGCACGGGAAGCGTGGTTAACATCATTACCAAAAGCGGCGGTGACCAATGGCATGGAGACTTCATCGGTGTAGGACGCCCTTCGGGTCCTGAAGCCAAACTTGCCGGCTTCACTTCCGTCAATGCAAACAGCGGCAATGATTTAACGAACGATACGCTTCTGCAAGGAGGCGCCGCGGTATCGGGCCCCCTGGGAAGTAGCGGGCGGACCCAGTTCTTTGGGGCGGGTGAGTACAGCCTGGAGAATCGCGCATCGCCGATCACTTCGCCCATCGCTCCTGGTAACTTCGTCGGGCATTATCGGGATTGGCTTGGCGATTTTCGGGTTGATCATCAGTTCAGCGAGCGCCAGCGTTTTTTTATACGAAGCAATGTAGACGGGTTTTACGATACGAACCCAAACGGCGCAGTGGGCGGTAACAGTCTGCCCAGCACGGACCGCGTTTTCAGACGGCGGACGTACTCTGAAGAACTGGGCGAGACTGCCGTCCTGAGCCCATCACTGATCAACAACCTGCGGCTGCAATTCCAGCTGGCATCCCCGATTACCGAATTTGATCCTGTCGTCTACGGGACTCAGTACTCGGTTCCTATCTCGACCGGTGGTACCTTTACTTCCGGTACTTCGCAATCCGCTCTGCTGATGAACCGGCAATACCAAGCTAATGACACGTTTTCAGCTGTTGCGGGGTCCCACCAAATCAGATTCGGCGCCGACGTCATCTACGCTCGCAATGGCGGGAACAGCAAGGAATACGGCGGACCTATTTACCTCGGCCAGTTTGCTTATAAGACCTGCACGCTGGGTCTCTCTGTCTGTGAAAGCCAGGCTTATCTTGGAAATATCAATAACGTTTCCAGTTACACGCAAAGCTATGGGAACGCGAACTACATAGTTCAGGACACTCTCTGGGCTTTATTCGTTCAAGATGATTATCATCTTCGTCGTGACCTGACGCTGAACCTCGGTTTGCGCTACGATCGCCAGACCTTCACCGATTCTCAGAAAAACTTTGCTCCCCGGGTGGGCTTTGCTTACGACTGGCTGGGGCAGGGACGAACGGTGGTTCGCGGCGGCTTCGGGCTTTATTATTCACAGATTATCGACAACTCGCAAGCCAATTACGCCCTCTCCGGGCCGACCGGAGTCTTCAACTACACAGCGGGTCCGGGCCAGGTGGGATTTCCGTCGAGCGTTGCGGCTGCGCCTCTACCTGCATTTCCCTCGAACGCGGTCGCGCCGGTTCGCAGTTTATATGTCCGCCCTGGGAGAACCGTCTTTCTCGAGCAGTTCTTCCCTCCATCAGAATTGAGCGGGTATCCAAGTCAGTTACTAAGTCCGTATTCGGAGCAGTGGACGTTCGGGGTTCAGCAACAGCTCGCGCCTAATTGGATCTTGAGCCTCGATTATTTAGGGACACATACATTACGAGTGAACCGTCCGCTGGACGTCGATGCGCCCGCGCCATTCACTCGCAATGCGCCGGGCCAGATTCGTTCGGCACAGGCAGCCAATTGCACGCGTCCTTATTGGATCGCCTGGTATGCGCAGAGAGGTCTTAGCTGTAACTCCAAAACAGCCGCTGGTTCTCAGCCACCGTACAGTGTTATTCAAACCGATGTGAACGATGGTTACGCTTACTATGACGCTCTGGATGTGAATCTTAGTCATCGCTTCAGCCATCGGCTGGAGATGCTGGCGAGCTACACCTGGTCGCACGCGATCGATAACGTTGATCCCGATATTCCCAGTCAGAATCCGAATGACGCGAATTTTACGGGAAGGGTGGAGAATGCGAGCGCCATTTTTGACCAGCGTCAGCGCTTCGTTCTTAGTGGAGTTTACATGCTTCCGCTAAGGATTCATTTTGGGGGAGTCACGACCTTGGGTTCGGGACTGCCGTACAACGTGGTCACGGGAGTAACTAACAGCGGAGATAATGGCGCAACAACCGACCGCCCTGTGATCAACGGCGTAGTTGTTGGTCGAAATGCAGGCCGAGGGAGAGCGACTTACGATGTCTCGCCGTTTGTAGAGCGCCCCTTTGCACTGGGGAGCGATCGCGTGAATCTCACGATTCGTGTGGAGGCTTTCAATATTCTCAATCACGCGAACTTTGTGGGCTACAGTGGCACTTACGGTAACGGCGCGAGCCCAGGCGCCGGCTTTGGACAACCGCTCGCTGGAATAACAAATCAGCTTCCAGCACGCTCGTTGCAATTTTCGGGACGACTTACGTTTTAGAGGTGAAGGCAGGCGAACCGGGTTTTACCGCCGGGATATTTGACCGATCTCTTGGCAAGATTGACGGAACCGAAAGGCTGAAGAGCTTTCCAGCTACCGTCAACATGTGTCGGAGCTGGTTGACTCAATAAGATTCCCCAACTAGGAAACTTCTAGAGTGTACTGACGTCTACGAAGCGAAACATCTCGTTATCGAAACGAGGGCTGCTTGGTGCGAGTACATTGGCTCGAAATTGAGAGACTACGCACGGAACATTTATAAGCAGCTCGTAGAAAAACCAGGAGGGGTACAAAGATGGCAAAAAGGACGAAATCAGACGATCCGGAGGGTACCACAGGCATGGCGAACGATAGTTCATCTGAGAGTCAATCTGGAATTCTGGCGTCTGGTATGGTCGACTCCGCCAAGCAGGCAGCAAGTCAGGCAAAAGAAGCAGCCGGCCAAGTATTTGATCAGGCTAAGGACCAGGCGACCTCACGTGTAGATCAGCAACGCGAGACCCTGGCTTCGGGAATTCAAGCAGTCGCGCAGGCATTCCGGAGCATGGGCGAGGACCTGCGTACTAGTAAGGAGCAAGGACCAGTTGCCCAGTATGCGGCCGAGATGGGCGAGGCAGTGGGTGGACAGGTAGAGCGGCTCGCAAAGTACCTGCGCGAGAAAGATGTGCGGCATTTGGTTACCGATGTGGAGGATTTTGCGCGGCGCTCGCCAGCTATTTTTCTCGGGAGTGCTTTTGTGCTCGGCCTGGCGGCCAGCCGCTTTTTAAAGAGTTCCCGTCCCGCACCGGATTTCATAGCGAACATGCCGGACCCGAACCGCGCTTTACCACCGGCCACGACACCAGCGTCTGGCTTAGGACCAACTCAGACGAAAAGCGAGCCTGCGACCTCAGCTCCGTTTTGGGCAACACCGTCCGGCGCGCCCTCAGCTCCGACGGGCAGCGATCCGACAGGTGGGCTGTGAACTTTGAGGGAGAGGTAGACCATGCCTGACAAGCAGGACCATTCGATCGGAGAGTTGTTTTCAGAACTTGCTAACGAAACCGGGCTTCTGATTCGTCAGGAGATTGCTCTTGCGAAGGTCGAATTTACTCAGACGGCGAGCAGTGTCGGCCGGAACGTCGGTTACCTGGTATTGGGGGGAGCAGTTGCTTACGCGGCAATGCTTGCCTTACTGGCGGCGATCATTCTCTTATTGGCGAACTTCATGCCTGCATGGGCTGCCGCTTTAGCCGTAGCTGCGCTGGTGGGTGTTATAGCCGCGGTACTTGTCTCAAAGGCGCTAGCTTCATTGAAAAAGACAAACGTTTCACCGCGGCAAACGGTAGAGACATTGAAAGAGGACGCACAATGGGCGAAGCAACAGATGAAGTAAGATCTATTGACGATTTCAACCAATCCAGAGTTGGATCGTCGTCTGGCACGTCGACGCCCCAAGGGCAGCCAGATAGCAGCGAAGGCAGTCAGGAAGCGACCGATATCCGCTCGGGAATTGAGAAGACCAGGGCGAATTTGAGCGACACGATTGACGCTCTTCAGGACAAACTTGACCCTACTCGAATTGCGGAGCAGGTGAAAGATCAGATTCGGGAGAAGGCAACCGAGGCTTTCGATACCGCCAAACATGCAGTTAAAGAAGCAACGATAGGGAAAGCAGGAAAGATCATGTCTAGCGTAAGCGAAACAGTTACCGATATGACAGGGCGGGCGGGAACAGCGGTGAGCGATACGAGTTCATCGGTGGTGAAATACATCCGCGAGAACCCTGTTCCATTTGCGCTGGTTGGGATTGGTTTGGGCATGCTGGCTGTGAGCAAGCGCTCAAAGGCCAGTCACAGCATCAATCCGAGCGCTTACGACCGCTTCGACCCGAGCGATGTAAGCACGTCGCAAGCAACGTTGAGCAGCCGTGCGCGGGATGCTGCCAGCGGGGTTGCAGAAAAAGCGCGGGACGCCGCGACGACCGTGGCGGATAGCGCACGTAGCGCTGCCGAGCGAACGACAACCGCTGTGAGTTCGGCAGCAAGCAGTGTTCGTGATGCGGCAAGCAGTGCAGCGGATACGACTCTGCGGCAGTACCATGACGTGACCAATCAGGCACGGCAAGGCGCGAAGGTTGCCAGCGATCGCTTCACCACCACGCTGCAGGAGAATCCCATGGTGCTGGGCGTTGCTGCGTTGGCGGTTGGCGCGGTAGTCGGATTAACTTTGCCGACCACACAAGTGGAAGGCCAGTATATGGGCGAAGCACGCGATAAATTGGTCGATCAGGCGAAGTCTGTGGCCCAGGAAGCAGCACAGAAGGTACAGCGTGTTACGGAAGAGGCTGGTCGCACCTTCAAGGATGCAGCGCAAAAGGAAGGTCTGGTCCCGACCCAAGGTGAGGACAGCCCGAAAGCGTAACGGGGACGATGTGAGGGCTGCGTGATAGCAGCCCTCGCGTGCAATTACACCTTAGCTAGTTCGTAGAGGTACTCGACGTGGGAGTATGCGGCCGCGTCGAGCCCTTTTACTTTAGGGTTGCTGGATTCGATCACGTAATACTCATTTGGAGCGTGGGCTCCGTTCCCGTGCCCGAGTCCAAAATGTCCAGCCGGCAAGTTGAGCGGGTCTCCGGTGAAGACGTAGCCGGGCCACGATCCTGCGAGGCGAGGCCACATGATGGGGTCGTATCCGGAGCGACGGTAAACCGCTTCTTCCGCGCGGATGAGAGCTGACTTAGCGGAAGTGCTAGTGGGATCGTAGCCTCCGGTCATGTTGACCTCGACGTCCGCAAATCCGTGTTTAGTCAGATGAGCCTTCAAGGCAGCGAGAGCTTCCTTGGCCGTGAGGTTCGGGACCAGACGCATGTCTATTTTGGCTACTGCCCTATGAGGAAGTATGGTCTTTCCGCCGGTACCGGTGTAACCCGATACAAGACCTTCGATATTGATGGTCGGGCGCGAAACCAGAAGCTCTAACGACTCAAGGTAATCCACATCGTGAACCCAGCGTTGGACGCCTAGCTGCTGTTTCACCACCGCCTCGCTTTGCCGGCGTGCAGCTTCCCGAATCATAGACTTTTCTTCAGGCGTTAACGGACGCGCCTTATCGGCGTATCCTTCTATGGCTGGCGTATGACCGTCTGGCCCCACGAGCGTTGCCAGTGCTTCGACCAAATGCCAAGCAGGACTGTCGACGCGTGCTTCGTTGCTTGAATGCAGATCCTGTTTGGGACCACGGCCCCAGCGTTCTGCGCTGGAGACCAGTTCAAGCTCGACGACGCCCTTTGCGCCGAGATTGATGTCAACCGAGCCATCAAGCGCCTGGCCAGCCATGGGCATGAAAACACCGCTGGTACATTTCTGCATCGCAGCGAGAATGTCGGGTCGATGAACCACTTGAGGAAAGTGCGGCGAACCGATCTCTTCTTCACCTTCAGCGACAAAGACGAGATTTACCGGGAGCTTACGGCCAGTCCCTTTGAAAGCGTGAAGGGCAGCGAGGAAGGTTCCTTGCGGACCCTTGGTATTCACAGCTCCCCGACCAACGATCACTTTCCCCAGACCGGGTTTGTCGACGAGGGCGGCATCAAAGGGCGGTGAAGACCATTCTGAAGGGTCTACCTGTTTTACGTCGTACATGAAGTAGATGCCGACTGTACGGGGCGCTCCAGCATCAAGCGTGGCGAAAACTCCAGGGTGGCCATCGGTGGGAACTTTGGTGACCTGGTCAAATCCGGCATCCCGCAAGAGCTTCATCTGCAGATCGCAGCCTTCCGTCATCCCGCGGTTTTCAGCTGCTATCGAGGGCTGCTTGATCCAGTCCTGGATGCGTTGTACTGACTCGTCGTGCTGCTTCTCGATCTCCGTGTGAAGAGGTTTCAGATCCGGAGCTTCGCTACCGTGAGCGTCGCGTGTCCAGTTCAGGACGCCTGCTGTAGCAACCGCTCCCTGAAGAAAAGCCCGCCGGTTCGATAGAAGGTTTTTGTCGTCGTGAGATTCCATTTGTTTCTCCATTGTTCTCTTGCCTGCAACAAGTTAAAAGACGAGTCTGAGCGCAGCTTCCAGTTCACGCGGGTCAGCTGCTGAGCTGACGGTGCCAAAGGCCGAGCTGTCGGCGGTGGCATTTGGGTAATTGAAATTTGGATGATTCAAACTGTTGTAGGCTTGAGCCCGAAACTGCAGCTGGAACCGTTCACTGAGGTGGAACATGCGGACAACGGCTACATCCAGGTTGACGAGTCCGGGACCGTTGATAATGTTGCGTCCAGCATTACCGAAGTTTCCTGTCGCAGGCCTGGCAAAGGCGGCGGTGCTGAACCACTGCTGTGGAGTTTTAGGGCCGCTGTTTGGATCACCGGCAACGTTGGGCCGATCTTCGTAGTTCAAAGTACCGCTTACGTTCGAAGAGTAGTACGGAGTGAGGGGCGTGCCGGTCTGAGTGCTGAACAGAGCAGATGCCTGCCAGCCCCCGACGATTTGGGACACGAGACCGTGGGTCAGCCAAGCCTTTCCTTTTCCGAAGGGAAGTTCGTAAATGGGGCTAAATACAAAGCGAAACTTTACATCGAAGTCAGAGCGTGCGCGTTCGGCTGCAAGATCATAAGCATTCTGAGCTAAGGTGCTGGACGCTGCCGTGCCCGTGGCAATACCGTTTCCATCATCGATCGACCGGCCCCAGGTGAAGGTGCTGAGCAGACTTAAGCCGGCGCTGTAGCGTTTTTCAAGTTTTGTCTGCAGGCTGTTGTAAGTGGAAACACCGACGCTCTCAGCAAAGGTGATGTTCTGATACCGGGCATACGGACGTGGCAGCGTTAGCCCTGCAATACCGGACGCCAACGGTTGATTGATGTTGCGATTGATGGGGAGATGAGTTCCCTTAGAGCCGAAGTACGTGACATCAAGCACGAGATTTGGGGCTAACTCCCGCTGAACATCAAAGTTCCACTCGTCAACAGTCGCGATTTTGAAGTTCTGAGCGATACCGAACGGGGAGGAGGAATTGCCCGCGTTGGCACTGGGAAAGGCATTCTCC
>CAXTMN010000045.1:15794-22731 GCA_964245395.1 uncultured Bryobacteraceae bacterium
GTGAAGTAATGGGCAAGTTATTGGTGGAGGTAAATGTTTGGGGAGTGCGGATGGGCGGGTTGTAGAAGATGGCGAGAATGCCATTGCCTGAAGTGAAAGCGTTGTAGAAGATGCCGGCGCCAGCATGGATGACGGTTTTGCCATTGCCAAAAGGCTGCCAAGAAAATCCAAGCCGGGGAGCAAAGTTGTGATACTGGGTTTCCCAGAGTTGATTTCCGAGAGCGTTTTGCCCGGCCACGGACATGCCGCCAATGGCTGGATTGAAGCTGGATTGATGGTTGTACTTTTCGGTGGTGGGCGTGTATAGCTCCCAACGCAACCCGTAATTCAGGGTGAAGGTTGGTGTGATCTTATAGTCGTCCTGGGCAAATAAGCCGACCGTGGTCGTGGATTGATACCAGTTAGCAGGAAAGTTCGGCACTCGCTGAGTGCTGGCAGGGTGTCCCAGGAGAACATCGGCGAGAGCGTATCCAGAGGTGGGATAAGTGGCGGCGCCGCTGGTGAATGAAAAGTAGCCAACGCCATATTGAACGTAGTATTGACTCGAGCGGAACTGGGAGGCATCAACACCGAACTTATAGCTATGCTTATCGCGGGACCAGACGAACGTATCGCCCAAGATGTACGTATTGTCAAAGCGATCCTGCGGCAGATTAGTAGCGTTCCCGACGGTAGCGTAACTGGTGATTGCGGTAGCCGGGACGCCGCCGTTGTTAGCGCCTCCTGAAAACCCGGCGATGCCATAAGTCTGATCGAAGGCGATACCCTGATCCTGCATGATGCGGGGCTGAATGAGGCGGTTCATTCCTATGCGAAACTCGTTCACCGCAGTGGGAGCAAAGACGTGGGTCTCGGTGATGCCATATAGCTGTGAATTCTGGTTCGTGGTGCAGCCAAAACCAGGTATCAAGCGGGCTCCGCAGAGCGTGTTCGATGGTTCGAAGGCAGGGTCGTTGAAATAGTTCGCGGTGATACGGAGGGTATCGCTTTCGCTGAATGTATGGTCAATGCGGATGCTGCCTTCATCCATCGTTTCCCGGCGGATCTCGCTGAAGAGGTAGTTGTTCGAAGGAGTTGCTCCGGGCGCAGTCGGAGAGGTCGGCGCGGGGTAGTAGCGGAGCAGGGCAGCTCCGGCCGGATCAATCTGGGTGGAGGGGATGATATTGCCCGGATAGGGAGTTTTCGTTCCTGGCTGATAGATCTTTACCGTGGGAAGGAGAGCGCTGAAGTTACCGGTCAGAAACGCGGGTTCGGGCACGGTGGTACGCGATTCGATGTCCTGCCGAAGACGAAAGCCTTCATAGCTGGCAAAGAAGAAAGTCTTATCTCGACGAATCGGTCCGCCGACAGTTGCACCAAATTGATTGCGCTTGAAAGGCGGAGTCGGTGTGGTCGGAGTCAGAAAGAAGTTCCGGGCATCAACATCGGCGTTGCGTAAATACTCGAAGGCGGTGCCGTGAAACTGATTCGAGCCAGACTTGATGGTTACTTGCACCTGGCCCCCTGAGCCGTAGCCGAACTCAGCGGGGTACACACCCGTGAGAACTTTGAACTCCTGGATGGCGTCGATGGAAGGGCGGAAGTTTGGGGCGCTCACATCCTGATCATTGTTGTTGAAACCGTTAAGTGTGAAGTTGTTGGATACCTCGCTAGCGCCCGCGACGTTGAAACCACCGCGGAAACTGAGAGTCGAATTTTGCACAGGCGGGGTCACGCCGGGAACAAGAGTGGCGAGTGAGTAAAACTGTCGGCCGTTGAGCGGCATTTCAACTACGTGCTGGTTATCAACGACGGTTCCGACGGACGCTGAATCTGTTGTGGTCACCGGCGCCTCTGCGGTGACTTGCACCGTATCGGAGACACGCCCGAGTGTCAGGGTGAAATCGACTCTGGCTGTCTGGCCGACTTCCAGAGTTAATCCGGTCTGTACTTCTTTTTTGAAGCCTTGGGCCTCGACAATGATGTTGTATTGACCGATCTCGAGGAGCGGGACCGTGTACTCGCCGTTCCTGCTGGTTGTTACGTCGTGGACAATGTTGGTCCCCTCATTGCGGATGGTGACTCGCGCATCGGCGATGGTTCCGCCGGACGGATCCTTGACGATTCCCGTGACGGTAGCAGTAGGCGTTTGCGCGAACGTGAAATCTACCGTGAGTAACAACAGACAAAATGCTCGTTTCATGGGCCCTCTCCTGGATGCGAACTGTGCCAGGGAACAGGGGCGAAAGGGGTAAGTGAGAGTCACGCGGTCCTCTCCCGTTCTGCACAGGCAAGTCTAGAAATTAACTTACGCGGCCCGAACGTGGGACCCGATCTCAAGCAACTAACTTTGGTATTGTCTGAGTCTACGCTCAACGGCTTCTGAAGTCTAGTTGAAAGTGCAGGGCAGGGGAAGGTGACTTCAGGAGCAAAACAGATGGCCAGTTAAGGCGAATCAGCATCGCCAACTTTATCCGCCGAACTCTGTTTCTGCCTAGCCGCTTGCTGGGTTTTGATATCGAGAGCAGGGAGATTGTTCTTCTGCAATTGCCGGTTTACAGCTGGCAACTGGGTCCTGCTCACCTCCTTCCAAGTCTGCAGTTGCACTTGCAACGCGTTCGCTAAAGAGTTAGCAGCTGCGATCGCCTGAGTAGTAGGGGCATTGTCAGATCCTTGAACAATCTGGAACACACGCGCAAGTTCGCTATTGAGCGAGCCTAAGTCCTCGCTGAGGCTTCCGGCGTGCCTGCCTCGCAGGTGTCTGCCTTCCGCACCGGCGAGACTGGCCAAGGTTTCATCGAGTTTAGCCAGAGCAGCTTTCGATTCAACCGAAACGCCGCTCTTCGTAGACAAGCTCTTCGCCTGTTCACGAAGCGCTCGAACTTGGGAGAGAGTATCGAAGTCGTCGCGAAGCAGCTGTGAGAGCTTCAACGACCAGGTCAATTGCGCGAGCAACTCTGATTGGGGCGTTTTGATCCGCGGATCCATGATGACAGTTAAGGGTTGAGACGCTGACTGCCCGCCTGCTTCAAGTTTGACTGTGTAATCTCCAGGCAGCACCAACGCACCTCTCGGCTCACGCGGTGTGTCGCGATAGACCGCGGAGATCGGGTATTCGTGATCGAGCGACTTCGGAGCGTCGTAACGAAGATCCCAAACGAAGCGATGGAGCCCGGCTGTCGCGGCCAAGGACTCTGGCGGACGTACCCAGTAGGTTGGTACGTTTAGCTCTTTTTGAAGCTCTTCGTCAGTAACTGCAGGACGGTCGGTGCTGGTGTAGCGTCGTACCAGTCGATTCTCGCGATCGTGGATTTCGAGAGTCACATCACCCGCGTTGGCGGGGAGGACGTAATCAATGATGGCGCCGTCAGGAGCGTTCTGGCCAACCGGGATCTCTGGAGGGAGAGGAGTATCCGTTCCTCGATTCCATCGCCAGCGAATGGCTGTCCCGGGAGTAAATAGATGGACCTTAGCCCCTCCGGTCAAAGCGCTTATCTGGCGCAGAGGCGTAATATCGTCAAGGATCCAAAACGATCTTCCATGGGTTCCTGCCACGAGGTCGTCGCCATGAACAGTCAGATCGCGCACCGATGTTACGGGCAGATTTTGTTGCAGTGTATGCCAGTGATCTCCGTCGTCGAAGGAAACAAAAACGCCCAGTTCTGTTCCGGCGAAAAGCAGAGCTCGCGTTTGCGGATCTTCGCGAATCGCATTTACGACCGCGCCGTGAGGCAATCCTTGCACAATCTCTGTCCAGGTCTTGCCGCCATCATTGGTGCGGTAAGCGTGCGGCCCTAAGTCATCGAGGCGAAAACGGTTGATCGCTGCATACGCAGTGTTGGTAGCGAAGTGAGACGCTTCGATCAGAGATACTTTGCTCCACGGCGTCAGTTCCCGGGGCGTGACGTTCGCCCACTGCCGGCCGCCGTTCCGGGTGAGGTGAATGAGGCCGTCGTCGGTCCCAGCCCAGATCACATTGACGTCTTGAGGCGAGGGCGCGATCGTATACACGACGCCGCGATGCTGGCCTTTTTCCGGATCCTGAAGGGCGAAGCTCTTGATAACAGCCGGCATCTCCCACGCCGGACGTGTCAGATCAGGGCTGATCGTTTCCCAGCTGTTTCCCCCTGTGGTGGTCTTGAAGATCACGTTTGAGCCGAGATACAGGATGTGAGGATCGGCGGGAGAAAAGAGCAGCGGCATCGTGCGAACGAATCTGTATTGGCCGCGCAGCACCTGTGGACTCACATCCTGGACATCGCCGGTGACCCAATTGAACCGTGTCGCTTTTCCTCCGTAGATGAGATCCGGGTTCAAGGGATCTGGAGCGACATAGCCGTACTCTTCTACGCCGACGGTGTGAAAGTTACGGAAGCTGATGGACCCTTCATCGCTACGGCTTGCGATGCCAATAGAGCCACTCTCCTGCTGCGCGCCGTATACCCAGTAGGGAAAGCGATTGTCGGTGATGACGTGATAGAACTGCGCTGTCGGTTGGTTGTACCAGGAACTCCAGGTTCTTCCACCATTCACGCTAATGGTTGCGCCCTGATCCACTCCGAGGAAGATGATTTCCGGATTTTTCGGATTGATCCAGATCGTGTGGTAGTCGTCGCCGCCGGGTGCGCCTTTGATACCGATGAATGTTCTGCCCGCGTTGTCCGACCGATAAGTAGTTGTATTGGCTACGTAGATCTTGTCTTCATTTTGAGGGTCCACCCGAACGCCCGCAAAGTCCGAACCACGGCTGTAAATTCGTCCTTCGTTGTTGACCTTCTGCCAATTGCCTCCCGCGTCGTCCGAGCGGTACAGACCGCCAGATTCGGCCGATGCATCTACGAGCGCATACATTCGTTGGGGATGGCTCGGTGCGATGGCGAAACCGATTCTGCCTAAACCTTGCGCGTAAGCCGGAAGGCCGCTAGTCAGCTGCTTCCAGGTTGTGCCGCCATCGATGGATTTGAAGAGTCCGCTACCGGGACCGTTAAATGAAGCGCCCACTTCCCACGGCGCCTGGCGTGCCGCCCACATATCGGCATAGACAATCTGTGGATTAGCTGGATCGAACTCGACTTGGATGGCGCCGGTGTTCTCGTCTTTGTAAAGCACACGCTGGAACGAGGCGCCTCCATCTGTAGAGCGAAAGACGCCGCGCTCGGTATTCGGTCCGTAGGGATGGCCGAGCACTGCGACAAAAAGGCGATTGGAGTTCGAAGGGTCGACAGCAATCGACCCGATCTGTTGACCGTCTCGCAATCCGAGGTGCGTCCAAGTCTTGCCGGCATCGACCGACTTATAAATTCCGTTACCGACGGAGAGGTCGGGGCGCTGTATGCCTTCGCCGCTCCCCACATAGATGACGTGAGGATCGGAAGGCGCAACGGCGAGAGCACCTACAGAGCCGGTACTTTGTCCGTCGAAGATGGGATTCCAGGTGTTCCCATAATCGGTGCTTTTCCAGACGCCTCCGTTTGTCGCGGCCATGTAGAAGACATTTGACTGCTGCACGACGCCACTGATGGCAACCGTTCTGCCGGCTCTGAAAGGACCGATCAGACGCCATTTCAGTTCAGCAAAGGTCGAGTTGTCTACCGCCGGAGTGGTAGCGGTGAGAAGCACTTGACTTAGAAGGAGAAAGGGAGCAAGCCGGCGCATGTTAGAAGCATTTTAACTTCTGAGCGCAGCGATGAACGCAAATGAATGGCCCGTTATTTGTCAGACGAGTTTAGGAGAGGGCCACAGCAGTCCATCTGAAGAAACAAATACCCTGAGCTATCGAGCACAGTAAAAGTCCCGTCATTCAGAGGGACTTTCAAGAATTTACTTGCCTGGTAAGCAGGTCCCGGGAGATGATAGCCTTGGTCGGCTGAGCGCACCAGAGCGTCTCTAAGCGCTTGCGGGAACCAGGGGCGTATCTCACTGACGTCTATCACAACGGGATCTTTCTGATCATGAGACTTGTCTTCGATACGCGGGAGGGCACTCTGGTCGTAAGTGAGTACGGCCAGTAGTGACCAGTCAGCAGGACCGGGCGTTCTGCTGGGCTTCGCACGATAGAGTGTCTCGAAAATAACTGCTGTGGGCTTTTCGGGCAAATTTACATATTTTTCGAATGCCTGCATATCCGAACTGGGTGGCGTTCTGACATAGGGCGGCCCAGCGATCGGCGAAGAACAAGCTGACAGAAATCCAAATAGCGCGGCTCCTGTGAGCAAGCAATAGCGGAGCGTTACGGACATAACTCCTTACACGGGCTGCACACTATCCATCAGGCTGAAGAGGCCCTCTGCCAGCGTAGGGTGAATATAAATCGCACCTTTCAAAAGGGTGTATGGTTTTTCGGCCAGCATCAGCGTGCTGAGAATCTGAACCAGTTCGCCGCCTTCTGAGGACAGAATGGAGGCACCCAGAATGAGGTCTGTCTCACCATCCACGACCAGCTTCATCAGTCCTTGTGTCTCGCCACGCTCGCGGACACGGGCGACGCTCGTCATGGGGATTTTGCCTATTTTTAGCTTGCGCCCGCTCTGTCGCGCTTCCTTTTCGGTGATGCCGACACGGCCCAGATTGGGGTCCGTATAAACCGCGTACGGGACGATTCGCCTGGAGGTGCTTAGGTTTTTATTCTCGTAAAGGTTGCCGTAGATGATCTGATAGTCGTTGTAGGAAATGTGTGTGAAGGCTGGACCGCCGGTCACATCTCCGATCGCCCAGATGTTGGGAGCGGTGGTTTCCAGGCGATCGTTCACTACAATATAGCCCTTCCGATTAGTCTTGACACCGGTTTTTTGCAGGTCGAGATCCGCAGTATTGGGAGTGCGGCCGGCTGCTACTAGCAGATGAGAACCGGTGACGGTCCCGGTGCCGCTCTGCCCTTCGACCGTAAGCGTCACCCCGTTGGCTTCAGGTTCTGCTCTCGTGACACGAGCGCCGAGCTTAAACGCAAGACCCTCCTCTT
>CAXTMN010000045.1:22741-35459 GCA_964245395.1 uncultured Bryobacteraceae bacterium
AGTTTCGTTGGTTAAAAATGGCAGCGACCTGATGCCGTTAATAGGGGGTACGGTGGGGCTCACACCTGTGTCGATGAAAATGCGCTTGCCTGTCAGTGTTTCCTGGCCTACCCTGATGGTTTTGTCTGCCACAAACGCCGCCGACCCGTGATAAACAAGGGGCTGCCCTTCGCCATTCATCTTCTTTTCCCAACTAGAGAGCGAACTCAGCACGATGTCATCTTTGCGCTTCCGGACAGCCGGGAGATCGACGCGAACATCCCCTGCCTCCACACCCCAGCGCTTGGCGTTCTGCGCGTAATGGGCAATTTGAGCGCTGGCGATCATGGTCTTGGTTGGGGTACATCCGGTGTTTATACAGGTACCGCCGAGGTAAGCCTTTTCAATGAGCGCGACCCTTTCTCCCCGTTTGGCAAGCTGTTGCGCGAGCGGGTTACCGCCCTGACCTGAGCCAACGATGATCGCGTCGTATTCAATGAAAGATGTACTCACGCACCTCGGACGCAAACTGGCCTTTCTACGTGTCTTGTAACTTTCCTGTTTTGTATCCAATCTTCTTCATATCAGGAGAGCATGGCAACAACAGGTGAGATTCAGAGGCGAAAGTTTGGGAAGACAGGTGTCGAGATTTCCGCGCTTGGCTTAGGGGGGCACCACCTCGGGGACGCCGAAGACCAGAAAACCGCAGAGCAGATTGTCAACATGGCTTTGGATGGTGGCGTTACTTTTTTCGACAACTGCTGGGAATACCATCGCGGAAAGTCCGAGGCGTGGCTGGGTGCTGCTTTGAAGGGCAAACGCGAGCAGGTGTTTCTGATGACCAAGGTCTGCACTCATGGACGTGAGAAAAGACTGGCGTTGCGCATGTTGGAAGAGTCTTTGCGCCGCTTGCAAACCGACCATCTTGATCTGTGGCAAATTCACGGTGTCTCCTTTGATAACGACCCGGAACTCTTTATCAGGCCAAATGGAGCTGCGGAAGCTCTCGAACAAGCGAAGAAGGAAGGGAAAGTTCGTTTTACCGGATTCACCGGTCACAAAGATCCTAAGATTCACCTCGGGATGCTCAAGACCGGATTTCCGTTCGATGCGGCGCAGATGCCTCTGAATCCTTTCGATGCCACCTTTCGCAGTTTTGAGACCCAGGTGCTTCCGGAACTGACCAAGCGAGGCATCGCGCCACTCGGAATGAAGCCGCTGGGGGGCGCAGGGCCCGCCATCAAAGCGGGGGTTCTTACGGCGGAAGAATCGCTTCGATATGCGATGAGTCTTCCCGTGGCCACGACCATCACGGGAATGGACAAGCTCGGAGTGGCCGCACAGGATTTGAAGATTGCGCAAACTTTCGAGCACATGAGTGAGAGCGAGATGAACGCTCTGCGCGATCGCTGCCGCGCTTACGCGGACGGGCGGTACGAAACGTATAAGACATCGTTGAAGTACGATAACCCGGAAGCGCGTATAGCCCACGAGTTCCCGCTTGATATGCAGTCGAAGGAAGTCAAAGAAATGATGCGGGCAACTGAGAACACCGGCAAACCCTGGCCGTCGGACAAATAGGACCTCACATGTCAGAACAAAACGAGAAAACGCGCCGCAAGTTTATGGGACAGGCTGTCCTAATCGGGGCCGGTGTGAAGGCCGCAACAACCGGCAAAGCAGAAGCTCTTTCAGGAGGGAATATGGCACAGGTAGAAGGCAGTACTGTTCCCAAGCGACGGCTTGGAAAATCAGATGTCAGTGTCTCCATTCTCGGGGTTGGAGGCTTTCACATTGGGTCTGCTCCCACCGTGGAATCAGCTACCGAAATTGTGCAGTACGCCCTGGATGCAGGTCTGAACTTTTTCGACAATGCGTGGGAATACCATGACGGCCAAAGTGAGGAGTGGCTGGGCAAGGCTCTAGGTAACAGGCGTAAAGAAGCGGTCTTAATGACGAAAGTCTGCACGCATGGACGCGATAAGAAAGTCGCGATGCGGATGTTAGAGGAGTCGCTTCGTCGACTCAAAACCGATTACCTGGATGTTTGGCAGATTCATGAGGTGGTGTACGACAATGATCCGGATTTGATCTTTGCTCCGAACGGTGCGGCAGAGGCTTTAGCCGAAGCGAAACAGCAAGGCAAGGTTCGTGCGGTCGGCTTTACCGGACATAAAGATCCCTCGATTCACCTGCGCATGCTGGCGCATGGCTTTCCTTTCGATACAGTGCAGATGCCGCTGAACGCGTTCGATGCCACATTTCGAAGTTTCGAAACCCATGTGCTTCCAGAAGCTCAGAAACGGGACATGGCTATTCTGGGAATGAAGAGCATGGGGGGCAGCGGCGAGATGGTGAAGATGGGCGGCGTCACCCCGGAGGAGGCCCTGCGGTATGCGATGAGCCTGCCTGTTGCAACCACGATCAGCGGTATGAATTCGATGGAGGTTCTGAAGCAAAATTTGAAGGTGGTTACCGGATTCACTCCCATGAGCACAGCTGAACTACACGAGCTTCGAACCCGGTGCAAGCCTTGGGCGGCAGATGGTCACCTGGAATTGTTCAAAACGAGCACGATGTATGACGGCAAGATTGGCCGTGAGCAGCATGGCTATCCGCCTGTTGAGGAACTGCCTGCTTAAGCACTCTGCTCATTCATTCTCGACCTGGTCGTCTCCCTGCGGGACGATTACTCCTGGTGCGCGGCTCGTGAGGCTCTAAATGTGGATTGTTCACCTGGCGCTTCGGCGTCCCTACACGTTCGTAGTTTTTTCGATTCTAGTTTTGGTCTTTGGGGCGATCTCCGCCATCGTTACGCCGAAAGATATCTTCCCTTATATTGATATTCCCGTTGTGAGTGTCGTGTGGACCTATTCGGGTTTGACACCGGACGATATGGAGAAGCGTGTGGTTACGGTTTGTGAACGCGCCATGACGACAACGGTGAACGACATCGAGCACATGGAGTCCGAGTCTTATGCGGGCGTGTCGGTCATTCGCGTCTTCTTCCAACCGAAGGTGAAAGTAGAACTGGCCGTTTCACAGGTCACGGCGATTGTGCAGACGATTCTACGCGTGCTGCCGCCGGGGATCTTTCCCCCGAACATTTTAAAGTACGACGCATCGAGTGTTCCGATTGTTCAGCTAGGATTGTCGGGTCAAGGGCTCACCGAACAAGATCTTTACGATCTGGGGCTCAACTTCATCAGAACTCGTCTGGCGACAGTGCAAGGTGCCTCGATTCCGTTGCCATGGGGCGGCAAAAGCAGGCAAATCATGGTCGACCTGGACGCCAATGCGATGTATGCAAAGCATCTATCTGGAATTGATGTTTCGAACGCGTTGAATGCGCAGAACTTGATTCTGCCGGCAGGGACAGCGCGCATAGGGGACATTGAATATCTGGTTCGAGTCAACAGCAGCCCGCAATCGGTCTCTGAACTGAATGAGCTGCCTGTGCGGTCCGCCAACGGTGCTGTTGTCTACATGAAGGATGTCGGTCAGATCCGCAACGGCTTCGCAGTGCAGACGAACATTGTGCGTCTAAACGGAGCTCGATCTGCGTTGCTGACGGTTTTGAAGAACGGTCAAGCTTCAACGCTTGACATCGTCAACTCCGTTCGGAAGGCTCTCCCACGGGTCAAAGCTGACCTTCCGCCGAATCTGAACATTACTCCGCTTTTTGACCAATCAATCTTTGTGCGTACGTCGATTAACGAAGTATTGCGCGAAGCAGGAGTAGCGGCTTTTCTGACCGCCTTGATGATCCTGCTGTTTCTGGGCAGCTGGCGCAGCACATTGATTGTCTGTATTTCGATTCCGCTTTCGATTTTGACGTCGATCTGCGTACTCGCCGCATTGGGTCAGACGATTAACGTGATGACCCTGGGCGGTCTTGCTCTTGCCGTAGGGATTCTGGTTGATGATGCAACGGTGGAGATTGAGAACACGCATAGAAATCTCCAGAACGCCGGGAATCCGCTGGTGCATGCGATTCTCGATAGCGCCAGTCAGGTTGCAGCGCCCGCTCTCGTGTCGACGCTTGCCATTTGTATTGTATTTCTTCCCGTGGTGTTGCTGACCGGCGCAGCCAAGTTTCTTTTCACACCGCTGGCGATGGCCGTCGTCTTCGCCATGCTCGCGTCATATTTCCTGTCGCGCACACTTGTTCCGACGATGATGCACTATCTTCTCCCGGCCGAGGTTGGTCTGTATCAGCGCAAGCCGGACGATCCAGAACCGAAGGAAGCCCAAAACTGGATCTGGCACATCCATGAGCGCTTCGAGCATCGGTTCGAAAAGCTTCGCGAACGATACAAGGGGTGGTTGGAGTGGTCGCTCCATCATCGGGCCATTGTCCTGTCGATCTTTGCGTTGTTTGTTGTGGGCTCATCCTTTCTCACCCTGTTTATTGGCCGGGATTTCTTTCCGTATGTGGATTCGGGTCAGATGCGTTTGCACGTTGTTCCGCCGGAGGGAACCCGAATCGAGCAATCGGAAGTTATCTTTGCGGAAGTTGAAGCGGAAATCAGGAAGATTCTGCCGCCGGACCGCATTGACATGATTCTCGACAATATTGGACTCCCGAACGGCGGCATCAATCTTGCTTTCGGAAACAACGCGACTATCAGCAATTCAGACGGCGACATTCTCATTTCCCTGAAGCCCGGTAAGCGGGAGACGCTCGAATTTACGCGCCAGCTTCGCCACGAGCTGCAAGCTAAATTTCCGAATGTAACGTTATTTTTCACGCCTGCAAACATCACCAACCAGATTCTCGATTTCGGCCTGCCAGCGCCGATTGACTTACAAGTCGTTGGGCGTAATGCGAGTGCGAATTACCAGATCGCTCAGGATCTGCTGCAGAAAGTGTCGGCCATACCAGGAGCTGTAGACGTTCACATTCACCAGCAAGTGACTTATCCGACCGTGCAGGTAAACGTCGACCGGATCAAGGCGGAGCAAATGGGCCTGCAGCAACGAGATGTGGCCAATAGCATGCTGATCTCCCTGTCAGGCAGCGGCCAGACTGCTCCGAATCAGTGGCTGAATCCGCAGAACTGCGTCAATTATCAGGTCGTCGCTCAAAGTCCTACTTACCGGATCAATTCCTTTGAGGCTCTGGGAAGAACGCCCGTGACCGCGACCAATGGCACGAATAGCCAGCTACTGGCAAATCTCGCGACGATGAAGCGCGATGTTTCGGCCATTGTGATTGACCACTACAACATTCAGCCGACTTACGATATCTACGCAGACGTCGACCAGCGGGATTTAGGCGGAGTGGCAAATGCGATTCATAAAATCATGAAGTCGCACGGCAAGCTGCCGGGTGGAACTCTTCTTGAGCTGCACGGTGAAGTAACTACGATGGAGCAGTCATTCTCGAGACTGCTGTTAGGGATCGCTGCTGCGGTCATTATTGTGTACTTCCTGATGGCGGTGAACTTTCAGAGCTGGCTTGATCCGTTTATTATTCTGATGGCGCTACCGGGGGCGTTTTCGGGCATTCTCTGGATGTTATATCTGACGCAAACGACCTTCAGTGTGCCGTCACTCATGGGATCGATCATGACGATTGGCGTAGCAACGGCAAACTCGATACTTCTCGTCGTGTTCGCCAATGATGAACGCAGCTCGGGGAAAGATCAGATGGAGGCAGCACTCTCTGCCGGTTACATCCGGCTACGTCCGGTGTGCATGACAGCCCTGGCCATGATTATTGGAATGCTCCCGATGGCGCTCGCGTTCGGAGAGGGGGGGGAGCAAAATGCGCCGCTTGGACGCGCAGTGATCGGTGGTCTTCTGGTTGCGACGGTGGGTACCTTGTTCGTTGTTCCTATTTTTTACTCGCTTCTTCGCAAGACTGCGCCAGTCAACTTCGACGAAAGAATTGATCGCGAGTATAAAGGCGAAGCGTAGAGAATGGCAGATTCTGATACTTCAGCGGGGCGCCACGGACGCTCTGGTATTGCATGGCTTATTGTTGCGATAGGAATTCTTTTAGCGGTGGTTCTGGTGTACTTTGTTGGCTACCTGCCAAGACACAAGAGACAGCAGGTCATCAATGAGCAAGCAAAGGAACGCGTTTCGAACATTCCGAAAGTCAATGTTGCCAAGGTACACACTGCTCCGTCGAAAAGTGAGCTAGTGGTTCCGGGAACAACAATGGCGTACACGCAAGCATACATATATGCGCGTGCATCGGGGTACGTGAGCCGGCGCCTGGTCGACATTGGAGATCGTGTACATGCAGGTCAGCTGCTCGCTACAATTGATGCTCCTGATCTCGATCAGCAGGTAGCGCAAGCACGATCAAGTCTGGCGCAAAGTCAATCGAATGTCGGACAGCTGCAAGCGCAGCTTCGTTTAGCCTCGCTTACCTGGGATCGCTATAAGGTGCTTGTCGCTAAGGGCGTTCTTTCCAGACAGGAAGGGGATACGCAGGAGGCAAACTTCCGGGTAGCAGAAGCAAACGTGCAGGCAGCCGAAAGCTCGGTGCAGGGCAATCGCGACAACCTGGAGCGAAACATAGTGTTGCAGCAGTATGAGCGAGTGACGGCACCTTTCAGCGGCGTAATCACAGATCGAAATGTTGACGTAGGAGCGCTGATTGGTGCGTCAGGCTCGGGACTCGGGAATGGCGCATCGACGTCAACCCCGGGAGCGAGTCAATCGGGCGTGCAGGGCAATAATGCGGGCACCTCCGGAAATGTGACGTCGTCAGTCAGTCCATCAACGGGCGGCGCGCAAGGTGGCGAGATGTTCCAGATCGCGAGCGTCGACCGACTCCGAATCCTGGTCTCCGTTCCAGAAGCTTACTCGACCTCGGTTCATGTTGGGCAAAGGGCAAAGCTGTTTTTCCAGGAACGGCCAAATGAGCAGTACGAAGGACGTGTCACCCGCACCTCGGCTTCGATCGACCAAAATACGCGCACGCTGTTGGTAGAGGTGCAGGTGAGGAACTCGACCGGACAGCTGCTTCCGGGCATGTACGTGGTGGTGAACTTTGTAGAGGTGAAGGCGCAACCTCCTTTGCTGATTCCAGGGGAAGCGATTGTGATCCGCGGTGCGCAAACAATAGTGGCACGCATTGAAGACAACGTGGTTCGTTACCGGCAAGTGACTCTGGGGCGCGACTATGGCGACGAGACAGAGATCACGGCGGGCTTGAGGGAAGGCGACGTCATTGTCACCACTGTCACCGACGAAGTGCGCGATGGAGCAAAGGTAGACCCGCAGTTTCAGAAGCAGAGTGCTCCTGCAACGGCGGGGTCCCAGAATGATCATGGAACCGGTCAGAATGGGCAGTATGGGCCGCAGGGACAAGCCGACAAGGCGCAGAGTTCAAGCAAAGGCGCTTCGAAATGAAGCGGCTGTTGGTGTGGACTCTGATCAGCTGTCAAAACGTAGCGCTTGCGCAACAGTCCACCACGGTGAAGCCGTCTCCGCTGATTGAGCAAATCGAAGTAAGTAAGGCTGACCCCACGAACCAGAGCCCCGCAATTCCTAGGCGCCATTCGCTGTCTGACTTCGGTTCAGCGTACCGGGCGCCGAGCCTCTCATCTCTTCAGCTGAACTCAACGGGCAGGCTGCGGACGCTCGTTCGAGGCGGCGCTCTTCACCTCTCGCTTTACGATGCGCTCGCGCTCGCGATCGAGAACAACCTTGATGTGGAGGTTTCCCGCTACGATCTGGCGATTGCCGGAACGGAGACACTGCGAGCATCGGGCGGCGGGAATCTGCGCGGGATCGAGTTTACGGTTGCAGAGAGTCCGAGCGGTGTGGGTGGTCCGGGCAGTCCGTTGCTCAACAGTGCCGCTTCAAGCGTCACCCCCAGCGCCCCTACGGTGAATGACCTGACCTCGTTGAATGAACTTACGGAGACTCAGACCAACTTATCGGTGCAAGGGCCCGCAGGGTTTGCGGCCGGGCCGACTGTTCCCACGTTTCAGCCTACCTTCATCGGGCAGTCTACGTATTTTCAGCGCGAGAATAGCACTCTTCTGACCAACGGCCTTACCTCGAACACCGCGACATCCCCTCTGACCGTATCTGGCCCGCTGCATTTCATAACCGCTAACTACGCCCTGGTGCAAGGGTACAGTTACGGCACGCAACTAGAGGTAGACCTGAACAATGCTGCCCAAGCTCTTTACGGGACTTCGAGCCGCTACGATCCTTTCTACTCACCGAACACGTCTGTGACGCTGAGCCAGCCCCTTCTGCGTGGGCGGGGCAGTAGTCTAAACCTTCGCTATATCCGCATTGCAAAGATCAACCAGAAGATCTCCCGCTTGATTTTTTATCAGCAACTGACGAGCACTGTGTACGGTGTAGCTCGGCTGTATTACGATCTGGTAAGTTTGAACGAAAACGTTCAAGTGAAGCGTGAAAGTCTGGCGGCGGCACGGAAGCTTTACCAAGACGATCAGGCGCAGGTGGAGCAGGGAACGCTGGCGCCTCTGGAGTTAACACGGGCACAATCGCTGGTTACTTCCAGCGAACTGGATCTGATCCAATCGGAAGGGCTTGTTCATCAGGAAGAGGTTATCCTCAAATCTCAGCTATCAAGGCAGGGAACGGCTGATCCGGTCATAACCAATGTGCCGATTCTACCCACGGATCGAATCTCTATTCCTGCAGAAGAGGACGTGGGTTCGGTGGATGCACTGGTAACGCAAGCCCTATCTTTACGACCCGATCTGGCGCAAGCTTCACTACAAGTGCAAAGCGGGGAGATCGCCTTACGGGCATCAAACAATGCCACACGACCGCAAGTGGATTTGATAGCAAACTTCCAGACCCGCGGTAGCACTGAGGTTCCGTTCACAAATATTGGTTCGCAAGGGACAGGCGCGGTGACCGCACCGACGGACCTGGGAGTGTCCGGTCTTCGACTCTCGCGAATTTATCAGGCGGGAGTCCAGCTCAACCTGCCGCTCACCAACCATGTAGCGCAAGCCGACGCTGCACGAGACCTGATCCAGGTCAGACAGGCTGAGGCCAGAACCCAATTGCTGGCTAATCAGGTGAGAGAGCAGGTTGAGAATGCCGCAATTGCTTTACAGACAGCGCGAAGTGCATTGAGCGCAGCTAGCGAGAGCCGCCTCTATCAGCAGCAGCTTGTGGAAGCAGAAAGGGACAGACTGAGCGTCGGTGCTTCTACTAGTTTTCTGGTGATTCAGCAGCAAAGTTACTTAGCGCAGGCCCGTTCCACTGAAGTGGCTGCACGCAGCGTCTGGATTAAGGCCCGCGTGGCCTTAGACCGAGCCGTGGGCGATCTGCTCGAGAAGAACGGGATTAGCTATGATCAGGCAGTGTCGGGAGAGTTGCCTGCTTCTGCGGTGCGGTAGGGAACCCTACAACTCCGGCCACGAGCTCTACTTGAACTCGAGGATTTCTTTCTCTTTCGCCTTGGCCACGGCGTCAACCTTAGCAATCTGGCTGTCTGTGAGCTTCTGAATGATGTCGAGAGCCTGGCGCTCCTGGTCGTCACTGATGAGCTTTTCGCGGGTCATCTTTTTCAAATGATCGTTGGCATCGCGGCGAATATTGCGAAGGCCAACCCGTCTCTCTTCAGCGACACCGCTAAGCTTTTTGGCCATGTCGCGGCGGCGCTCTTCAGTCAGAGGCGGAATCGGAACTCGAATGATCTTTCCGTCATTCGACGGATTCAAACCGAGATCCGCATTGCGGATGGCTTTTTCTATCTCGCGAATCGTTGACGTATCCCAGGGTTGAACGGTGATCATTGCCGGTTCGGGAACATGCAACTGGGCAACCTGGTTGAGAGGAACAGGAGAGCCGTAGTAATCAACACGAACGTTGTCAAAGAGACCGATAGTGGCGCGACCAGTACGGAAATGTGTGACCTCACTTTGCAAGTCGGTCAGCACTTTGTCCATGCGCGTTCGGGCATTCGCTTCGACTTCTTTGATGTCTTTATAAGAGCTGCTACTCGGAGCTGCTGGAGAGTCTTGTTTCATAAGCAGAGTGTCGGGCGATGATTGGGTCGTGGATCATAGTACCAATCGGTTCGCCCATCGCCATTCGCATTATATTTCCCGCTACTTTCAAATCAAAGACCATTATGGGCATGTGATTATCGCGGCACATAGCAACGGCAGAGGCATCCATAATCCGGAGAGCCTTGGAAAGAACTTCTGTATAACTGACTTCCGCATACTTGATTGCATCCGGATGCTTTTTGGGATCTTTGTCGTATACGCCGTCGACGCTGGTGGCTTTCGCAATGAGTTCGGCGTGTATTTCCAGACCTCGCAAAGTAGCAGCAGTATCGGTGGAGAAGTAGGGATTCGAAGTACCAGCCGCAAAGATGACGGCACGGCCCTTGTCGAGATGACGGATGGCGCGCCTGCGGATGTAGGGCTCGGCCACTTGATGCATTTGGATCGCGGTCATGACCCGGGTCGGGATGCCTTGCGCTTCGAGAGCATCCTGAAAGGCAAGGGCGTTGATTACGGTAGCGAGCATACCCATGTGGTCGCCCGTGACTCGGTCCATGTGATGAGCGGAAGCGGCAATACCTCGAAAGATATTGCCACCCCCCAACACCAGGCCGATTTGTATTCCGGTGCGAGCAACTTCAGCGACCTCACAGGCCAGAAGCTTAACGCGCTCCGGATCGAGGCCGAAGGTCAACTGACCGGCCAAAGCCTCACCGCTGATCTTTAAGAGAATACGTCGATACCGTGGCAATCCTTGATCTCCGGGAAGAGTGAAAAAGCGGTGAGGGTAACGTCAGGCGGTAACGGGCAGCGGACTCTCTGCCACACCAGGAGCATCGAAGGAATCACCGACTTTGAACCGGACAAACTGAGCAACAGTGATTGGGCCGCCTAGTTTTGTGCTGACCGTGCGAATGAGTTCAGCGACAGAGATCGTATTTTCGCGAATAAAGGGCTGCTCCAGTAGACAGACCTCTTCGTAAAACTTACTCATGCGCCCTTCGGCGATCTTATCGACCATTTTTTCGGGCTTGCCTTCACCGAGAGCACGTGACCGCTGGATGCTCTTTTCTTTCTCGATCATTTCAGCAGGAACGTTTTCCCTCGCAACAAACTGCGGGGAGGCAGCAGCAATCTGCATAGCGATGTCGCGAACCACAGTTCCAAATTCTTCTTTGCCAGTGATTTGAGCCTCTGTTTTTACCTGAAGCAGAACGCCAATCTGATTTCCCGTATGAACATAGCTGCCGATGATTCCATCGCCAGAGATTTCATAAACAACAAAACGAGAGACGGTGATGTTTTCACCCAACTTGGCGATCTTGGTTTTAACAAGGTCACCGATCGTGGTGTTTGAATCGCCAACGAACTTCTGCTCGTAGAGGGCCTCGTGCGCTTTGAAATTGGCACGCTCGGCTTCTGTTACTTCTTCCAGGCGGACGAACTTCGGCTTTGTCTCGGCAATGTGCGCGGCAACGTCAGCGGTTAAGGACTGGAAATCTTCCGTTCTTGCTACAAAATCGGACTCGCAGTTCACTTCAACGAGGACGCCGAGCTTCCCATCGGAGCTGATGAAGGAAGAGATAAGACCTTGCTTTGTGGCACGGCTCTCCTTCTTACCAGCCGAAGCGATGCCTTGCTTACGAAGATGGACGACGGCCTCCTCAAGGCTGCCGTTAGTGGCTTGCAGAGCTTTCTTGCATTCCATAAATCCTGCACCGGTCATCTCGCGAAGCTGCTTGACTAACTGAGCATTAATGTCTGCCATGAAACCCTTTCAATGCGCGCGGCCATACCGCGTTGTGATCGCTCCGTACTTCCCTCATACACACATCAGGCGACCGAGCTCTGGGTAGCCGGTCGCCTGGTCTTAACTAACCATGGAAAAGGTCAGCGTTCGCTAACTGTTGTACTAAGACCTTCTTCCGGCGGTTCCTCACTGCCAGGACCTTTGCGGGGAGGTATTTCCGCTTCGGAACTGGTGGCCAGACTTTCCGACATGAGCTGCTCGGCGTACTTCGGATCAAGGTATTGCGTGTAGTCTTCCGAGTGTTCGCCCGACGGTTCGTCGTCGCTCACGATCTTCTCGGCGGCGAATTCCTGCTCAGTTGCAAGGCTGCGTCCTTCTACGACTGCGTCAGCGATCTTCGTCGTAAAAAGACGAATAGCGCGAAGGGCATCGTCGTTGCCGGGGATCACATAGTCAACCTCGTCGGGATCGCAATTTGTATCGACTACAGCCACGACGGGTATTCCGAGCTTCCGGGCTTCTTTTACCGCGATCGACTCTTTGTTAGAGTCAATGACGAACAAAAGGTCCGGTAGGCCGTTCATGTCTTTGATGCCGGCCAGATTCTGCTGCAAATGCTTTCGTTCGCGCTCGAGCCGTCCGACTTCTTTCTTTGCGCGACCTTCATACGCATTTTCGTTCGCCATACTGTCAAGCTCTTTGAGGCGCTTGATAGAGCGTTGAACAGTAGAGATGTTGGTGAGCAAACCCCCGAGCCAGCGTTGGTTCACGTAAAACTGACCAGAGCGCCCTGCTTCCTCAGCAATCGCTTCCTGAGCTTGGCGTTTGGTGCCAACGAAGAGAACCGTCTTGCCCTGAGCGGCCATTTCGCCCACGTATCGCATTGCGTCTTTGAAGAGCTTCAGAGTCTTCTGAAGGTCGACGATGTAAATGCCGTTGCGTTCGCCAAAGATGTATTCCTTCATCTTTGGATTCCAGCGCTTGGTCTGGTGCCCGAAGTGAACGCCTGCTTCGAGCA
>CAXTMN010000046.1:0-25155 GCA_964245395.1 uncultured Bryobacteraceae bacterium
GACCGCGACCCTCCTTCCCGCCGCAGCCCGCCATATGGATAAGACCCGCGGCTCTAACGCTCCGGGTTTTTTCGCCGATATCGTAGCCGTCGAGGGCGATCCACTCGCTGACATCCAAGTAGCCATCAACAACGTGCGCTGGGTCATGAAGGGTGGTGCCGTCGTCGCAGACAATACCCGAAGTTCCGCCGTTCCTCGCACTCCCGGAGAATAAGCGTATTAGTCGGGCAGCGCAAAAGCCAGGAGACTCGCGTCAGGCCCGTTGCCGCAAGCGATCACCACAAACTGTTTCCCGCGAGCGGTCCGATACGTCGATGGGCTGCTGGTTGTGCGTTGCGCGAGCGGATAAGTCCAAACGTCAGCTCCTGTCGCTTTGTCTACGGCGTGCATTGCCATATCACCTCCGCCAATGAACACGAGGCCGCCCTTTGTGACCAATGGACCCTGCACGCCCGAAACGCCCAGCTTTTCAGGCAATCGCACGCCCTTCAGAGCCGGATGGTTGCGAACCGCTTGCGTATCGCCAAACGGAACTTGCCACGCGATTGCCCCTCTATTGAGATCGATCGCGTTCAGCATTCCATAAGGCGGTTTCACAAGCGGCAGACCATTGTGAAACTGGCTCCTCGTGCCAAAGTCCTGCGTATAATCAGCATCAATATCGGCTGAATGAGGATTGTTCGAATTCTCTGGCTTAGTCACCCGTGCAACCCAAGGCTGCTTACTCGTCTTCACATAGAGAATGCCTGTATCCGGGTCGAAGGCGCCTCCGCCCCAGTTGGCCCCACCCAGTATGCCGGGCAGAATCAGAGTCCCCCGCAAGCTCGGCGGCGTGTAGAGAGGACCCAAACGGTACTTCTTCATCTCCTTGACAGCTTCTGCCTTCAGTTCGGGTGTCAAGTCGAAAGCATCATCGAGTGAAACTCCTTGAGGGGTAATCGGAGGTGGCCGCAGGGGTACCGGCTGCGTCGGGGACGCCTCCTCCCCAGGAACGTCGCTCGCCGGCACAGCCCTCTCTTCAATAGGCCAGATCGGAGCTCCGCTCACCCGATCAAACATGAAGATGTAACCCATCTTCGTAAGTTGAACGGCGGCATCAATTCTCCGCCCGTTCACTGTAAGCGTCACTAAGTTGGGGGGCGCAGGCAGGTCATAATCCCACAACCCATGATGCACAGTCTGAAAATGCCACTTACGCTCGCCCGTATTTGCGTCAAGGCACACCAGCGACTCGGCAAACAAGTTCTGGCCCAGCCGTTGCCCACCATAGAAATCGTTGCTCGGCGTTCCCAACGGGAGATAGACCAACCCCCTCTGCTCATCCAAACTAATAGGCGCCCAAGCATTTGCGTGACCCGTGTATGACCACGAATCGTTCTTCCACGTGTCATTACCGGCTTCGCCCTTCTGCGGAATTGTGTGAAAGCTCCATATGCGTTTACCCGTGTGCGTATCGTAAGCACGAACATCGCCTGGTGGATCGTGCTTGTAAATAACTCTGTCGTCGACGCTGTTGCTGAGAATCACCAGATTCTTGTAAATGACTGGCGGAGACGTGTTAGTGTAATGCTTCTTGTTGATCTCCCAGGCGAATCCTTGTGAGAGATCGACAGTACCGTTATCGCCAAACTGCGGCACAGGCTTGCCGGTCTCTGCATCAAGGCAGATCAGTGTGTAGTGACTCACCAGAAAGAGGCGCAGCTTTCCCTCATCCCGCCACGCTGCTACGCCGCGATGTACATAGCCGACCCCGTTCAGTGCTTGTCCTTCCTCTTCGTAGGCTTTGGGATCGTATATCCAGAGTGGCCGGCCGTTCTCAGCATCCAGCGCCGCTACCCGGTTGTATGAGGTCGATAGATACAAAACACCATCGATCATCAGCGGCGTTGCTTCAAAGTTCCCCGGGCGAACTCCTCGTTCCGCGATCGCCTTTTCTCCGGGTTTCCATTCCCAGGCGCGCTTTAAACTTTTCACATTGTCGCGATTAATATCGCTCAGCGCAGAGTAACGGTTTCCGCCGGCATCACCCCCATACCAGGGCCACTCTTGCATTCTCGCCGTAGGCGGCGTCGCCCAGACTCCAAGGCAAAGTAAACCGGCTGCTAGGGAAACTTTCAAAGCCATAGTGATTGATCCCATTACTTCGGCCAACGCTATATCGTGCTGGCAATATGGTCGGTGCTGCGCAGCGTCAGTCCCACAAACGTGATGGTCGCGTTCGTACATCCGCCAGTCGGAAGAGTCGGCGCTCCCACCACAAAAAGATTGGGGTGGTCATGCGTACGGCCATAGCTGTCGCAAACGCTCTGGGCCGGATCGTTTCCCATCCGGCAACCGCCTGCTGGATGATCTTGATAGTCGCTCTTGCTGACAGAAAAAATCTTTGTGCCGTTGGACTTGGCGATCCGTTCATAAATAGCCTGCACATGTGCCTGAGTGGCCGACCCCCGCGCCTCGGCCAACTCATCCAGCCGATGAACAATCTTTGGCATCGGGTCACCCCATCGGTTCCGGTTTGCCGAATCAAGCGTAAGCCTGCTGTCTCGCGAAGGGTGGCTATCGTAATACATCCGCACCCGCGCAACCCCAGTCGATGTCCGCGAACGCCAATCATTCAGCAGATCGTCGCCGAAAAGAAACTCGCCCGTCTCCGCTTTCAATCGCGGACGCTGGTCTCTCGAGCTCTCAAAGATCTGTATATCGTGCCGCACGAATGGCTTTCCCGGTGCGCAGCGGAAATATTCCCGCGAAATGATCGGGTATGGCTCATTCATTCCCGGATACAGCTTCTTGTTTACTTCCATCTCCGCACTAATAAAGTAATGTCCAGTCATGTAACGGCCCACCAGTCCCGAACTGTTCGCTAAGCCAGTTGGGAACCGGGAACTTTGTGAATTCAACAGAAGATGCGGCGTCCACGCGTATCCCGACGCCACTACGAAATACTTTGCTCGATACTCGACTTGCTCACCCGCTCTTTCGGTATGGACGCCCGTCGCAGCTTCGATGGTCTGGTTCTGACTGTGTGGCGTCAGGCGTCGGATGAGCGTCCGATCATGCAGAAGAATCCGCTTATTGCTGAGTAACTGCTTATACGTATAGTCCGGAGAGTAACGCGCCCCAATCGGACAAATTGTGCAAGTATTGCACCGCTGGCACTTCGGGCGTCCGCCATAAGCTTTGGTGTTTTTCGCCTGAGGGCACCCGGTGAATCGCATACCGCCGCGTTCCGCCCACGTCTTGATTTCTGCCAGATTGTAAGTAAGCGGCATAGGAGGCATTGGATAGGGCTCCGAGCGCTTGTCTTCCAGGTAAGGACTAGGCTCGCCCGAAACTCCGATGCGGCGTTCCGCTTCGCAACAATATTTCTCCAGGTCGGCCCACTCCAACGGCCAGTCCACCGCCAAACCGTAAAGGGAATGAAGCCGAAGATCCTGTTCCGAAAAGCGATTGGCGTGCCCTTGCCAGTGCATCGCAGAGCCACCCACCGCCATCGTGCGGCTAATGATCCCTGACCCGCCTTGGTCCTCAATGAAATCGCCGGGCCATCCATTCTCCCCATACAGTGCTGCCCGCCGGCGATAACTCATCCGGTTCTCAACGTCGAAAAGCCGCTTTCCCGCTTCCACAATCGTGATGCTCAGTTCAGGCTTTAGCTCCGATAACTTCTGAGCCAGGAGGACAGCCGAGATCCCACCGCCAATAACGCAAACATCACTCTCAAACCTTTGCACTGACACTGTCCTTTTTCAAAACGGGTGGAATGCTGCCGGAACTTGTTAAAGTCCGGCATTTGTCCTTGCCGATCAATGCCCCGTAAGCGCAATCGTTTGCTTCCGAACTCCGAAAATAAAAAGTCATCAGATCGGCCGCTACGTGTACGCCCTCAGGGAAGAACGATAGCTCGGTAACGTTCGCCGCCTGCAGCGCTTCCGCAACTTTCATCCTTCGCCCAGCTAACCCGCTCTCCGCCAGTGCTCCCCAGGCCAGCTGGTCAAGTTGCTCTAAGTAGCGGGCCGCCGGAGACGCCGGCTTGTAACGGACGCGAGTGAACCCGTAGCCGGTCTGCATCTCCGCTCCGGCACGATAGTCTTGCACCCATCGCACGAATTGATCCGCTACAGCATCGGTGCCGGGTCTTCCCAGTGATTCTGGAAGTACCGTCGCCGCTAGTTCTCTTAATGTGGATTCGTGCTTTCCCGGAAACTTCGGAGCCTGCCCCCACATTCGTGAGCCCTTGCAACATACCCATGTCAATAGGCTGCGAATCAGAGTTCGGCGGTTCATCCTTCCTTGTCCTCCTTGCCAGTGTGAAAGATCAGATTAGGAGATTAACACTGGGTCAGCCAGCAGTTTTGTTGTATTCGTTCCTCTCGATTCTGCTTCGCCCTTTCCGCGAAACTCGACTAGAAACGGATTCGAAGGGCGAATTGCAGAATGCGAGGAGCGCTCACCGTGCTCGAAATCACGCCCAGCGACTGCGGTGACCCGACATCCGACCCAGGATTCGCAAAGTTTGGATGATTAAACAGATTGAAGAACTCGGTCCGAAACTCCAGTGTGGCCGGTTCTCGTACGGGAAACACCTTCGCAACCGCAAGATCAGTATTCCAGAACCCTGGTCCCGTCATGAAGTTTCTCGGTGCGTTCCCTAATCCCGTTCCGTCTCCAATCACAGGCGGGGGTGCAAACACGCCGGTGTTGAAGTAACGAGATAGGGTTGGCGAACTTACCGGCACATCATGCGGCCCCTTGCCAGCTGCAAATTCCGCAAGACTGCCATCGCCGTTATTGACGCCGAGGATCGTTCCTCCAGTGCTATCCATAATGCTGAAGGGCAGTCCCGACTCGACGATCACCACGCCAGAGACTGACCATCCATTGATCGCCGTACCCAGTGCGCCCTTCGCCCATGCCAGCTTTGGAATGTCATAGAGGTAGCTCGCCGTAAAGACATTTTTGCGGGAGAAGTCCGATGGCCCTACTGCCGGATTGTGATAGTCGCCAAGCGGCCCGTTCAAAGACTGCTGCCGTCCATTGGGATATGAACTGATGATGTCAATCGAATGATTCCAGGTATACGCGCCAGAGAAAGCAAGTCCATTAGAGAACCGCCTGTTAGCACTGAACTGTACGGAATTGTAGCGGCTCCAGTACGGCTTCCCACCATATGGGTTTGCCAGACAATTTTGCGCGGAGGTACAGTAACTGTTCATGAAATCGCCGACAGAGTCGTACCCTGGCGCAAACCCGATAAAGGGGACTCTCAGAAGGAGATTCTCCAGGGTGTTGGTAGTCTGCCCGTGTATCGGGTCACTCGGACTCGCCAAGCCTGCCTGATTCAAAGGCACGAAAGCTTCGATGTTAGTGGTCCGGCTTCCCACGTACCCGGCAGTGAATAAGGTTTTCTTTATTTCCGTTTGTATATTCGCGCTGTACTGATGAGTGTGCGGTTGCTTGAACACCGGATCGTACGGATAGGTGGTTTGGTTGCTTCCCAGCTGAACCGGTTGGTAAAGAGGAAAGTTCGACAGCTGCGGCACCGTCGGAAACGGATTCTGCAACGTCACGCTGGGATTGATGGCGCCCCCTGCTACCACGGAAGCATAAAAGGGTTGCTGCGCTGTCGTTCCGATGGACATCGTCGCCGGTATGGCCGACCAGAACAACCCGTACCCGACTCGTACAACCGTATTCTCCAGACCTTTAATCGGCCGCCATGCTAAACCAACCCGCGGCGAAAAACCCAGCCAATTCTGGCTGTCAATCAACGGATTGTGATTCAGCTTGATCACGCCGGGAGGAATCGTTATGTCCGCTGGAACGTTCCCCGCAAGCACCAGCCCATCCAGTGTTCCACCAGCGGGAGGACCATTCTTGGGAAACAGGCGGAAGTCCCAATTAGACATCTTGCCGTCAGCAAAGTACGGCTGCCCGTTGAATTGATAGCGCAGGCCCAGGTTAAGAGTGAGCTGGTCATTGACCCGAAAATCATCTTGAGCAAACAGATTGAAATTGTTCAAAACAGGGTAAGTCGCAGGCCGCCCGTTCCCTGCCAGTGTCTGCGACAGATTACTGTAGGGACTCCCGTTCTGAGCCCCGCTCATCCCCAGCAGAAAATCGGGGAACGACTGAATATTGATCTCCCCGCGCTGAACAAAGAGATCCGAGTACTTGATGCGTGTCGGATTCGCGCCTCCCCCGAACTTCAGCTGGTGTCGCCCCAGCACTTTGCTCAGTGTGTCTGCGACCTCAACTTGATTCTGTCGAATCAATTGGTCATTGTTGCGGTTCGTTCCAATCGAAAACAACCCGTTCACGTAGATCGATGGCGTCCCGTTTACTTGCGTAGGCGGAGTAATGCCCAACGCTGACGCAGTAAATGGTTCCACGGGAAGTTGATTGACCAGATTGCGGCTATAGCCCGCTCTTACCTCGTTGACCATCGTCGCCGTAATCGAGTAAGTGTGCGAGAGAGAGAAGTTTGCGTTTGCATGATAATCGTTTTCACCGAAACCGAGCACGTTTGTGCTCACCTGGAAGGGCAGGCTCGTGGGATCACGGGAGTAGAGTGTCTTCAGCGTTAACCGCTGCTTCGCAGTGAGGGTCACATCACCGTTCCCGATGATTTGCTTCTCATGAAAAAGCGCCGGAGAAGAGATCGGGCAGTATCCAGTTGTCGCGTTGGTCAAGACACAAGGGCTCGGAATCGCATACTGACCATTCGGCAGCTTCGCATTCAGTATCGTTAAAGCCACCGGGTTGATGTTCGACCCATCGGGGGCAACGGCAACCCCTCCGAACGCGCCCGTTTGACCCCCGTATATGGCCCCCAAGGCTTGCCGCGACCGGCCACCAACGACCGGCAGGTACGTCGTCTGGTTCGAGGAAGTCGAAATCCCGTTTGCCTGGTCTGTGCCTTGGTAGGACACGAAGAACAGCAGCTTGTCCCGAACGATAGGCCCGCCGATGGTGCCTCCATACTGATTCTGTCGAAAGATCGGCTTCGGCGCGCCGCTGGCATTCTGAAAAAAGCTGTTGGCATCAAGAGCTGTGTTGCGGAAGAACTCGAAGGCACTTCCATGAAACTGATTTGTACCCGACTTGGTGACGATGTTGACCGTTCCGCCGCCTTCTTTGCCGAACTCCGCGTCGTACAACCCGGTCTGAATCTTGAACTCCTCAATCGCATCCGGAGAGGGGACAGGTACGCCCGTTTTGTCCGGTGCGTCGTCAAATCCCTGCGAGATCGGATTGTCAGCGTTCATCCCGTTCATCACCACGTTGTTATCCCACGGGCGGCCACCATTGGCGGATATGTTGACGCTATTGCGACCGAGGGCGCCGGCGTCGATCACATTCGCGGTCACTCCAGGCGACAGCGCTAAAATCTGTGTGAAGTTCCGGCTCGACAAAGGCATCGCATTCATCATCGTGTTGTCGACCACGTGACCGAGGTCAGAGGTGGCGCTTTGCAGCTGTTCTGGTGCGCCTGTCACGGTGATCGTCTCTGTCGGGGATCCCACCTGAAGATTCACATCAACCACCAATGCGGCCGCTATGTCGACCGGAATGCTGTCGCGCACGAAGCGGCTGAATCCAGCGTGATCCATTGTGATCGTGTACACCCCAGCCGGAACGAAAGCAAAGGTATACGTGCCGGCGCCGTTCGTCACTGTCTTCGCCTTTTGTTGAGTCGCCGTGTTAATCAGCACCACACTGGCCCCTGGCACGATAGCGCCCGAAGCGTCCTTGACAATGCCATGAACAGTTCCGGTCGACTGGGCGACGGCACTCCCCGCCGTAATGAACCACGCCACAAAAACTACGATCACAACCATCGAAAGCCGTCTCATTGTTCCTCTCCCGCTCTAGCTCACACAGCTTACCCGCGCACATCAACGGACGTCTTGAACGCCCTTAGCTTTTGAACAGGACAATCACGTTTGAGAGCGGTTGCGGTGGATTCGAGTCACAGCTACTCTCCTGGAGAGTGCATCGGATGCCCCGAACGAGCGTCGAGTATCGGATGAACGATTGAACTTCATCGCACAACTACAGGAGATCTCAGACCTGAAGCGCGTTCATCAGGACCTATGGGGCGGTAGCGGATATCAGGCCTGCGCTTTTGAGCGAAGGGTCATCTCTCCAATGTTCACCTCCTCAGGCTGCTGGAGGATGTACACGATAGCGTTTGCCACAGCCTCAGGTGACATGGCGAACTTCTCTCCTGCCTTCTGCATCTGGGCTTTCAGCTCCGGGCTTTTTACGTGTTCGCTGAACGCCGTGTCCGTAAAGCCCGGAAGAAGGGTGCTCACCCGTATCTGTCCAGCCAGCTCCTGTCGAAGCCCATCTGAGAGGGCGAGGACTGCCGCTTTTGTCGCCGAATAGACGACCTGGTTCGGTACAGTCTTCCGGGCAGCCGTGGATGCCGTATGGATGAAGTGGCCAAAGCCTTGTTCCTGAAAGACCGGGAGAGCAGCCGCTATCCCGTACAGGACACCCTTGATGTTGACATCCACCATCGTCTCCCAGTCTTCGACTGCAAGCTCGTCAAAGGGTCCGATCGGCATAGCCCCAGCGTTGCTGAACAGAACATCCAGCCGCCCGAAGTCCTCGTGGGCAAGGCGTACCAGAGCAATCAGGTCTTCGCGCTTACTCACGTCCGTCGCGCGATAGACCACTTCGCCTCCGGCAAGGCGGATTTGCTCGGCTACCTGCACAAGAGCCTCTTCATGCCGTGCACCCAACACAAGTTTTGCTCCGAGGCAAGCCAACGCAAGCGCTGTCGCCTTCCCTATCCCACTGCTCGCGCCGGTAATTGCAACAACCTGTCCTTCAATCATGGAGCTCCAACTCGTTAAGATGATCCATGGGATGATGTAGCTTCAGCAGCCATCTGGATTCAGTCCGGGGAGGTTGCCATATGGGAAGTGATCCGGCCAGAGTGTCCCACCACACCCGCGCGGGCACTCACTTTCTGCTAGCGGCGTTTACCGTTAGCTATTTCTAAATGCGAAATGCTTGGGTGCACATCCTACGGCTCGTGTAAATGCCGTGCTGAATGCACTCGAAGATTTGAACCCAACTGCCAGCGCAATTTCACCGCTGCTTCGCTTTCCGCGTTGCAGCTCGTCCTTTGCCACTGCCATTCTCCATTGCAGCAGGTACTCAATAGGTCCTGTTCCCAATACTTTCGAGAATCTGGCAGCAAAGGAAGAGCGCGACAGGCCGCATAGTCGGGCGAGACCGGCAACAGTCCATTCATGCGCCACATCTCTGTGCATCGCCGCAAGGGCGCAAGCTGTTACTGGATCAGCGAGGCCGGCGAGCAGCCCGGTATGCGCCGGGTCCATTTGCAAAGTCTCATTGCGAAGAATTTCTACCAGAATTAGCTCCATGAGCCGAACGATGATGAAGTTGCTTCCAACTCCCGGGGTGAAGGATTCTGCCTGATTCATCTTCAGCAGGGAGCGCACACGCCATGAAGGTGTGTCGTCAGCCCGGATGTGAACCAATGGCGGGAGCAGCGTCGTGAGCAGGCTTTCATTCACGCTGTCGAAGACAAATCTGCCACCATGCAGGGTCACCGGATTGTCCACGCCCTCGCCAACCGTCAGCCCTCTCGTAGCCGAGACGATTGTTTCACTGTCGAGAGGTTCTAGGGTGGGGTCTGAGGTGAGTGAGAACGAGGTGGAAGTTCGCACCAGAACGAAATCATTGGGGCGCAGACACACCGGCGGAGCAGACTGCCGGACGAGTTGGCATTCACCCCGTTCCACCCAGCAAAACAGCAAATCATCTCTCTGCCGGAACGACACTCCCCATCGGCCGACAGCATCGGTGCGCCCCCACAATGTGGCCTGTGGTCTCAACAGCTGAATGAGGTCAAGAAACGGATCCATCGACATTGGACGAGAGATAACCGATTTCGGATAGTACATTGCATGCGCTCTAGCCCATTTCCTAGTCGAACAAGCAAGGAGGTGTGAGACGAGCATGAAAACACCGGAAGAAACCAGCCTCAAGTTGATCGAGGCGCTCCGGACGCCAGATAGGTATTTCGAGAATCTACCGGAATACCCGTACGAGCCGCACTACGTTGATTCCTTACAAGGGTATGAGGGACTTCGAGCCCACTACCTGGATCTCGGGCCGAAGAACGCAGATCGAACCTTCTTGTGCCTGCATGGTGAACCGACCTGGAGCTATCTCTATCGCAAGATGATTCCCAGGCTATTGGAGACGGGAGGCCGTGTGCTTGCACCTGACTTCTTCGGCTTCGGCCGTTCGGACAAGCCCGTTGAGGATTCCGTCTACAGCTTTCATTTCCATCGTGACTTCCTTCTTCGCTTCGTTGAGCACGTTGACCCTCAGAACATAACACTGGTCGTTCAGGATTGGGGAGGCACGCTGGGACTTACTCTGCCGGTTGACTCCGGCTTCCGCGCGAGACTGGACAGATTGTTCGTGATGAACACGGTATTGCCCACCGGCGAGCCACTCGGACCGCACTACTACGAGTGGAGAGCCCTGGTTTGCAAGATGCCGGACTTACCGGTTGGACAACTCATTCGGCATATCACGCCACAGCTCACCGACGAAGAAATGGCGGCCTACGATGCTCCTTTTCCTGACAGCCGATTTAAAGCCGGTGCACGGACTTTTCCGGAACTAGCCATGGTGGAGCCTGAGATGGAAGGGGTTGCGGAAGCCAAAAACGCGCTCCAGTTTTGGAGGGAGGAATGGACAGGACAATCGTTCATGGCCATCGGAGCCAAAGATCCAGATGCGGAGACGATGCATGCACTCCGAAGCCAGATTCGTGGTTGCCCGGCACCCTTGGTTATCGCAGAAGCCGACCACTTCGTACCCGGAATGGGGCGAACCGGTAGTGCGAGCTGCCTTAGGGTCCTTCCCCGAATTGTAGTAAGCACCGCTCAAGAAATCATTTCATTGCCGACACAAGGCGAGCAAGGTATCTCGCTAACACCAAGAACGAAGGAACAAAGCAAGGAGATCAGGATGACGAAGGATGCTGCTGAGAAACTATGGACGTTGTACCTTGAAGCCTATTGCGACATGTCACCGGAAGAGCGAAGGCGACTGCTGCAGCAAACCGTGAGCGAGGACATTGTTTCCACAAACCCGGGCGATGAGTTTAACGGCCTGGAGAACCTCCTTGCCCATATCGAGCAGTTTCAGCAACGGCTTCCCGGAGCGTACTTCAAGCTCAACAAGCTGCTCTTCCATCATGAACAGGCTTTGTCGGAGTGGACCTTATATAAAAATGATGGTACGCCGCTAAGGACCGCGAACACCTATGGGCGTTTCAATGAGCGAGAACGCCTTACGCAACTGACCGGCTTCTTTTGAAGAAATTGTTCGTAATGATATGTCCCCTTCGATCCGGTATCCATCTATCCACCACCTCGACGCATAACATCCGACCCTTCAAGTAGCCTTCGTCAGGCCGCAGGATGCCGCCTTGCGTCCGGAACGAAATACACCCGCGCTGGCTTAGCCTGTTCAAACGCTAATCGTGTACAAGACAAACGAATCGGGTTCTAGTACCGTGTACACGAAGCGATTGACACGTGTCGGAGAAGACCGGCTGTGCCTGCTTCGTGATCTCAATGCAACCGACTCAATGGACATCGCCATGCAAAACCCCATCAACCGCGGATCAATGACCGGACCTCGCGTGCTTGTGTCCTTGTTTGGACTCGGCACGCGACCACGGCCTTCCGTCCCCACACCAGCGCCTCTTCCATATCAGCCCCCTCCAGAATCAAACAGCCGCCTCCGTGGCACATTGGAAAGTCCGGGCCGTCCGTAATCATCACCTCGCAGTCGGGCTGCTTCCATAGTGATTTTGCCTAGCGAGCGATTGGTGGCCGCCAACGAAAAACCTGGCGCCAGCGGCTTCCAATCCCTTCGTTGAGCATCGATGTCGCGGACCATCGCTTCACCTTTCAGCGACCCGGTCGTAGTCGTCGGGGTGTTGAATCGCAACCAGAAGTTGCGGCATGGCTTCTCCCGTAAATGAACTTCCAGGCGGATTACTTATCCAGTCTTCGCTACCAACGACGAACGCAGGACGGGAACTCGACAAGCGGTCGAAAAAGATTTAGCTCTGGTCGCACCGCAAGCGATCGGTAGTCAGCACGACTCTTTCTACCTGCGCCGAAGCGACAGTGAGCGGCGGCCACAAGCAGTCCTCCTACAGGTGCTATAGTTCTTCCCATCGCTTCACAAGGGATTATGCACACGATGAATCGGAGAATGTTTCTCATGGGAGGGGCTGCTGCGTCAGCTCTCCTCGCCGGCACGCGATATCTATCTGCCGATCCGCTTGGTCTGCCGATTGGCTGCCAGACTTATCCCGTGCGCAAGTCGATCAGTACGGACTTCGCCGGCACTATGAAGGGATTGCGAGCAGCAGGGTTCACTCAGATTGAGCTGTGCTCGCCATACGGCTACGCCGATTTTTCCAGCCTCCAACAATACAAGCCGCAGGAGTTGCGGCGCATGCTGAGCGACTGGGGACTGGGCTGCATCTCCGCGCACTGGGCGCCGACTGAGCTATTTCAAAAGCCAGACGAGAGCATCACCTATGCGAAAGACTTCGGCATGACGCAGATGGCAATCGCCGCGCTGGGACCGTTCCGCTCGAAGAGCACCCAGACAGTCGATGACGTGAAACGTTACGTCGAGCCCTTCGACGCCTTCGCCGAAAAGGCCCGCGCCGCAGGCATTGTCGCGTTGCTGCACAATGAAGGCTTCGTTTCCGAATACATCGACGGTAAACCGGTCTACGACATGATGATCGCCGAGCTCAATCCAACCACCACCAAGCTGCAGTTTCAGGTCTCTACCTTGCAGCAGGGCTACAACCCAGTGACCTACTTCCAGAAGTACTCGGGCCGCTTCCTCTCCATGCACTGCCAGGACTGGGTAAAGGATCCCTCCACCAAGTCTGGCTTCCGCCAGGTTCCGTTGGGCAAGGGGATCGTGGATTGGAAGGCCGTCTTCACAGCCGCAAAAGCAGGCGGCGTCAAGAACTACTTCGTCGAGCTTGAAGAGGATCCGGCGCTGATGCCGCCGAGCGTGCCTTACCTGAAGTCCCTGAACGTCTGAAGAGAGCCTTGATCTCTCGAGCAAAAGCAGCCGCGGCCGACGTCTTCGCAGCTAGGCGGGATGTATTGCGAGAAAATCAGTCCACCGGCGGGTTGTAGTTCCGTTGTTTTGAATAGCAAGGCTAAGCCTGTTCAAACGCTAATCGTGTACAAGACAAACGGCTCGGCTTTTAGTATCGTGTACACGAAGCGATTGACACGTGTCGGAGAAGACCGGCTTCGCCCATTTTGTGATCACCCGAAAGACTTGCTCCTTACCCTTGCTGTTGTGGCTGGCCTGTGGCCTCGCAACCGGCGCTACGGCCCTTCGTTTCGGCAAAATTGTAGACGGAACCGGCAGGGTGCTGACCGATGCGACCGTGATAGTTGAGGGCGAGCGGATCACCTCCGTTCAACCCGGGAACGTGCCGCTTACTCCTAACGTAAAAATTCTCGATCTCCGTCCACTCACTGCACTGCCAGGCCTGATTGATGTGCACACCCATGTCACCTTCTACTGGGATGGAGCGCCGGGCACCACTCCCTACCACCAGCCGCGTCTGCTTCCGGAAGAAACGGTATTCCTGGCCCAGGAGAGTGCGCGCAAGACACTCGAGTGCGGTGTCACCACCATCCGTGATCTCAATGCCACCGACTCTATGGACATCGCCATGCGGAACCTTATCAACCGCGGTTCCATGACGGGACCTCGCATGTTTGTGTCCTCATTTGGACTCGGCACCACGCCCGGATGGGTCGCCCCCGGCGCACATCGTATTGATGGCCCTGCCGAGATGATTCGCGCCGTTCGAGATGTCGTTGCCACTGGCGCAGACTGGGTGAAGCTGTTCGCCTCCACTGGCGGGACAGAGGACCTCAGCGGTTATCAAATATTTACGCTCGATGAAATGAAGGCCGCCGTCGAAGTTGCACATGGTCTTGGCAAGCGGGTCGCGGTCCACTCCTACGGACCCGATGCCGCGAGAGATGCCGTCAAAGCCGGTGCTGACACTCTGGAACACGCTGTTGATCTCAGCGATGAAACACTGAACCAAATGTCTCGTCAAGGCACTTACTATGTGCCTACCATCGAGCACAACATGTTCTATGCAGAGAACGTCGCGCGCTTCGGATTCCCTCCGGGTTCTGCCGATCGCTTTCGCGCGTACCATCAGCGCAACCTAGTGACCACGCGACGCGCTTTGCAAGCAGGCGTAAAAATCGCCATGGGTTCCGACGCTGTCTATACTATGTTCGGACAGAATACTCGCGAGTTAGAAGGCTTATTAGCGGCCGGCATGACACCCACGCAAGCCTTGGCCGCCGCTACCACTACCGGTGCCGCCCTACTCGGCAAAGAAAAAGAGTTGGGGCAGATCGCTCCTGGATTCTATGCCGATATCACGGCTGTTGAAGGTGATCCGTTGTCTGATGTCCACGTTGTCACCAATCATGTTCGCTGGGTCATGAAGGGCGGCACAGTCGTGGTGGACAAAACTAAATCAAACTCAGAGTAAACGATCGGAGATGGATGGCCAAAAGAAAAAGATCTGACGATGGGAGCCGGCGAACATTCCTGCGCGGCTTAGCTGCTGCCCCTTTGGTGCCAACTGCTGCGGGTACCGCATCCGCCGAGGCCATCACCTCTCCGGCCCCAACAAATTCAGCTCAAGTGAATGCGCTCGCCGATCTGGTGCGAGCGCGATACGGCTCCTACCTGGCTGAAGGAGATATGGAAGAGATCAAACGCGGAATCGAGCGGAATCTTGGTTACGCCAGGGCCTTGGCTCAAGTCAAGCTGACCAATGCCGACGAACCGGACTTCACCTTCTTCCCAGAAGGGCCTCCGCAGGACTGACCGGCACCATGCTGAGCGACGACGTAATTTTCTCGAGCGTTCGTACTCTGGGGGACGCCATAAAACAACGCAAGCTCTCTCCCGTAGAGCTGACCAATGCCTATCTGACCCGCCTCGAAACGATTGGGCCAAAGCTCGGAGCAGTGGTCACAGTCACTCGCGAGCTGGCTTTGCAACAAGCCCGTAACGCAGAAAAGGAAATCGCCGCCGGCAACTATCGCGGTCCTCTGCACGGCATCCCCTACGGCGCCAAAGATGCTCTCGCAGTAAAAGGCTTTCCCACGACCTGGGGGACGGCGCCTTATCGGCACCAGATGCTCGATTACAACGCAACGGTCATCAATCGCTTAACCGATGCAGGCGCGGTGCTGCTGGGCAAACTCGCCATGCTCGAGATCGTCGGCGGTTTTGGCTTTAATAGTGCCGACGCTTCTTTCACCGGTCCGGTCCGTACGCCCTGGAACCGCGATCGCTGGGCCGGAGGATCATCGAGCGGTCCCGGCGCGGCGACGGCGGCAGGCCTGGTTGCGTTCTCCATCGGCAGCGAAACCGGTGGTTCCATTCTGAATCCGTCGACTTACTGCGGTCTGGCCGGAATGCGCCCCACTTATGGCCGTGTCAGCCGCCACGGGGCCGTAGCGCTCTGCTGGACTCTCGATAAGGTTGGTCCTATGTGCAGGAGCGCGGACGATTGCGGCCTGGTGCTTTCCGCCATTGCCGGTTACGACCCTCTCGATGCAACTAGCAGCCGCAGAAGATTTACTTATACCCGGACCGAAAAACCGCGTAGATTCAAGCTCGCCATCGCTAGAGGCACCTATCATGCCGAGGAACCGGAAATCAAGGCGAACTTTGAGCGATCTCTCAAAGTTCTCTCCACTTTCGCCACCATCGCTCAGGACGTCGACTTCCCCGAGTACCCTTACGGTCCCATGATCCAAACCATCGTGAACGCTGAAGGAGCGAGCGCGTTTCGCGAGATCATCGACAACGGACGGGTTCACGAACTCGAGAATCCTGTAGCTCGAGTTGCGGGATACGTCGACACGACTGTGAGCGCTGTCGATTACCTGCAAGCCATGCGTGTGCGGAAAATCGCGCGCCTCAAGCTGGACGAATTGTTCGGGCAGTATGACGCTCTCGTAGCCCCCACCATGTCTGGAACGTCAGGACGCGTCGGTGAGCGCTGGGACAAAGCGTATCTGCCGCCTGCAACACATCACGGCCCCGCCAGAACATCTCTGCTCCCGGTAGGCAATCTGGCTGGTGTGCCGGGAATCACCGTGCCCAACGGCTTCAGCTCCGACAACGTACCCACCGGTGTCCAATTTGTTGGAAAGGCCTGGAGCGAGTCCACTCTCCTCGCCATTGCCGATGCGTATCAGCAGGCGACCGATTGGCACAAATCTCATCCTCCTGTGGCGCAGCTCTCGGCACACGCCTGAACGACCCAAGCGCCTTAACGAGTCTAAAGAAAGATCAAATGATCAGCGAAGATATCTTTTTCTCCGGCGTGCGCGCCCAGGGAGAGGCCATCAAAGCACGCAAGCTGTCACCGGTAGAACTCACTGAGGGTTACCTGAATCGCCTGGAGAAAATCGGCCCTAAGTTGGGTGCCGTCGTTACCGTCACGCGAGAAGCAGCGCTGTCGCAAGCTCGTGCCGCTGAGAAAGAAATCGCTGCTGGCCACTATCGGGGACCACTACACGGCATTCCCTATGGCGCGAAAGACGCGTTCGCTACCAAGGGCATTCCCACCACTTGGGGAACAGCGCCCTACCGGAACCGTGTGTTTGATTACGACGCAACTGCGGTCAAACGGCTCAGCGATGCAGGCGCAGTCCTCCTCGGAAAACTTTCTATGGTCGAGCTGGTCGGCGGTCTCGGTTATGACGGCCCCAACGCTTCATTCACAGGCCCCGGCCGTACTCCCTGGAACCCTGCCCACTGGAGCGGCGGTTCATCGAGTGGTCCCGGGGCTGCTACCGGCGCAGGCCTTGTTTCCTTCTCGATTGCTGGCGAAACCGGCGGCTCCATTCTCGGGCCGGCAGCTTTCTGTGGAGTCGCTGGGCTGCGCCCTACTTACGGTCGTGTCAGCCGCTACGGCACAGCTTCACTCTGCTGGAGTCTCGATAAGATTGGCGCTATATGTCGCAGCGCCGACGATTGTGGACTCGTGCTGGCGGCCATCGCTGGCTACGATCGTCTGGACGATGTTACCTCCCGCCGAAAATTTGCGTACACACTGCCGCCGTATTCATCACGCCGCTACAAAATAGGCGTAGTCAAGGGAAGCTATGAAAACGTACAACCCGAGATTCGAGCGAGCTTTAAACAATCCCTTGCCGTCCTGTCAACCTTTGCAGACGTCACCTACGATGTAGAATTCCCTGCTTATCCCTATACTGCGATGCTCTGGACCATCCTCGGCGCTGAGGGATCGGCTGCCTTTCGCGATCTGATCGAGTCAGGCCAAATGCGTGAGATGCAGAATGAGGGAGATCGCATCGGCGGCTATACAGGTTGCATGGTGAGTGCTGTCGACTATCTGCAAGCCATGCGCGTCAGGAAGCTGGGCCGTATCGCGCTTGAAGATCTTCTAAAAAGCTTTGATGCTCTGGTCGCGCCCAGCTCCGGCTCGTTCTCAGGGCTGGCCGGCGAACCGTTTCAACGCCGTGCCACGGAGACCCCTTCCGGCAAGCGGCCTCATAGCGCTGCTGAACCCGCTCTTGTTCCTGCGGGTAACATTGCTGGACTCCCCGGTCTGACCATTCCCAATGGCTTCGGTAAGAATAACCTGCCCATCGGCATTCAGTTCCTCGGTCCAGCCTGGAGCGAACTAACACTCCTTCAGATCGCCACTGCCTACCAGCGTCTGACCGATTGGCATACCCGGCGTCCACCAGCCCTGAACGTGTAGCCTGCAATGCCGCCTATGGTCCAGTTGCGCCGTCCGGTGGGATTGTAGCTCTTCCTGGCGACAAGCTTTAGAACCAAGTATGTCTCACTTGTCCCGGCGGCTCATCATCCAAGCCCAAAGAAAGTAAGCGCAGATCCACAGTGCCGCGTAAACAAAAAAGCTATAAAATCTCCAGCCCAGCCCCATCGTGTCGACCCTAGACTTCGCTCGAGCGCCTTTTGGGTGAGAGTTGTCTAAGCCACCAGAAAGCGGAGCCTGCGACTATACAGCCAAACATGAGCGCTTCGGAGACCGCGCTGAACGAAAATAGATTGTCAGTAAGTGCAATTGTTGAATCCGCTTTGCTTTGGACTAGCAGAAACGACGGGACCACCCCAAGCTCAGCGCGACCTGTGCCCGGTGCTGACCAAATGAAGGCTGGAAACTGATCGCCGAATGCCGTCTCACCTTGCGGCAGCATCACATCTATGTCGACAATTTGCTGTCCAGCCGGCGGAGCCTCAGAAGGGATGGGCAACGGAATCCGAGTAAGTTCATTGGCAGAACTTGTCACCCGGTAAGAGACTTCATGACTGTGCCCGCTCCCGGCTGGGATGGCAACCTTTAGCGCGCCCTCAGCTGTGTTTGGGTTGATCCCCGCCGGCTGCCGATCGAGTAAAACACCGGAGACCGTCTGATTCCTCCATAACCCCACTGTTGCGATAGAACCGCTACTTCGTCTTGCCGCCTCGAAACTCGCCGTCACTGTTGCTGTGCGCCGATCAAGACGCTGAACAGAACAGTGATAAGCGATTAGCCCACCCGTAGTTTGCTGCGCTACTACAGGGCGAAAGACAAGAGGCTGGCAGGTGAGAAGGACCGCGAGCAACCGGTATTTGCTCATACACTCGGCTTGAAAAACAACGACAACGTGTTCGTCGAAACAGGTCGGGTGAAACTTGCCAGTAACAGGTAGATTGAGAGGCTTGCCGCAATCCCAACCTCGGCAGCGTCTACGCCTGGAAAAACCCGAGCACCCGTGCCCGGCCACAGCAGGCAAGCGGCGACTCCGCCGGCCATCGCACCCAGTGCTCCTGCGGAGGATCCAACCCGCAAGTTTAAGCCCAGCACCACAGGCACGAAAAAGAAACTCGCCACTAAGCGCATCGCCGCAACAACGATCGACTGAATGTCAGTCAGGCGTTGCAGCGCAAACCAGATGGGAACGAGGCTAAGCGCCACGATGCTGAGACGGTTGACGAGCAGTCGGCCGCCCTCGCTAGACTGCGGGTTCACGAAGCGGCCATATATGTCGTGAGATATCCCGGCGGAGGAAACAAGCAGGACAGAGTTGACGTTCGACATAATAGCCGAGACCAGCGCCACCACAAACAGCGATCCAGCGATAGACGGCAGAATGAAGCCTGCCATCACCGAACTTGCTTCATCCGGAGAGGCGAGTACCGGAAAAATCGCTCGAATCATCAAACCCATGATCAATACCGCGCTTCCAATCAGGGCTTGCAACAGGAAACAAACTCCGATGGCAAAACGAACAGTGGCTTTGTCCTTCATGGAGTAAAAGCGCACCATTTCGTAGGGCGCCGCCGCAATGCTGAAGCCAAGAGCGAACGAAATGCCAAAAAGTTGCTTCCAGTCGTACCATCCGCCTGTCAGTCGGGGATCGACCGACCAGAGAAAACGCCCAGCGGCGCTCAGGCCACCGAAGTGATGCACCAGAATGGAGACCGCTAACAACAGACCTAGAACAATGATGAAGATCTGCAAAAAATCGATATACGAGCTCGATCGCACGCCGCCCAACATCGTGTACAGGAGAGTACTAATCACTAACAAAGCCATCGCGATCACGGGACGAATGCCGAAGATAGCCTCAAAAATCACGCCGCAAGCTTGGTATTGCGCAACCAGCAAGACCATATAGACCAAGATGATGAACAGGGCAGAGATAATGCGAATGCCTTTGCTTTCGTATCGGGCAGCCAGGTAATCAGGAATGGTGAGCGCTCCAAACTCCCTCAACTTTGGACCGACGAAAATCGCTGAGACCAACCATCCAAACCAGACACCCGGCCAGATCCAAACCCAGTCCACTCCCGTTGCATAGTGGCGGCCTACCGTTCCCACCAGCGTCCCTGCACTGATCTGCGTGGCTGCTAGGGCAGCACCTCCCACCCACGGTCCGATGCTGCGGCTTGCGGTAAGGAAGTCCTCTTCCGTATGCGTCTTTCGCAGGCCACTAATGCCGATCGCAAGGATTACGGAAAAATAAGCTAACAGTACAAAGAAAAATGTCCGCGAATGAGTAAACATGGGTTCTCGAAGGAGCAGAGTGCTACGCAAAGGCGCAGAGCGACAACGCGCATCAGGTCTTCATCAAGAGATCAAGCTCTGCTCAAGTAATTGCGAGGCCCGGCGGAGCGCGTCCACCACGTGATTCTGTCCGCGCCGCAGCTCGGTCCTGGCGAAATTGATCATGTGCTCGGGCAGAGTGGAAATTGCATTGGCTGCACTCAGCGCTGGCAACGAGGGCACAGGCAGCGCAGGATCGTGGGAGAAACGCATCTCGCGAGCATGATCGAGCGGTACGAGAATCCGCGCCAATTGTCGAATTATCCGGTTCGCTGTCGCCACGGGCACTGATTTACCGGAGAGCCGGGTGTAAAAGTCCTGCAGTTTTGTCGATAAGCTTTCCAGCGCTTCGGAAGCTGGGGTGAAGTCGAAATGTTTGCCGGCTGCTTGTTGGTAGTTGTCAAGCGTCTCTTTCAGGACCGCGACAGCATCACGCCAGTCAAATGGTAAAACTTCCGAGTTTGCCACGCCAAGCACGGCGGCAAGATACACCTTTATGTCCCGCAGCGTGATTTGTTGGTCGGCAATCTCCAGGGTGTCATTCTCCGTGTGCCAGGCGATGTTTCCACCGCAACCGCCAACCGCGTAGTAACCCTTCTCGACGCGAAGCGCATCTGGCATCGTTGAGCTCAGCATAAAAAAGCCGCTGAGCCCAATATTATTGAACGACCAATCGCCTGCGCGAGGGGGGCGTTCTCCGTCGCTGTTCAGCCCTGCAACTTCGCTAATGATCGACTTCACAAAGCCCTCTGCCTCCGGCAACCAGGAAACATGTGAAAAGTCCGTCGCCCACCGGCATCCAGGGCTATCGCAGTTTATTTGCGCTACGCAACGTTCATCCAACTGTCTTGCAAATTCGTCCGCGTACCAGGTGCTGCCTGCATACCGGCCTGTCGAGTGCCCTGGCCACCAGGCCACACGCACCGAGCGGCGCAGCTGCCCCCGGTTCTTCCATAAAACACGAGCAACTTCTAGGAGCGTTGCGTCGCCCGTGGCGTTGTCACCCACCCCGACATCCCAACTGTCATAGTGGCCATGCAATAAAACAAACGGCTCGGGATCAAGTGACCCAGGAATCTCCGCAACTACAACCTTTTGAGAAAACCAACCTTCATCAAGGTGAGTAAAAATTGTGGCCTCTTCGCCTCGGGTTGCCGCCTCAATCAGCTTTTGCCCGTCGTTCCGGTTAACGGAAAGTACCGGAATCTTTGGCTTGCGAGGTAAATCATTTAGCCCCGGCGATCCCCAAATCGGAGTGCAAATTGCCCAGTGTATGTCTTCGCCCGGATTGATTGTGATCACACCCAGTGCGCCTGCCTCCTGCAGTTCCGAAACCTTGTTGGGTAGGCCATAGCCTTCCGTGACAACAATCTTTCCCGCCAACCTGTCGTTATCGAGAATTCTGCTGGTATTGCTTGAAAAGAGGCTGCTGACGTTTGCTGAATAGCCCGCCGGCACGTGCGCTAGTTTCCCTGTAACACCGTGGGGAACAGATTTGCTATAGGCAGGGGGCTTAGCACGAAAAGTCAATCCCCCGCTGACAACCTTTGCTTCGTACGGAATGGACAAGTACAGATCGGGCTCATAAACTGATACGGGTACGCTGGCGTCTCTCAGTCTGTTTGCAATGTATTCGCCCGCGCTATTCACATCTTCTGGTCTCCAACGGGGTCGGGAAGCGAATTCAGTAATCAGAGACCAGGGATGGTCAAGATCCACGTCAGCGAGAGGTGAATGGGATCGCTCAGATATCGTCATGCGAAGGTCACAATGCCAGAGCTGGTACGCTTCCCAGACTACGGTGATGGCAGTGTGACAGCCACTATCGCCAAGGATGAGTTAAATGTCAAGAAAAACTTTGAGTTACTAAGTTCCGATGCGCAATCCTACTCGCGGGACCTTACAGGTCGCAAAATATCCTTGACTGCCGCACCGCGACTTGCTAACTTCGGAGTCGCCAACGCATTGGTTCAGTGACGGCACGTAAGTTGAGAACTCTTCCGTCTTCTCCTTTGCCGCACCCCCGAGTAACGCAACCCGGTAAGAAGGAATCTATGCCCCGGCTTAGGTACGCAAGCTAATCGCTTGTCCAGCCTTGTCGCTGATCGACTCGACTAACGAGGAATTGATCAATCATGCAAGAACCAAGTCCCCCGCCAGGGAATCTGACGAGGAGAATCCTCCTTCAGGCCTTAGGTGCAACCGGAATACAGGCGCCGTTTGCACTGAATGCGACTGCGCATTCGACTCCAGAACTCTCCGTCGACGTCCTGAAAGACGCTTCGACCGTTATCGGTGAGCATTTCAGTGAGGAACGGCTGAAAATCATCGAAGCTGCTCTGCAACAAAATTTGCGGGAGTTCCAGATTGTACATGATCTTCGTGTAGCCGATTTGATCGAACCCGCTCCCGTGTTTGATCCGACCCGGCGCGATCAGCTTCCCGCAGGTCTGCCGTTCACGACGGGTAACGACGATAGCAGCGCCGGAAGGCGAAATGAGCTATGACTGATTCAGAACTCGTTTTCAAGTCTGGAACAGAGTTGGCAGCGCTCATCGGTAAACGCCAGGTGTCCCCGGTTGAGGTTGTTCGAGCGTATCTAAGCCGCATTGAGAAACTGAATCCCCAGGTAAATGCTTTCATCACGGTTACCGGTGAGCAAGCGCTGCAGCGAGCTCGGGAACAGGAAAAGGAGATTGTAGCTGGCAAATATCGAGGACCGCTTCATGGTCTGCCCTACGCACCGAAAGACATTCTCGCGACTGCGGGCATTCGTACAACAAACGGATCCAAGGTCGACCCAGACTGGATACCTGCCTACGAATCGACAGTAACCGAGCGCCTGAATCGTGCCGGCGCGATCATGATGGGCAAGCTGAACCTTCTTGAGTACGCCATGCGAAGTGGCGTCTTATCTGGTTTTGGGCCCGCACGCAATCCCTGGAATTTGGCTTACTCCCCCTCTGGCTCCTCTAGCGGTTCTGGTGCCGCTGTGGCCGCCTATATGACCCCGCTCTGCATCGGGACTGACACCGGCGGTTCCATTCGCGGACCCGCTGCTAATTGCGGCATCGTGGGACTTAAGCAAACCTACGGACGCGTAAGCCGCTTTGGCGTAACTACCCTCAGCTGGACTCTTGATCATGTCGGCCCTATGACCAAGACAGTCGCTGATGCGGCAATGCTGTTGCAGGTAATAGCGGGTCCAGATCCGAAGGACAGCACGGCCTCTCAACAGCCGGTTCCCAACTACTCTGAGTCGCTAAACAAGAATGTGAAAGGTCTTCGCATTGGAGTTCCAACGAACTACTTCTACGACAACGGGAATCCGGAAACGATCAAAGCGATACACACCGCCATAGCCAAACTGTCGGAAATGGGTGCCACTGTCGTCGACGTAAATGTGCCTCACGCGAATTTAGCTGGCCCTGCACTCTGGATTATCGCCATGGCGGAGGGAGCATGTTTTCACGAAACAAGATTGCGAGAGAAGGCCGATCTATTCGACCCCCTGGTTCGAGAGCGCTTGGAAGCTGCCAAATTTTACCCCGCTACTGAATACATCAAAGCTCTTCGCGTTCGCACTCTTCTGATGGAGGACATGCGTCAGGTATTCGAAAAGTGTGACGTGATGGTTGTGCCCGGCGGACATCCCGCGGGCAAGCTTGATCCGCCCGAGGTCGCCAAAAGCGACGTACGGTCCGGTCCTTCGTCACTCACTCCGCTGTTAGGGCTCACCGCAATCGGCAACATGGTGGGAATGCCTGGGCTGGTCATGCCTTGTGGTTTTACTTCGCACGATCCCGTACTTCCCCTGGCTCTGCAGTTTTATGCAAAGCCTTTCGATGAAGCCAGTCTCTTCCGCGTAGGCAACGCCTACGAATCGGCAACAGAATGGCATAAGCGCCGCCCGTCCTTAGCCGCATAGCACGCGTAAGCTGCTCCAATCTGATCTAAAACTGAGGGCATCACTGTGATTGTTCGCAAGATTATCAAACAAAACATCCTGTTGTTTTTGGTCGTACTTTTAGAATTCGGCCACTCCAATGTGTGGGGCCAGGCCTTCTCAGCCTCTGTCTTAGGCACCGTTACCGATAACAGTGGTGCCGCAGTCCCGCAGGCCAATGTCACAGTGACCAACGTCGGAACTGGGCAGCGCCAGGTGCTCATCACCAAGGCAGAAGGTAACTATGAGGCTTCGTTACTTCCTCCTGGTTCCTACCAGGTGTCGGTGGAGGCCCAGGGATTCAAGACCGTCACCCATGAAGCTGTTGCCCTGCAAGTCGACCAACGCCAGCGCCTGGACTTTCAGTTGGAAGTCGGACAGATCAACCAGAACGTTACAGTCACCTCGGAAGTGCCCCAAGTCCAGTCTGAGAATGCCACTGTCGGGACAGCAGTCACCCGTGCGCAAACCTCGGAACTGCCGCTCAACGGACGCAATTTCCTGCAACTCGATCTGTTGGTGCCCGGCGCACAATCCACTGTAAAAGGATCGAACTTGTCTGGAGAAGGTGGATCCATTGAGGTTCATGGTCTCCGGGAAGAATCAAATTACTTCTGGGTGGACGGGATGGACAACACCACACAGGCCATTGGCGAGTACGTGGTTAACGTTCCACCGTACACCATTGAGGAGTTTCGCGTAATGTCGCCGACTTACGACGCAGAATTCGGCCGTACCGCAGGCGCTCAAATTAACGTCATCACGCGATCCGGTGGCAACGCCTTTCATGGGGACGCTTACGAGTTCTTGCGCAATAGCAGCCTCGATGCTAAAAACTTCTTCGATCCGCCAGGTAAAATTCCAGCCTTCCGACGGAATCAGTTCGGTGCTGCCTTAGGCGGACGAATCAAACGCGATAAAACCTTCTTCTACTTTGCTTGGGAAGGTCTGCGCCAGTCGC
>CAXTMN010000046.1:25165-26101 GCA_964245395.1 uncultured Bryobacteraceae bacterium
CGCAAGGCGAGAGCGCGTCCAATATCGTTCCCACAGTCCAGGAGACAAAGGGAAACTTCTCTGATTCCTCCACCGTCATTCGCGATCCCTTGACCAACCTGCCTTTTGCCGGCAACATCATTCCTGCGAACCGGATTAACTCAATCGGCGCCGCTATCGCAAGCTATTACCCGGCGCCGAATGGTCCGAACGGGGTGTTAAACGTGAGCCCAATTGGCACCAGCAGTGACGATGTCACTGTCCTCAAAATCGATCAGGTTTTCGGCCTCAAAGATCGTCTGAGTGGGCGGATTGCTTTCGAAGACATTAACTATAACAACCCAATCAGTAATTACAACAGCAATACCAATATTCCAGGATTCGGTCTGACCGAGAGCGCCAATCATAATTACACGACCGGTATTAGTGAGATTCACACCTTCTCGCCAAATTTAATCAGTGAAGTGCGTGTTGGTTGGAACAGATTTGAATATCACTATCTTCAGCAAGATCATGACACCAACGTGGAAGCCAAACTCGGCCTCACTGGCGTAGCAACCAACCCCAGAGATTGGGGATTTCCTTCCGTTTCTCTCGCCGGCGCCTATTCTAACCTTGGGTCTTCCGTCTACTTTCCCCAGCTCGGCCCCTTTGACGGCACCTTCGTTTCCCCCACATTGACCTGGATCAAAGGAAAACACACCTTCAAGTTCGGCGGCGACTTCCATCACTTTAGTTCCGATTACTTGCTCGATGCTAACGTTCGCGGATCATTATCATTCAGTGGCCAGTATTCGGGCAATCCTCTTTCTGACTTGCTTCTGGGACTTCCCAATCTCGGAGTGATCGGAGTCTTCAAGAACGGTGACTCGCAATTCCTGTTTAGGGACAAAGAAGCGTCGGGATTTGCCCAGGATGACTGGCATGTCAAATCAGGATTGACACTCACTCTCGGCC
>CAXTMN010000046.1:26116-35254 GCA_964245395.1 uncultured Bryobacteraceae bacterium
GCATGTCAAACTTCAACCCTGCCACCGGGCTAAATGTAGTAGCCGGTCAGAACGGCGCAGGCAGCTCTCTCTACAATACATATGGCAAGCAGCTGGCGCCTCGCATCGGTGTGGCATGGGACCCGTTCGGGACGGGTAAGTGGGTCGTTCGCGGCGGTTGGGGAATCTTCTACGAGTTAACCCAAATCAACCAGGTTCTAGGTCTACGCCTCAATGAACCCTTCTATTCATCCAACCTTGTCTTAGGAGACGGTGCGTCAATTACGTTGAATAATGTTTTCATCAATGCTCGAGATCTTGGTTATCCCTCGCTGTCGGCCTTCTCCCAGGATTACAAGCCGGGCCGCGTCCAGCAGTTCAGCGCCAATATTCAACATGAGTTACGGCCGAATCTGATACTTGACGTTGGTTATGTGGGCACCCGCGGAACGGACTTGTACGGCACTGTGAACCTGAATCAAGCTTCCCTCGGTTCAGGCTCTGTTCAATCTCGCCGTCCGTTTGCAGGTTACTCCAACATCAGCAGTGTGGAACCGCTCTTCTCCTCCCAGTACGATGGTTTGGAAGCTCGGCTGGAGAAAAGGCTTTCAAATGGAATGCAGTTTCTCACTTCCTACACCTATAGTCATTCCTTCGATAACTCATCGGGAACGGGCGGTTACAACACTCTCCAGGACAGTTCTAACATCAATGGGAACTGGGGGCCATCTTCGTACGATGTGCGTCACCGCTTTGTATTCAGCTATGTTTACGAGTTGCCGTTCCTGCGGCATCAAATTGGCCTCGTCGCAAAAGTGCTAGGTGACTGGCAGTTAAATGGAATCCTGCAAATACACTCTGGCAATCCCTTCACTCCTGTGCTGGCCATCGACAACAGCAATACGGGTCAGTTTGGCGACCGGCCGAATGTCGTCGGAAATCCTTATCAATCCTCGGCGAACTGCCAGACTCACACTCCGAATTGCTGGGTCAATTCGGCTGCGTTTGCCATCCCCGCTCCTGGCACTTTTGGCAACGCCGGCCGGAATGATCTGGCAGGCCCCGGTTTTCGTCAGCTGGACTTTGCTTTAGCAAGAAACTTCCCTTTTTCTGAAACGCGCAAGGTAGAGTTCCGAGCGGAAGCATTTAACATTTTCAACAACGTCAACTTCGATACGCCAAACAATACGCTAGGCTCTAACTTCGGTCAGATATACACGGCCGGAGGAAATGCAGTTGGCATCTACGGGAGCAGGCAGCTTCAATTTGGCTTGAGACTTGTATTCTAGAGCTAGTTAGGTTTCTCACAACCACCCTAGGGCGAGAGTTGCCTGTTGCTAATCTCGTAACAGTTCGAACTTCTCCTCTGTCGTTCTCAGCTGCCGGGGCGATCTTCCCGTATGTTGCCGAATCATCCGGCACAGATGACTCTGGTCTGCAAACCCGTTGCGATTCGCTATTTCAGCAATAGACAAGTCCGATCCTGTAATCTCCCGCATCGCGGACGCCACTCGCAGTCGACGAACGTACTCGCCAATCGTGCATTCGTACCGCTGGCGAAACGCGCGCGCCAGATGGACCGGATGGACCCGGGCGTATTCTGCAATCTCCTTCAGCGAGACCGATTCCCGGTAGCGGTCGTGTAACAGCATATTTACCCGCTCTAACCATTTTTCCTTCAGCGGCTTTGTCTTACTCGCCTGGCTCCGGATCATCTCGGAAAGGATTTCCATAGCCAGGCTTTCGATCGCCAGTTCAGATACCGAGTCATACCGGAATGCTTCCGCCTGTAGCTTCAGCCCCAGTTGCATATAGTGCCGGCTCCGTAGCGTGATGCGAGCCGCGGTATCTACGCCGTAGTTCCGCAATCGCTCCGCAAAGTGCGGCAGTATCTCCAAATTTAGCGATCTCCCCCCGCTTTCAAAGAAATGGTTCGAGTGCCGTTCACCTGCCGTGTGAAAAATAACCTGCCCTACATCGCAATACAAATTAGACGATCCGCACTGTTCCAGGTAAGACCCTTGCAATGCGATGGAAATGAAGGCCCTCTCGTGTGAATGCAACAAAAGGTTTTGCCCAGCCGTATATTCGCTCTCAACTAACACGAAGTTACTGAGGGCTCGACTCGTGAGGACCCGTCCGAGATATCGGCCTTTGCTGGCGGTCTGCATCGCTTTCTCCCGATTTTGGAAAAATGCGAAAAGTTCAGATCTCTTGGTCTGCTGGCGAACGCTGCACGACTTTTCGAAGATTTTCTCGATTATAAACTAGCTGACAAATACGTCAAGTAGATCCGCTAAGTTAGTTCGCTCGTTCTTGTCTTTCATGTTAAGCTGTCGATTCTTCGAATTCCCCCGATGGACAGACTTATGAAACTCCGCTCGCTTTCTTCCCTAATTTCCTTTGCAATTATCTCTGCTTCAGGCGCAGTCCTGGCTGCGCCAGAGTCCAAACCCCAGTACACCGTGGACGCCGTTCGCTACGGCACCATCGTCGACTTTCCGCTTCGTGGGCTTGTCGCGGGTGCCGATCCCTCCCGAAAAATGGACATCGCCATGATCGTCTGGCTGGTGCGCGGTAACGGGAGAAACATCCTCGTGGACTCCGGCTTCTATCGGGAGCAATTCTTCAAACAGTGGAAAATCACCGACTTTAAAAAGCCCTCTGAGGCCATTGCGGCCGCCGGTGTGAAACCAGAAGACATCACCGACGTCATCGTGACGCACATGCACTGGGACCATGCGGACGGCGCCGATCTCTTTCCTAAAGCCCGCATCTGGCTGCAGAGCGACGAGTACACCTACTACACAGGCGAGGCTTGGCACGGAAAGCGGACTCACGGCGGTATTGATCCTGACGACGTACTCTCTTACGTCAAAATGAACATGGACGGTCGCCTGTCCTTTGTCAACGGCGACAATCAGGAGATCATTCCCGGTATTACCTGTTTCATCGGCGGTAAACACACGTACGCCTCACAATTTGTTAGCGTCATTACGGCAAAGGGAACGGTTGTTCTTGCTTCCGACAACGTCTATCTGTACGAAAACCTCGACAAGCATGTACCTATCGCCGCGACCTTGGACCCAGAGTCAAACCTCAAAGCCCAGGACCGTATGCGCACCATCGCCACAGAAAAAACCTTGATCATACCGGGACACGATCCCGCTATTTTCGAACGCTTCCACGGCCCCTCCTCCACCGTTGTGAGAATCGAGTAATCCGAATCGCCAGGACACCCGGGGCGAACTCCTGGTTTTGCGTCTGTTCCCGTTACGCTAATTGCGTTCAAATGCTAACGCCGTTCAAGACAGGCGCTTGCTGACGCGCGACAGTATTTCTAATCTGACTGACCGTCCGATTGATCTTACGTGAGGAGACTCTAGATGTGTTCCGGGAGCTCAACCAGACTTCGATTGTTCTTGTCCGATTGCTGTTCAGCGTCATTCTGGCTTGTTCTGACCGCCGCTGTTGCTCTCGGGCAGTTGGGAACAGCGACGATCCGCGGCTTGATCACTGATCCCGGAAGCGCTGTTGTCCCCGGCGCTGTCGGTACGCTTCGCAATTTGCAAACAGGCATCACGACAGATTTCAAGTCAGATAAAGAGGGACGTTACGCCCTCCCCGGTCTGCCCATTGGCACCTACCAGATCCAGGTTCAGGCCCAGGGCTTCGAGACCGCCCTGCGTGAAAATATCGTCCTCGCAGTCGGCGAAGAGCGCGAGGTCAACATTCCCCTCGTAGTCGGCCAGATGAAGCAGGAAGTCGTGGTTGAGGAGCAGGCCGCACAGGTCGACACCGCCACCTCCGTTGTCTCAGGGCTTATCAATCAAACCCAAATGCGCGAGTTGCCGCTCAACGGCCGCAACTTTGAACAACTCATCGTCCTCACTCCTGGCGTCGTACCGGTCACCAATGCTGCATCCTCTGCCTATATCGGACGCTCTCAGGTGTACTCTTTCGCCGGTGCTCGTCCAGTCGGGCAGGAAGAACAGATCGACGGTCAGGATATTCAGGACTTCTGGGACCGCGGCGCCGGTGCCGCAGTGCTGGGCACCTCACTCTGTGTCGACTCTATCGCCTAGTTCCAGACCTACACCAGCACGGCCAGCGCTCGGTTCGGAGGTGGAAATGGAGGCGTGAACGCAGTCACCAGGTCCGGAGCGAATAGCTTCCATGGCTCCGGCTATGAGTTCGCCCGCAATGCCATCTTCGATGCAGACCCCTACTTTGTCCCCTCTACCGGCAAGCCGGCCTTCGAGCGCAATCAGTATGGCGGAACATTCGGCGGACCCATCAAAAAGAACAAAATGTTCTTCTTCGCGAATTACGAAGGTTTGCGCCAAACCCTGGGTGAAACTCCAGTGGTCACCACGCCCAACCAGGCAGCACGTACCGAAGTTCAAAACTATATCGGCACCCTCGGCCCCGGCGCGGCGCGGACCCGTGAGCAAACGGTCCTCAACTCTCTTAACGCCATCCCCTTGCCTCCTCCCGGTGCAGTCGACCTCGGCAACGGAACCTCTCAAGCGGTTCTTAACGGCAACCAGTCGGGAGTAGAAAACTACTTTGTCGGCAGGTGGGATTACAACGTTACTGAAAAAGATGCTGTCTGGGCTCGTTCCATCTACGACCGCGCTACTCTCTCCGAGCCCTTTTCCGCTAACAGCCTCGCGCTCTACCCCCAAACCGCCTTCGACCATAATCAGTTCGACGCTGTAGGTTGGACCAGAAACATCTCGAGCACCCTGATCAACCAGGCGCAATTTAACTTCACCCGTACCGCACAGGTCGGCAATGCTTCCAATCGCATCGGGGCTTTCAACTGCAACGCTCTAAACGGCTACGATTGCTTCTACAGCGTTCCCGGCCTTTCCTCCGACTTCGGGCTCAATACGCCCACTGCTCCCATCTTCGATTACATCCAGAACAAATTTGAACCTCGCGATCAGCTCCTCTGGGTCAAAGGCGGCCATTCCATCTCTATAGGAGCCTGGTTACTTAGAAACCGAACGCTGACCAACACGCCCGTGAACCCGGCTGGCAATTACTATTTCTCGGCTTGGGGATACAGCGCCAGCGGAACTCCCACGGCTAACTCGTTTCTTGCAGGACAGCCTTACTCATTTATCGGAGCTCTTCCCGGGCAAGCCGATAGTATTCGCGATTTTCGTGAACTGGACGTAACTGGATTCATACAGGACGACTGGAAAGCGACCAAGAACCTGACCGTGAACGTAGGTCTTCGTTATGCCTTCGAATCGAACCCAGTCGAGATCCATAACAATCTTTACTCCTTTGTCCACATCCTGCAAAATGTAGACACCGCCTACACCAGCGTTCCCCACCCGTTCCTCAGCAATCCGTCGCTGAAGAACTTCGACCCCCGCGTCGGAGTCGCCTGGTCACCCTTCGGCGACAACAAGACCGTCGTCCGGGCCGGATTCGGCATCGTCCACGATGTTTATCAACCCCGCAGTTATGGAGTTGGTTACAACTTCTCTCCGCCTTTCGACCAGGTCACCGTGCCTTTCCCCGCGTTCTCAGTTCCAGTCGCCTTCACCTGCACGGCAGCCGCTTCCCAGTGCACCTCGGCTCTGCCATCTATTCACGACGCCTTAGGTTACGACATCAACAGCACGCCCTATGTCATCCAGTACAACGTGAATATTCAGCGCCAGATCGCCGGCGGCATCGTACTCAGTGCCGGTTATCTCGGTTCTCAAAGCTCCCACCTTCTCACTCAGATCGAAGTGAATCCGCCGATCAATTCAGGCACCCTGAGCAACCCCGTCTTTGCCACCCAGCAGTTCGTCGGCACAGGCCTGACCCTCGTCACCAATCCGCGTATCAATCCAAATTTCGGCGACATGGGAGAAATTCTACCGTGGGCGCATGCCAGTTATAACGCCCTCCAGCTCCAGGCTAATAAGGCTCTTAGTAAGGGTCTGATGTTCCAGACTAACTGGACTTACTCTCATTGCCTGGATAGCGGTTCAGCTACTTACTCGGTAGACAATGGCGGCTATCTTGCCCCACTCTACCCGTATCCTCTGTCCCGAAATCGAGGGAACTGCAGCTTTGATCGGCAACAAAACATATCCACGAACGTGGTCTACGACTTACCTTTTCACGGACACCGGCTGCCGGAGGGCTGGGAGCTTTCCAATATCTTCGGCTTCCATACCGGCTTGCCATTTACGGTAACGTGCGGCTATGATTGCGTCGGATTGAATGAGCAGAATAGCCCTAGCCTGCCCAACGTCAACGCCGGGGTCAACTTCAACAATGTCGTTCAGAAAGGGAATCTCCTGAGATATTACAACCCTGCCGATTTCAGTTTGGCTGCACCAGGAACCATAGGCAATGAGGGACGCGATCAGTTCTTTGGTCCCTCTCTCTGTAACGACGATTTGGCCATTGTCAAGAACAGCCGCATCCGTGAGTCCATGAACTTGCAGATCAGGGCAGAAGCGTTCAACATCTTTAACCACCCGAACTTTTCCAACCCCAATTCGAGCCTGTACACGGGGCCAAATTCGCCAAATCCGGCCGCAGGTAAAATCCAGAGCACCATATCTGCCGCCGGTGGCTTACCATCCTCAAGACAACTTCAGTTCGCTCTAAAGTTCGTCTTTTAACGCTCGCCGCTTTCTGACGTCTGGGAGAGAAAATTGCTCAGTAGCTTTATCGCAGACCCCAAGATCCACGCTTCCTACTTATGGCGTAACGGAGAACTCGTCCCTTGGGAGCAGGCCAGTGTTCACGTTACGTCCGTTGGACACGCCTCTGTTGCTTCCGTATTCGAAGGGTTGAAAGCCTACTGGAATCCCGGGAATCAGCAACTGTATTGCTTCCGCTTGCAGGAACATATGGCCCGGCTTGTCTCGTCAGCCCGTCTGGCCCGCCTGAAATGCTCCTGGACCGCAGAGCAGATGGTCGCTGCCGTTGAGGAGCTTCTGCGAGCCAATAAAACGCGGCAAGATACTTATATCCGTCCCTGGGTCTTCGCCGCCGGCTTGGTTCGCGATCAGATGATCCCTGCTGATGCGGAGACGGAGCTGGTCATCGATACCTGGCCATTCACAGCAGCTCCCCCGAATCGAACGTGTCGCGCCTGTGTCAGCAGTTGGATTCGGATCTCGGAACGCCTCATGCCGCCGCGGATCAAAGCCTTCTCCAACTACAGCAACGGACGCCTCGGCATGATTGAAGCTCAACTGGCTGGTTACGATTGCCCCATCTTTCTCAACGAAAGCGCCATGGTGACTGAAAGCGCCGGTGCCTGCCTTGCCCTGGTCCGCAAAGGCATCGTATACACGCCTCCACTCTCCGCCGGCATACTCGAGAGCCTCACCCGCGCCACGTTGCTCACCACTCTCACCGAGAGCGGCCTCACCGTTCGCGAGACTGATCTGACGCGTACTGATCTTTATCTGGCCGATGAGGCCTTCTTTATGGGCACTGGCTGGGAGGTGCTGCCCATTCGCGAGATTGACGGCATGGTGTATCTCACCGGGGCGCCTGGCCCGCTTACCTCCAGCATTGCCGCTCGCTATCTGCAGATCGTTCGAGGCCAGACTTCCGATCATCAGGAATGGCTTACGCCAATATGGAATGATCTACACTCTAGGCCAACCTCGCCGGACGAAGTCGTCCAGGCGATTTCCAGAGGATAGTCTCTTCATGCATCGCAAGCTCAACTTCAACTTATTCCTGCTCTCCCTTTGCGCCTCAGCGTTATCGCTTTCCGCGCAGTCCCTCAAATCACCCGAACGGTACTTCGGCTTCAAAATGGGCGCAGACTACAAGCTGGTGAAATGGCCCCAGATCGTCGAGTATTTTCAAGTCCTGGCTGGCTCGTCAAATAAGCTGAAGCTGATCGAAGCCGGAAAATCGTCCGAGGGCAATCCGATGATCGTCGCGGTCATCTCTTCGCCTGAAAATCTGGCGAAGCTTGACCGCTACAAACAGATTTCACAGCGGCTGGCCAACCCTCGAGGCTTGTCGCCCAATGATGCGTCCCCTCTCATCGCCGAAGGAAAGCTCCTCGTCGCGGTAAGCTGCTCCATCCATGCCAGTGAAGTCGGCGCAACCCAGCTCTCTATGGAACTTGCCTATGATCTGGTAACGAAGGACACCCCTGACATCCGTCGTATCCTTGACCAGGACGTCGTTCTCCTCTGGCCTTCTCATAATCCCGATGGCAACATCACCGTTGTCGATTGGTACAACAAAACGGTTCACACCAAATACGAGAATGCGCCGCTTCCCTGGCTCTATCACAAGTATGTGGGCCACGACAACAACCGTGACTGGTTCATGCTCAACCTCGACGAGACCAAGGTAGTTACTAAGTTCTACTTCAAAGACTGGTTTCCGCCCGTACTCTACGACATCCACCAGCAAGGGCGTACCGGCGCGCGCATCTTCGTCCCGCCGTTTCTTGATCCGCTCAATCCAAATATTCACCCGCTCATCTGGCGCGGCAATAACCAGCTCGGTGCTAGCATGGCCACCGCCGAAGATGTCGCCGGACACACCGGACTGGCGCAAAGCATTGCCTACACATCCTGGTGGGAAGGCAATTCTCTTCAGCAGCCCTGGTTCCACAACATGGTGAGCGTGCTCACCGAAACGGCTTCTCCGAACATGGCGTCCCCCGTAACTCAAAAGCTGAGCGAGCTGACCGGAAACAGCCCGGGACTGTCCGAATATGCTCTTCGATCCAACTTCTCCAACCCTTGGCCCGGCGGCGTCTGGCGTTTGCGCGACGTTGTCGAGTATGAATACTCCGCTGCCATGGCCGTACTCGACACCACCGCTCGTTACCGCGGAGACTTCCTGCGTAACTTCTATCAGATGGGCCGCGACGAAATCGAGAAAGGTGAAAAAGAGACTCCGTATGCCTTTGTCGTTCCTCCTCAGCAGCGCGATCCGAACACCACAGTGAAGATGATCAATCTTCTCATCGACCAGGGTGCGGAAGTTCAGATTGCCAGGTCGCCCTTCGAAGCCGATGGAGTCAAGTACCGGAAGTGTGCCTACGTTCTGCTTCTCGCTCAGCCGTTTCGCCCCTTTGTCAAAGACATCATGGAGGAACAAAAATATCCCGATCTCAGAGCGTTTCCCGGGGGTCCGCCCATTCCTCCCTACGAT
>CAXTMN010000047.1:0-6196 GCA_964245395.1 uncultured Bryobacteraceae bacterium
GATCTTATGGAACGAGATCAACACTCACACAAAGTCAGACGACGGCCCTGCAAAAATTTTGAACGTTTTGCCGAAACCCCAACTATCGAAACCAGCGCAGTATGCCGTGAATGGTCTGCTTTCCATCGGCGTCGTTGCCATTCTCTACATGATTTTCGTATTGGTCTCACTGGCGGCTCACCTGCACAATCAGACAGCCCACTAGCTTCTCCGGCATAATTGCCCAGTAGCTATAATTGCCGATTTCTCTTTCGGCCACCGTCTTGCAGGAAGATTGGCGGCGTCGGCAGTTTGTGACCATCATAATACTATGTGTCTATGACCTTAGCGAAGGTTTTAACTGCCTCTGCCCTCTTTTTGACTTCCTCCGCAATCACGTATGCCCAACATGCCAAGGACATCCTTGGAATTACTGTGGGCATGTCATTTGAGGAGGCTAAGAGCAAGATAACTAAAAGCGGGCTTGGATACACGATTAAGACACCGAAGGGCGAAGACCCTGCGATTACCTACCTTGTGGCCTACAAGATGAACGAGGAGGGTTGGTCGCTAGAAGCTATCGACGGCAAGGTGGTGTTTGTTCAACATGAAAAATTCTTTCATAAGGGAAATCAGCCTATTGGAACCGGAGTATACAACGATCTTATAGCCAAGTATGGTACTCCCGGCGATGATCCGAGGGTTCGATCTAGATTGACGGCTCCCATTTTAGACGTAACTGGTTCTTACTTATTTGACCAGAATGGTAATCCTATGGCATGGGGCCTCTACGGGATGCCCCCAACCCGCTATAGCCCCAAGACAACTTGCGATATCAATTCGTCCTCAAACGTCAGCATCAATGACAATACTGTGACTGGCACAAATTTAGGATTTCCGGCTCGTTTGACTCCCGGCTGTCATCAGATCCTAGATTTCCGCATTATTGGATTTCAACAGTTCGTATCGGCTCTCAACATGCAGGAAATTGATCAGGATCTGATCCAGAAAGAATATGCGTTGGCAGGCAGCAAAGAATGGCAAAGCGCAGCAAGACATTGAGAATGCAAAGAAGGTCAAGGCTCCGATGTAAGCAATTAGCTTAAATTTAGCTGCATCCGTCTATGTGCGATCGCCATAGTTGCCGCTGGCTTTGGTCCCGGTATCTATGCCAAATTGCGCGGCTGCAACGGGTCGGCGGGGCGCGGCGGGTTGGAAGGAAACGGCTCCCGCGAAAAATTGGTGACGCTCGGCCCGAACGCTTCCACGGCCTGCTGCTTGATGGATTCACGAGTCCCGTGCAAGTCCAGCGCGTCCATCGCGTAGTCGGACTGTTCATCCTCGTCCGTGGTGGTCCGGTTGATCTCTAACCACTTGTCTTCAAGCATCTGCAACGCTTCGAGAACAAAACGGGCGGTGTTCTCGGTCAGTGTAATGGTTACCGTCGGAGTGGGGGCGGGCGTTGTCATATTTTGCGTATCCTCTCGCAATGCAGGGCCAGTTCGGAAAGCAGGCCCTTGTATTTATCCATTGTCATATCAGAATTGGGACAAAGCAAGAAGTGTCCCCCCTTGCGCGGGTCGGGATCGGGAACAATCACTAAGCCTAGCGGCAAGGCGGTTTTGGCCGGTATTTTCCAGAGCCAGCCTGTGACATTGAGTGCGCTGAGGTATTGTTCGGTTCCAAGGGAAATACCCCGCCCGTTGGCGCGGACCATCTGCAAGCCGTTTCGTTCGTAGGTCTGAATATCATTGGGGCGTACATTCTCCAGACGCGGTTTCTCGGAGTTGCCGACACGGTACAGGTCATCCGCCAGCAAGTAGAGATATTGCGGGGTCTCGGTCGTCATCCTTCTGAGTGTAACGGCGGCGCTGCTGTCGATCCACCATAGCGACGGCTGGCTATGGCACCGGCGGCATAGCTGCCCATGTCTGTGCTGCAGCCCATCCCCCCGGCCCGTGGCTTCTCCCTCCGGCATCGGGTAGGCTCCGGCCTCATGGCTCCAACCGGCTTCGTATACATTTTCAGCAATCCCGGCCTGACGGCCTACAAGATCGGCATGACCACGCGGGCGCTGCGCCTGCGGGCCGATGAGCTACAGAGGGAATACGGCACGGTCTACCCGTTCGAGATCGCCTCGCGTCATGCTGTCGATGATCCGGCGGCTGTCGAAGCTCTCGCGCATCGCATCCTGGCCCGTTACCGCGTGCCGCGCTCGGAACTGTTCGCCTGTGACCTGGCCGCGTGCCATCGCGCCGTGAAAGCTGCCGCCGTCCTGGTGCTGGATCGCCCTTGGTGGCTACGGCTCTGGCATGGGGTCACTCTGCCCCGGCCTGCGGCTCCGGCGCGTCGTGGCGGCTACCGCCGTGCTTCCGGTACTGGTTCGCTGTTGTTCCTGCTCTCGGTCGTCGCCCTGGCCGCGCTGCTGGTCTATTTTCAACCGGCGTTGCCGGGGTGGTTTCCGTCGTCGGTCATCCGTGCGGCCTATCTGGTGGAACGCTTTCGGCGTTGAAAGAAGCATCGGCGGGGGGTTTATGTCATTTCCGTATGGATTGAAACCACATGGCCGCGTGTTCGCCGAATGCAGGGGTGAACTCATCACGGCGGAATACCGCCTGCTGCGGCCTCGCGGCATCAATGGCCGATACATCCCTGAAAAGGTTTTGGTGTGGCATCCGGTTCTCGGATCGCGGGAAGCTCCGCTGTGCAACTGTCACAACTGGCCTTGCCGCTGCACCCCGGAACGCCGCGCTTATTGGCTGCTGTGGTCCATGCTCGACCATGCGCCCGTTCGTTACTCAAGCCTGTAACGACTTAAGGATTGAAAGAAGCGACGGCGGGGGGTATATCAGCGTTATGGATATCGACGAATCCAAGGGCATTCCCTTTTCCGCTGAAGCAATGGCGGCTATTGCTGCCAATTGGGGAAGGTGTGCGCCGCATGAACGCCGGTGCCGCTGCTAGGTCTGCTGGTCCCGCCGAACGCTTGATGGCTCCTTGGGAGTTGCATCAGGCTAAAACCGAACAGGCCGCTATCTGGCACTCCGGCGACCTGTTCGACATTGACCCGTTGATGGTTGTTGACCAAATGCAAGCCGCTGCCCGTCGCCGCCGCCAGATGGGTTACTCCCTCTAACGGTCTAAGTCACGCGATAGGCCGCGTTCCTGCTGTCTCTGCCGGTCTTCGGCTTGGCGCTGCTCCGGGGTGAGGGTGGCCCGCCGTTCGGTTTCCCGCTGCCGGTCCTGAGCCTGCTTTACATCCCGTTCGCGCTGTTGCCGTCCTTGCCTTTCGATAAAGCTTTCGACCTTGCCGGTCCCAGGTATCACCTTCTCCTGTTCAGCCTGCTGCTGTCTTGGCTCCGATGCATCGGCCTGACGTAGATTCCTGGCAGCTTCTCCCCTCTGTCGTTGTTGCTCGACGTTTTCGAAGTAAGTCAGCCGCTTTTCATCTTCAGGCAAAAACTCGTAATCTGGGTGGTTGGCAATCGTTTCAAGCCTATAGATTTCGTGGCTGATTTCTTTGTCCGTCATGGGTCGCCAGTCGAGGCTTTTTGCATCTATGGTCATCTCTGGATTATTGGCGAAGGTCCGGTTCCTTTCTTCCTTGTAGCGCCTCACCTGCTCATCATTCACAGCGCTAAGGTTCCGTTCTTCGCCCACTGAATACGGTTCGGAGTTATAGCGTAAAGCAACTCCCCGCTTGTGTTCGAGATAGGCGCGTTCATTTTCTAATTCGGCATCTGGCATGGTTCGCGCCCGGTCGATTTCCGCCTGATACTGCTGCTCATTCGTCTGTACCTGGTCGTTATGATCGTCGGCCAGTTCCTTGAACTGCTCCGGCGTAAGCTGCGCGATTTCATCGGGTGACATCTCGCGGAGTGGTTTATTAGTCGGCATCGTTTTCTTCCTTTCAAAAACCTATTGATCGGTGTCTTTAACGTTCTAGGTCTAGGTCACGCGATAGGCTGCGTTCCCGTTCTACTTCCTTACGCAGACGGTGTTTGGCGTCGTCCTCTGCTTGGTGCTGCTCCGGGGTGAGGGTGGCCCGCCGTTCGGTTTCCCGCTGCCGGTCCTGAGCCTGCTTTACATCCCGTTCGCGCTGTTGCCGTCCTTGCCGCTCGATCCAGCTTTCCGTCGTCGGTTCCGGCTTCGGCGCGTTTGCACCTAATCCTTGCAACATCGCTCGGTATGGAGCGGGCTGCTCACCGGATCGCTCCACGAACTGACGCGGCGGTGTTTCCGATTGCTGTTTGGCTTCCTGTGCTTGGCGGTATTCTTCTCCGGCTTGCATCAACTCGGCGGTGATCGCCTGGCGGCGTTGCCGTTCCGGTTCTGTCGCGCTTCGGCGGTCTCGCTCGGCGTTCCGGTTTTCATCAGCGACGTGTCGCCCCTTCACCAGTTCCCCCAGATCCGCTCCAAGAATGACGTTTGACATATTCCAGCCGGACGTTTTCGCCAAACTCCAGATCGCCGATAACAAGCTCCTTCGTTCCGGTGTCGTGGATTTCCGCTGTTGCTGCTGTTCTTCGGCCCGTTCTTCTTGGCGCTGCCGCTCGATGGCGCTGACAGTTTGATATTCGGTAACGAGGGCTGCCGCTTCCTGTTTCTGAAAGCGTTGGCGCTCGGCGTTGCGTGCCTGTATTTCGCGGTTGATGTTGCCCCGGTCGGTCTCGATCCCCTTGCGCTCCAGCGCGGCGGCGGCTGGTCCTAGTTTTATCTCCGCTTCGCGGGTCTCGCCCCTGGCCTCTAGGCCGCGATGATCCACGCGAATGTCATACCCGAACCGCTCCAGCTTGTCGTTCAGGTGGTGGGCGCATCGCTCCTTCCATCTTTCGAGTTTGTCCGGGTCCGGCTCTGCCGGGTCTTTGTGCTTCGCCCATGATCCACCCGCTCGATCTTGCGAACCGATACCATCATGTGCGCGTGAAGGTTTCTATCGTCGCCGTGGTCGTGGGCCGGATGTATCGCCAGGTTGACGCCATAGCCCCTGCGCTGGAACTCCTCGCGTGCAAATTCCGTCAATGCCAACCGCGTATGTTTGATCCCGTCCGGGTGGTCTTGAAGCTCATGCGGCAATGTGATGATGAAACGCCGCGCTAACTGGCTGTCGATGCGGTTTTCCTTCTTCTCGACCGCGTTCCAGTAACTCGCCTCGTCCTGCGCCCACGCCTGGCCGTTTGCCGGTGCGAAGAACCCGGTAAACAGGGCCTTGTTCGGGTGGTGCGTATAGTCGTGAATCTGCCCCGTCCGCTCGTCGGTGATCCGGCTGCGGTTGTTGTACGCGGCTGCGGCGGTCGTGCTGTAATTCTTGGCACGGCCCCGCCCGAGTATTCCGGCGTGGAGGTTGTGAACTCCTATGCTGTGGGCGGCTGCTGCGGTAGCCATTGCTCGATGTATTTCCGCTCCGTGTCGCGTATGTATTTTTCGATCAACGCGCCGAACTGCCGCTTAAATTCCGGGTCGGCGTTCATGGCCGCTACTGCGGTGCCACCCAGGATGATTTTTGCCTTGGTGTCGCGGCGGTGCTGGTCTTCCGTCTCCCTGCGCCGCTGCGCCTGGTACTTCGCGTAAAGCTGCTGTGATTTTTTCGTCTTCTCGCCGTCGCTCATGATTCGGTTTCTCCCTGTTCTGTCGATGGAAAGCCCTTGCGTTTCGCAAGGGCGTAGCCGCGCTGCTTGCGGAGCTTTCGGCGGTGGTCGAATAGCTCCAAATGCTGCGCCTCGTATACCTCGATCTGCGGTAGCTCCCACACCGGAACGCGGCCCGCGTTCACGCTGAAAGCAGGCTTGGGAAATCCATTGGATTTCGCAAGCTTGCGTGTGCCTCGCGGAGTGTAAATCCATCGCTCGATCAAGTCACCGATGCCGAGATATTCCACTAGCGGCGCTCCTGTTGTCCGTTGCCGGATGGCAACGGCTGTTTTCCGCAGGAAAACCGCGTCGATGGCCGCAGGCCAGCGGTGTTCCCTTTAGGGAACACATATACGCGCTTGTTCTCATTCCCTGCTCTTATCGACTGCTCGGTTGTACTACAGTTTTGCCCGCGAAAACACAAGAGTGTGCGGAACTGGCCTACAGCCGGTTTCGTACTCTCTCCACCTGCGGATAAAGCTGCTCTGGCGGTTACTGCCGCTGCTCGGCTATGTACCGGCGCAGCAAGATTTCGATGAGGTCGGACAAGTCTTTTTTCGGCTCTGCGTCCTCCCACAGCCTTGACG
>CAXTMN010000047.1:6206-7780 GCA_964245395.1 uncultured Bryobacteraceae bacterium
GTCCTTGTGCAACACCACCGATTACTTCGGAAACAGAACGGCCGATATCATCGCACCAATATCGGGTGTAGTCGTGTATGTCTGCTCCGTACCTTCCATGAAAAAAAACGACACCGCGGCTTACATCGGCGAAATCGCAAACGCACCTTAAGTTTGGCGGTGCGGTGCACGCCTCGGTCCGATTACATTGATGGCCTCCACCTGGCTACCTTCCAGAGTTTCCCGTTGTCGTTCGTCGAGGTATCCACTTTTATTGACAGGTAATCTCTGCTCTTTGGACTTCTCAACTTCCAGCCTCACACCCTTTGGACGTATGTCAACATCCCTATTGACCCCCATTGGTTTCCTTATTACAATGGCTTCTACATTCATCCCAGTCACCACTACTCTTCGCCTGGGGCATTAGAGTGCTCCTCTCCCCGTTGCCCATAGGCGATCAAAATGAACAAGCGTTGTAAGGCGCAAAGAAGACTCATGTACTGCGAGGGCACCTCATTGTGCTCTCGAATCGGGTCCGGTTTGGCGGAGTACTGCCTCGTCAGCATAAATTCATTCTGATTTTAGGAGGAATTAAATGTTTCGACGATCTTCCGCACGTCACACATCTTGCTCTCTTCTCTGCGTCGTGATCGCGCTGCTTCTCAGCTGCCGAATGGCGTCCGCACAATCCACCACGGGCACCGTTGTAGGTTCGGTTAAGGACTCCAGCGGCGCGGTCGTGTCGGGGGCAATTGTGCAGCTCCAAAACACCGGAACCAATGCAATCCGCTCTACGATAACGAACGAATCGGGTTCGTTCCAATTCCCCAACCTCGATTCGGGCACCTATCAACTCGTGATCAACGCACCCGGTTTGGAGCAGGTTCAGTTTGCTCCATTCGATCTCGGCGCCCGCGAAACCAGGCGTGTAGACGCGGATATGAAAGTTGCCACCCAGACAACAACCGTAGACGTTGAATCTTCGGCGGGGGCCGCTCTTCAAACCGATACATCCAACATCGCGGAAACGAAAGGATCGCGGGAGTTGGTCGACCTCCCGGTCGCGATCACCACCCGCGCACAGGGTTCGACCAGCGCCATGTCGACTCTTACAGCCCAACCGGGTGTCCAGGCAGATGCAAATGGCAACATTTCCGTGGCCGGCACCTTGCCGGCGCAACTTTCGATTAGCATCGACGGAATCAGTACCATGGGGCCGGGAAGTTTTAACGGCCAGGGTGGGGCCGGAGCGATCTCCGAGTTGTTTCCCTCCTTCAACGCGATTGCCGAAATTCGCATTGGCGAAGACATCAACTCGGCGGAGTTCGGCGGCGTCTCCGATATCACCACCATCTCCAAGTCAGGCACCAATGCGTTCCATGGTGGTGCGTTTGAGAATCTGCAGAACAACTACATGAACGCGTCCGACTTCTTCAGCCACACGGCCCCGCAGTTGAAGATGAATAACTTCGGAATTTTTATGGGAGGCCCTGTGGTCTTACCGAAGCTGTATAACGGGCACGACAAAACCTTTTTCTTTGGCAGCTTCGAGGCGTTGCGGTTGCCGAAGTCAGTGCCTGTCATCGAGAGCGTTC
>CAXTMN010000047.1:7805-12799 GCA_964245395.1 uncultured Bryobacteraceae bacterium
GATGCGCAATGGCGATCTTTCCGCCTACCTCTCTGCCGCGAACGGCGGCTCGGCCAACCAGTTGACCGGGTTTCCCAACAATCAGATCCCCGCCAGCATGCTCAATCCGTACTCGCAAAGGGCGCTGGCGCTGTTATTCCCGCTGCCGAACTATGGGCCACCCGGAGCTATCGCTAACAATTACCTGGCGAGCTTCAACATCCCGATCAAGAGTAATCAGGGCGATGTTCGCGTAGACCAGAACGTTGGCTCCAAGCAGCAGTTCTATGCGCGCTATACGTACAAAAACAAGAGGGCGTTTCAGCTGCCAAATTCCGGCTTTTCGAGTTCGCCGGTCGCCAGTGCCGCGGAGGGGTCAAACGCCGTTCCCGAAGTAGATCAAGCGTTGACAGTAGCCTGGAATTACAGCATCACTTCGTCCGTCATCAACGAATTGCGCGTCGGGTATAGCAAAAACAACGCAGCCAGCACCGTCGCTTTTCCCGCGCAAGTGGCGGCAAACGCTCTGGGCCTAACTGACCTCCCCACGACGCCGCCGGCTGGGTTCAATATCGTTCCGCAAATCAACATAACCGGATTTGTCCCCACATTCGGCTTCTCTCAAATCGCCGATCAGAGCACCAGGCAGATCCTCGATACCGTCACCAAATAAAGGGTGCGCACACCATGAAGTTTGGGGGCGATTTCCGCCTGTTGCACGCATACGGCACCAGTGCTTTTTACAACATATTAGAAGGCGGCTATGCTTTCAACGGCTCTGTGCTGAACGGGTTGTTAGGCAACGGAGCTGCCACTCCGATCGCATCGTTCCTCCTGGGCTATCCGGATAACGCCACCATCGCTACCACGGTCCAGCCGAATGTTGATGCCACCGCCAGGCACTATGCCACATTCGCCCAAGACGATTGGAAGGTCACCCGAAATCTGACGCTCAACTATGGCCTCCGCTGGGAGTATCACCCCATGTTCCGGGACCGATACAACAACCTGGCGAATTTCGATCCGGCTTACACCAGCGTCCAGGACGGCCAAACGGTGAAAGGCGCTGTGATCCTTCCGCCGGACAAGGCACGTACGGCATCACCAGCCCGCAATTCGTGCAAGCGATCGCGCCGACTCCAGTGATCCTTGCGTCGCAAGCCGGCATTCCAGCGTCCTTGCGATTTTCCTCACGGAGCGATTTCGTGCCCCGGGTCGGCTTCGCGTGGCGCGTCTTCGGCGACGATAGGACGGTCCTGCGCGGAGGCTACGGGAAGTTTATCGAGGCGCTCATGAGTTCGGCCGCCATCAGCGCTTGGGCTGTCCAGTCCAGCGACGTAGGCTTCTTTAATAACTCGATCGGGTCTAATGGAAGCCCCACTTACACGCTCCCCTACGCCTGGCCATCCAACATCGCACAGCCAGGATCATACAGCTTCTACCAGGCCACGAACATTCACTACCAGGACCCGTACGTGCAACAGTGGAACCTCACCATGGAACGTGATCTCGGGCAGGGCATTGGCCTGCGCGTCTCCTACGATGGCAATCATGGGTCGAATCTCGGCATGCACACCAACCTAAACCAGCCGGCCCCCAATACGACAGGCTTTAGCAACCTTCCCACCTCGGCCTTCCCGTACCCGGATTTTCAGTACCTGACCTACAACACAAATATCGGTTACTCGAACTACAACTCGGCGACGGTCTCCGTCAAGAAGCGCTTTTCCAAGGGATTGCAGTTCCAGTCAAGTTACGTCTTCACTCGAAACCTGTCCAACGTGGACGGCGCCGCCACCACCACGGCGGATCAATATGCCGGCGAATTCGGGGGCACAATCACGAATCCCCAGGCGCCCGGCCTCGATTACGGCAACGTTGCCTACTCCCGCCGCAATCGGTTTTTAACTACATTCCTCTACGAGTTGCCCTTCGGCAAGGGAAAGACATTTCTGTCCGGCGTCAATGGATTAACGGATCGGGTTCTAGGTGGATGGGAATTAAGCGGCGTGCTGCTTTTCCAAAGCGGGCCCTTCATGAGCGTGGCTACCACCGGGGACCCCTGCGGCTGCGGTTATAACGCCTTTAACGCCAACGGGGGCCGAGCTGATACTGTGTCCGGCGCGAATCGTTATGCCGGCCAGTCCATCAACCAGTGGATCAACCCCGCAGCTTTTGCCAATCCGGGCAACGCCATTGCAAGGTTTGGAGACGCTAGCGCTGGCGATATCGTCGGACCTGGAACCCAGGCCGTATCGTTGTCTCTCCTCAAGAGCGTCGCTCTCACAGAGCGGGTCCGCATACGATTCGGCGCACAGGTGGCCAACGTTCTCAATCACCCCAATTTTGCCGTTCCCAGCAATCTCCAGGTAGGAGTGGCCGGATTCGGGCAGATCACCAGCCTCCAAACCGCGGAAGGCGCCGGGCCGAGGGACATTCAATTAACCGGGCGCATCGATTTCTAGGTAGAAACGAGATTCCACCACCCCACGGAAGGCGCATTGCCTCATCCGATCCGCCTCACGAATTTACATCATCAAAGCAGCCGGTCCGACCTCTCCACAGTGCCGTTGCATCCGCGCCTTCAGCTCCGCCCGCGCGCGCAGCAACCGGCTCTTTGCGGCCGCAATTGATATGCCCAGCTCCGCAGCCACTTCTGGCATGGGACGCTGTTCCACGTCCCGTAGCCAGAAAACTCGCCTGAGCAGCGGCGGCGTTCGCCCAATCTCCTGATACAAAACTTTGGCCACTTCCGACCGTCCCAAATCCTGTTCCGGAGTCTGTCTGGTGTCCTTCAAATCGAGCGTTACCTTGTCCTCGCCAACCTGTACGTCGTCAATAAACGAGAATCTAGCCCGTCGCGACCGCCTCAGCCGCATTAAACACTGATTAACCACAATCCGCGTCAGCCATGTGGAAAACTTTGCATCCTGATTAAACTGCCCGATGTGCTCATACGCCTTCCACATGGCGTTCTGTACCTCGTCTTCAGCATCCTGCCTATCTCTCATAATAGAAAGGGCTACTTTGAGCGCAGGCGATTGGTGGCGTTTGACCAATTCACCGAAAGCTGCCTGATCACCTTCCCGGCATAAACTGACCAGATGGTCATCATCCACATCCGTAAATGTTCGGTTTTGCATCTGCTGACCACCAATCGAATCCATGGAGTTAAGCCTCTATGAATGAATTTAGTCCAGCGCGAGGCGCTCCGGTTGATGAGAATGAAAGTGCTTTCAGCAATGTCGAAATTCTCACTGAAGATGTTGATCTTGCTGAAAGGAGAGTAAAGGCCACTGAAAGTAGCGACAACCTAATCCGCCGGGTCCTCGGTAGCTACGACATCGGCCATAAGTTGCGTCAGCTTCGTCTTCGCAAAAAGATCGCGTTGGTCGATCTCGGCAAACACACCGGACTGTCAGCCTCCATGCTTTCGCAGCTCGAAAACGGTAAGCTCATCCCCACCCTTCCGACCTTGGCCCGCATCGCCCTGGTTTTCGACGTGGGTTTGGAGTTCTTTTTCGGAGAGAAGCGAGCCAAGCGCGTCTTCTCCATCGTCCGGGCCGATGACCGGCTGCGATTCCCGGAACTTTCCGATAGCCCCGTTCCCGGTTATTTCTTTGAGGTTCTGGCTTATGGAGCCGTCGATAAAAGCATCTCCGCTTATCTCGCCGACTTTCCTAAACTGGAATCAACGGAGGTTCGTGAGCACTCCCATGACGGGTCCGAGTTCATCCATATCCTTAGCGGGACTCTCGCTATCATCTACCAGGGCGAGGAGCATTCTCTCCGTGTCGGGGATAGTGTCTACTTCGACTCGTCGGAATCCCACTCCTACCATGGCCAATCCGATCTTCCGGCGAGAGCCCTCGTTATTACCACCCCGCCTCGCATATAGATCTGCCCCGCTTAAGTCCGTTTGGCTTGGCTTCGTTTTTTCATTTCTCCTGACCCAGCCCGCCGTTGCGCGTGACCGATGGGTCGAGCTGAACATCGGTCCTTTTCTTGTCGATACCAATGGCGACCTCCCGGCAGCCCGGGACGCTCTCACCCAGCTTGAACAACTACGCTGGGTGTTAGGTGGCTTACTAGAATCCAAAGACTTGGAAAGCGTTTGGCCCATCAGAGTTCTGCTTCTAAGCAAAAATGAAAATTCGAACCCAAATGCCGAGTTCGTTTCGCAAAATCGTCCTATCGTACTGAGAACGCAGACCGGACCCCCTCTCCACGGTCAGCACCTCTTCCTGCTCTCCCCAGGCTCACGCCTCCCGTTAGAGCAGGTAGACGGCATTCTGCTCAATGACAACACACCCCGTCTTCCTGCCGATATCGAGTCTGGTCTGCTCCAGCTTCTTGGGACTATCCAGGCCCGCGGCAGCCGGGTTACCTGGGGTGGCCCTCCCGTTAGCCCCGATCTCGCCTGGTCCCGGATCCACCTCTTCGCCACGAAGTTTGAGTACAGCGCCAGCTTCCACATCTTCCTAACCAATGTCCGCAATGTCACGATCCAAACCGCCGAGCGCAACAGCTTTGGCAAAAACTCGGACACCCTGGAAAAAGAGGCCGCTGTTAGCCTTACCGCTCATGACTGGCAGCCCGTCCCCACCTCGGGCCGTCCCCTCGATCCCAAACGGGACTTCGGTGAACATTCGCTCGATGACTCCACCGTCGCCATCTACTTGGCCGACGCTCAGCTTCCGGCCAATCCGAAGAAGGCGGAAGCGGCCTATAAGTCAGCCGTCGCGGCCGGACGGCCTGTCGCAGCTCTTGGTCTTGAAGGCCTCGCAGATTTGGCTCTAGCCGATAAGGAAAACCCCAAACCGATTCTCGACGAAGCTATCGCCAAAGGCAGTCAAAGCTCTCCTGTCTACCTCCATGCTGCTGAGGGTCTTCCCGAAAGTGAGGCTCTCCCGCTGCTGAAGAAAGCTGCCGTACTCAATCCGGCTTGGGCGGAACCTCTCGTCCAGGAGGCCCGGCTCACCCCGGAGGGAAAGGACAAGGTTGCCCTCCTGAAG
>CAXTMN010000047.1:12809-35169 GCA_964245395.1 uncultured Bryobacteraceae bacterium
AGCTGGACCCGCGGGGCACTGAGTATTGGATCGACCTTGCCCAGGCCCAGACAGCCAGCAGCGAGGCTACCGCCGCCCAAGGTTCCTGGCTCCGCGCCGAGGATTCGGCTGAGACCGGCTCCGAACGCGAGCGAGTGCATCAACTTCGCCTTGACTCGGAGAAGACTCGCCTTGATGCCGTCGAAGAGGCTATGTCGCGTGAACGCGAAGCTCCTCATCTGGCGAATGAGCGTGCCGAACGCCGTGAAACAGCCCGTATCCGGGCAGCCGAAAAGCGCGCGAATGCATCGCTCGATTCCGAGGCGGGCAGCGACAAACCGGAAGCCCCTCTACCGTGGTCCGAAGTAGTCCCGCAGAAAAAACTAACTGGCAAGCTGACCAAAGTAGATTGTCTGGGGAGCAACGGCCGTCTCACCGTACAGGCGAAAGAAGGCACGCTCCAGCTGCTGGTGGTGAAAGTATCCGATTCCGGACTCTCCTGTGGCGCGCAACAGCCTGCCCGGCGCATCACCCTAACCTATGCCGCACAGCCCGACGAGCGCTTCGGGACTGTTGGCAATGTCACCACCCTTCAATTCCAGTGAGCCTCGTTATCCGCACAGCAGTTTCCGGCGATACGTCCGTGCTCGCCTGCATTGAGGCCGACTCGTTCAGAAACGCCGAGTGGGCTGCCAAGGACTTCCTCAACTACGACTGCATTGTCGCTGAGCTAAACGGCCAGATTGTCGGCTTTCTGGTTTCTCGACAGATCTGCCCACCCACTGCCGGCTCCGCTGCCGAACGGGAGATCCTGAATTTGGCTGTCGCCCCGGGATATCGGCGGGCCGGAGTCGCAACCGCTCTCCTCAAGCACGAACGCCAGAACGCTGCCACCCACTTTCTTGAGGTGCGCCAGTCCAATCTGATTGCGCGCGAACTCTATCGCAAGCTGGGCTTTACCGAGTTGGGCGCTCGACCCAACTACTACCAGTCTCCTGCCGAAACGGCTATTGTCATGACCCTGAAATGGTGTTAAGACTTAATTGCGGATGGTCAAGGCTTGACGGTCCGCAAAGGAGAAACTCTGAATGGAGAATCAACCGCAAGACGAAGAATTGAAAGCGCATCTGCTTGCGACAGACGAACAGTTCCGAACTCTGTCCGAACAGCATGCGCGGTATAAGCGCCAACTCGAGGAGATCGAGCTGAAGCCTCACATCACCGAGGACGACGAACTGGAGGAGCAGCGAATCAAGAAATTAAAGCTTCAGCTAAAGGATCAGATGAACGAAATTCTGGTCCAGTCCAGGCCTGCAAGCGTCGGCTGACATCAGACACATCTTAAACGAAACGGCCGCCTGAACCTTCTGGTTCGCTGGCGGCCTTTTCGTTCAGAGACACTAGTTTTGTTGAGGCGGCTGAGTACTGCTGGAAGTGGGATCGCTCGGGTCGCTTGTGTCCGAAGGACGACGCTTTAGCTTCGGACGATCCTGGTCATCACCTTTGTCCTTCTTGGATGGATCAGTCTCATCTTCAATGGGCGCGTTCGAGTTCGGGTTGCGCCGCAGGGTGGGCTTGTTCGGGTCGACACTGGTCTTATCAGGCCGGCGCGCATTCTCGAGCATAGCTAAACGGCTCTTTACATCGTTAAACTCCGATGTTGTCACAACATACTCTGGCCGGGGCTTCAAAACTGCAATCTCCTTCTGCGACTTGCCGATGCGGTCATCAGTCGGGGGATGGGTCGAAAACATCTTCGACATCGTACCGGGCTTGCGTTTCTCCATGGTCTGGATCTTTTCGAAGAAGTCCACAAAGGCAGTCGGATCATATCCCGCCTTGTACATGTACTGCACACCCAGGTAGTCAGCCTCGGACTCAAACTGCCGCGAGAACTTCAGGAATGACAGAGGCACCAGCAAGCCCGAAGCCTCGTAGATTCCATAGGCCGCTGCTCCTCCCATAAAAATCAGCGGGATGGTGGCCAGCTGAGCGATCTCGCCCCGTGTTGCCTGCCGGGTTCCATGCCGCGCTGCCACATGGGCAATCTCGTGCGCCATCACGCCGGCCAGTTCCGCTTCCGTGTCGGCTTTCAGAATTAGACCAGATTGAACAAAGAAGAAACCGCCCGGCAGCGCGAACGCATTGACGGCCGGATCCTCGATTACCTTAATCGTGAACGGAACTTTCGCGTCTGAGTTGCGCACCAAGTTCTGGCCGATGCGATTCACATATTCAGAGACCACCGGATCGTTGATCACCTTCGATTGCCGCTCGACCTGTTGAGCAAGCTGTTTACCGAGGGCAATCTCTTTCTCTAACGAGTAGAAGTTAACCTTTCCGCTGACATTTCGATCGCCAATCGCATCAGGGTCTTTCCCTTTGTCATCCTTCGAAAATGCTGAAAGTGGAACCGAAAGGCTGATAGCAAGGGCGAGGCTAACAGAAGATCTCAAAAACGTAAGTCGCCGCATAAACTCCTTTACGACTGTGAACTTCGGAATGCGGAAGCAGCCGCAGGCCCAGGTTTCGTCTGTATTTAGTATAGAGCTAAATTCCCAAATCTCAGGACGGCGAGCCAATCACCGAGTAGATTCAGGTATTTAACGTATGCTCGGAGACATGGGTTTCCAAAATGTGTTGGATTCGTCAGCGACTCTTCATGGCTTATACAGCAAGGAGTTCCCGGTCACCCGCGAACTGATCTACCTGAACCACGCCGCCGTCGCCCCACTCTGCCGGCGATCGGCCGAAGCAATGAAGCACCTAGCCGATGATGCCTGCAGCTACGGCTCACTTCATTACGACACCTGGATGGACGCCTACGCCGGTCTTCGCACCGCCACAGCCAGGCTGATTAATGCCTCCCCGGAAGAGATCGCCATCGTAAAGAACACCTCCGAAGGGATCGCGACCATCGCCTTGGGTCTGGATTGGAAGCCCGGCGACCGCGTGATTGCGTTCACGGAGGAGTTCCCGGCGAACTACTATCCCTGGCTTCGACTCGAAAGCCGTGGAGTTAAGCTCACCTGGCTCTCCATCTACGACCCCCTGGAAAAAATTGCAGAAGCGGTTCGAGGCGCGCGATTACTTGCCATCAGCTATGTGAACTATTTGAGCGGCTACCGAGTCGACCTGAATGCAATCGGCGATCTGTGCCGCGAGAACAAGTGCTTCTTCTTCGTCGACGCTATTCAAGGAATGGGAGCTTTGCCCATTGATGTCGAAGAAGCCTCTATCGATGCGCTCGCCGCGGATGGCCACAAATGGATGCTGGGACCGGAGGGCAATGGAATCCTTTACGTTCGTCGCAAGTGGCTTGACTCGATTGAACCCATCGAGTTCGGCTGGACAAATCCGGCAAACTACAACGATTACAGTTCCCGAGATATGACTCTTCGCCACGATGCGGGCCGCTATGAATGCGGAACCTTGAACACGATTGGCTGTTTTGGTCAAAGAGCTGCCCTCGAATTGCTGCTCGAGGTCGGCATTGATAAGATAGCGCCCACCGTGCTCTCGCTTGCCGATCAATTGGAAGCGGGCATTCGGGAAAAGGGTTACCAGCTAATGGTCACGCGCTCACCAGCGACCGGATCGGGAATCGTCAGCTTCAGGCATTCCTCCAAAGACTGCCGCCTGATTGTGAGCGAGTTGAAACGCAACGGGATCACTGCCGCCCCCCGGCAAGGATGGGTTCGCATGTCGCCCCACTTCTACATCAGCCCGGAGAACATCGAAACCGTATTGCGTCATCTCACCCCGGCATAGATTTCACAATTGAATACACCCGAATCATGAAGGCCTTTTATATCAATCAGCCAGGCGAGACCACAATCGAAGATGTTCAGCAGCCGCATCCTCTGCCGAATGAAGTCTTGCTCCAGACGCGCCTCATTGGAATGTGTGGAACAGATCTGAGCACCTATCGAGGCAAGAACCCGCTGGTAGACTACCCGCGCATCCCGGGTCACGAGATTGCCGCAACGATCGTCGAAGCCGGCGCCGATGTTCCGTCCACCTTCGAAGCCGGAATGAACGTAACGGTGTACCCGAATACCCACTGCGGAAAGTGTGCCTCCTGCAAGCGGGGGCGGACAAACGCTTGCAAGTTCAACGAGACCTTAGGGGTCCAGCGTGATGGTGCGATGAAGAACTTCTTCGTTGCTCCGTGGCAGAAGATCTATCGAGCTGATCGTCTCAGCCTCTGTGAACTCAGCCTTGTAGAGCCACTCGCCGTCGGTTTCCATGCAGCCGAGCGCGGGCGAGTGACGGCCGCCGATATTGTTGCCGTGACGGGATGCGGAATGGTCGGACTCGGCGCTCTTGCTGCCTCGGTCGAGAAAGGGGCCACCGTCATTGCCATTGATCTCGATGACGAAAAGCTGACCCTTGCTAAACAGGTGGGCGCGCACTTCACCATCAACTCACGAACCGGATCGGTCCATGAAGAACTGCTGGCCTTGTCCGATGGCCTAGGACCAGACGTGGTGATCGAAGCTGTCGGCCTCCCCGATACCTACCGGCTGGCTGTCGAGGAAGTGGCGCACACAGGCCGGGTCGTCTACATCGGCTGGGCCAAAGAACCAATCGGTTTCGATACCAAGCTCTTCGTCCACAAAGAACTCGACGTACTCGGTTCGCGCAACTCTCTCCTCGAGTTTCCCGCCGTCATCGAGATGCTTTCCAAAGGTCGCTTTCCAGTGGAGGCCACCATCTCGGCCACCGTTCCGCTAGACGGGGCCGGCGATGCCTTGCGCCGCTGGAGCGAATCGCCCCAATCGTTCACCAAAATCCTGGTCGAAGTGGAAGCGTAGTCGTGGACTATCGCTTGCTTGGGAAAACGGGGTTACAAGTATCGGTGATCGGATTCGGCGCCTCACCGCTGGGAAACGAGTTCGGCGCCGTCGACGAGGAAGAAAGCCGCCGCGCTGTTCGTTGTGCGCTCGACGTGGGCATTAACTTCTTCGATGTCTCTCCTTATTACGGACGCACTTTGGCCGAAACACGCTTGGGAGAAGCGCTTGAAGGCACCCGTCATCGCGCCGTGCTGGCTACTAAGTGCGGACGCTATGATTCCCACTCCTTCGACTTTTCTCCGGGGCGGGTGCACACCAGTGTGAACGAATCCTTGCTTCGGCTCAGGACAGACTACCTCGATTTGCTCACTGCGCATGACATCGAGTTCGGCGACCGCGAGCAGATCATCAACGAAACGCTTCCCGCTATGCGTGACTTGCAGCTGCAGGGAAAGGTCCGGTATATCGGAGTGTCGGGCCTTCCGCTCCGAATGCTTGCCGACGTCGTTGAGCGTACGGAAATCGATTATGTACTCTCTTACTGCCATTACAATCTGCTGACCCGTGATCTTGATGGCTGGTTAACCCCCGTGCTGAAAGCGAAAGGCATCGGACTTATCAACGCCTCGCCCCTGCACATGCGCCTGCTCACTCCGGCGGGTCCGCCAGATTGGCATCCTGCACCCGAAACACTCAGGCGAGTGGCAGCGGAAGTTGTCGCTCTCTGCCATGCCAGAGGAGCAAATCCCTCCGTCGTCGCTCTCCGATTTTGCCTGGACCACCCATACGCAGCTTCCACTTTGGTTGGTATGTCCAATGGACTGGAGGTAAAGGCCAACTTAAAGTCGCTGAACAGCCCGATCGACCCTTCTCTGCTGGATGAGATCAACCGCATGATTGCTCCCGTTTCCGATCTCGTCTGGCCGTCCGGGCGGCCTGAAAACAGCGATGTATAAAGTCGATGCTCATCATCACTTCTGGCACTATGATCCAGTTGAGTACCGCTGGATTGGGCAAAATATGCAGCCGATCCAGCGTGACTTCGGTCCCGCAGATCTGCAGGCCGAAATCGCCGCAGCCGGCATTGATGCGGTCGTCTCTGTGCAGGCCAGGCAAACGCTGGAGGAGACCCATTGCTTATTGAACTTTGCCGACGAACACGACTTTATCAAGGGCGTTGTGGGATGGGTACCGCTCATCAACCCTGACCTCGAGCGTCTTCTTCCCACCATTGCCTCTCGCCCTAAATTGAAAGCGGTCCGGCACGTTTTGCACGATGAAGCCGACGATCATTACATGCTCCGCGGTGATTTTAGCCGAGGGCTGGGCGCGTTGAAGCCTTATCGGCTTGCCTACGATTTGTTGATCTTTGAACGCCACTTGCCTCAGACCATCCAGCTGGTCGATCAACATCCCAATCAGATTTTTGTCGTGGATCATCTCGCCAAGCCTCGCGTAAAGGCAAAGGAGCTATCTCCGTGGCGGGAAAACCTGGGCGAGCTTGCCCGCCGTCCCCACGTTTACTGCAAGCTCTCCGGTCTGGTTACTGAAGCAGATTGGTCCGCATGGACCGAAGCTGACCTGCATCCGTACATTGATACCGTGCTTTCCGCCTTCGGACCGCAGCGCGTCCTGTTTGGCTCCGACTGGCCGGTGTGCCTGCTGGCCTCGACCTACAGAAGATGGGTCGAAGTGATGTCGAGTGAGTTGCTCTCGTTATCCGAAGCCGAACAGCAGCGTGTCTGGTCCGGAACCGCCGTTGAAGTCTATCGGTTGTGAGACTGATCGACACGATCGTTGCGGTTACAATAGACCAATTTCTATGTCGCAACCCGCTCCGCACCGGCTGCTGATTGGCCTTTTCGCGCTCGCTTCAATCGGCATCGCCCAGCAGATGGACGAACAGTTTGCCAAGTCCGTGAAGGAATGGACCACGCGACCAGAGTTCACCAGTCCGCTTGTCGATCACTTGCCGAAAGGCGCAGCAATACCGTCGCCCAAAGACGTGCTCGGATATGACATCGGTCAGCCGAAAAAGCTGACTTACTACGCAGACATGGTGCGCTACTACCGCACTCTCGCTTCGAAGACAGGCCGGGTCAAAGTGATCGACATTGGCAAGACTGACGAAGGCCGTGAGTGCATCGTTGCTTTCATCGGTTCCGAAGAAACGATTCGGGATTTAGAGACCTATCGGAAGGACTTAGCCCAACTTGCCGACCCGCGCAGCATCAACGACGGGCAAGCGGCGGAGATCGTTGCCAAATCAAAACCCATTTATCACCTGATGGGCGGATTGCACAGCGGCGAGACCGGACCGCCCGAGATGCTGATGGAGCTTGCTTACCGCCTGGTAACGGAAGACTCACCCTTGGTGGCTTCCGTACGCGACCATCTGATCGTTTCTATCACTCCGGCTGCAGATCCTGATGGCCGTGACCGCTACGCGGACTGGTATTACCGCTACAAGATCAACGAGACCGGAGAAGCCGATAACCTTGGCGGCCCGCCCTATTGGGGCAAGTACATTTTTCACGACGACAATCGCGACATCAACTATTCACAGCTGCCGATGCAGAACTTACTTCGTTGGTATCTGCAATGGCATCCGCCGGTCATGCACGAACTGCATGAGTCAGTTCCGTTTCTTTATACCTTCAGCGGCCAGGCACCACAAAACCCTACGCTCGATCCGATCCTTTATGGCGAGCTGCCCTGGTTTTCGAATTTCGAGATGGCCCAGATGATCAAGTACGGAATGCCGGGCGTTTGGACCCACGCGTACGTCGACATGTGGTCACCCGGCTATCTCGGATTCATGTCGTCAAACCATAACGGGATGATGCGGATGTACGAAACGTTTGGAAATGGCGGCGCAAACACCATGCATCGCAAAGTAGAGACGCCGGGTCCATCCGGAGTAGTGACGCCTGGGGAAGGCCCGACAGCACGCGAGTGGTACCGTCCGTTGCCACCCTATAAAGAGGTGGACTGGTCCATGCGAGATAACACGAATTACATGGAGACCGGAGTATTGACGGCTTTGCAAATGGCGGCTGCCTTCCCTCAGGTGATACTCGATAATTTCTATCGCAAGAGCCGGAACTCAGTTCAGTCTGGAAAGAAGGATGCGCCATTTGGGTATGTGATTCCGGCTGATCAAACCGACTTGACTCGCGTTGCCTTTGTCGTGAATATACTGCGCCTGCAAGGCATCGAAATCGGGCGCGCAACAACGGCGGTAAAGCTGAAGGAGGGAAGCTTTCCTGCGGGTTCGCTAATCATCAAGCGCAATCAGCCGTACGGCCGTCTTGCCAAGATCCTGCTCGAGAAGCAGAACTACCCCGATCCCAACTTGCGTACGTACGATGACGCGGGCTGGACGATGGGGCTGATGACCCACACCAGGAATGTGGAAAGTGCCGATCAGGCCATCCAGGATGTTGCGACAGAAGCTGTCGATAAGTTCGAGCCGCAAGGAAAAATCTCCGGCGCTGCTTCGTCGCCGAATTTTGCAGTCACCGACAATGGATCGCCGAATTTAATGCTTCTACGCGCTCGCTTGAAAGACACTGATGTGCGGATCGCGGAAGAGCCATTTCAATCGGGCGCGATCACTGTTCCCGCAGGTTCTTTCATTGTTCCCGGCAGTGCGTACAGTAAGTTGAAAGCAGCAATCGAGCCACTTGGCTTGAATGCCATTGCCCTGAGCAGTAAAACAGCTATCCCGACGCACAAGGCAGACCTGCCGCGTCTAGCGGTTTACAGCACCTGGGGCAGCACCCAGGATGTTGGCTGGGTTCGCTACGCCTTCGATCACTTCGAAGTGCCTTATGACCTGATCTACAAAGAGCGGGTGAGAAGAGGCGATTTGCGTTCCTCTTACGACGTGATCGTCATACCGAATCAGGCAAGAAGTGCAAAGGCCTTGGTCTTCGATATCGAGCCGAAGAAGCAACCGCTGGCCTACGCGAAAACAGAGCAGTTTAAGTACCTCGGTGATTACGGATCATCGCCCGACATCACAGGAGGTATGGGTCTCGAAGGTGTAGTCGAACTGCAGAAATTCGTGAATGGAGGAGGAGTGTTGATTACGCTCGGGGTGTCGAGCGAATTTCCCGCTGAGTTCGGCCTTACCCGGCGTGTCGAGGCGACACATCCTTCGGCACAGTTTTACGCACCGGGACCGATTGTCCAGGCAGAAGTTCTAAAACCAAAGCATCCCATTTTCTACGGTTACACGGACAAGACTATGCCTGTCCGTTATGCCAATGGGCCTCTGTTAACTGTCCCGCAAACCGATCGCCCGGCGCAGGTGCTGATGCGTTTTCCGGGCGGCGACGAATCTGTGCTCAGCGGGCTGATGAAAGGCGCGGCGGAAATTCGCAACCGCCCAGCGATTCTCGACGTTCCCGTTGGTCAGGGGCGAGTCCTCCTTTTTGCCACCAATCCTTGTTACCGTTGGCAAAACCTGGGCGAGTTCCGGATGCTGTTTAACGCTCTGATGAATTACGACAATCTCGGCAAGACAGTTATCCGCTAACCATCTCGCGAATGTCGTAATCGGCGTCTGCTCGGGCCTCTGGTGCGAAGCTCGTAAGTCTCGCTTCAGACCACGAGACATTCACGCCGACAGGAAAGACGCGCTAAAAACGAATGGCGGGACCTATGAGGAGCGTTTATTGTCTAAGATTGGGTACGAGCTATGGATCGCTATCTCAACTAGTAGAGGGACCCACTTGTTACAGTTCGCTTGTCAGAAAGGTTGTACAAAGTGTTGCACTCGCCGGGGTTCGGTTTATCTAAGCGAGTCTGATTTGACCCGCGCGGCTGAATATCTGGGCATGACAGCAGCCGAGTTCGAGAGCCGTTACGTGATTCGATACCGCCACGTACTCCGGCTGCGCCGGCCGCCCGACGGCGCTGATCAATGTCAATTCCTCAGTGCTGGTGGATGTTCAATCCATCCTGTGAAACCCACGCAGTGTCGCACCTATCCGTTTTGGCCAAGCCTGATTGAGAGCCGAAGCGTCTGGAATCTGGAAGGAAAATTCTGTCCGGGCATCAATAAGGGAGACCTGGTCCAAATCAAGACTGCCCGGCAGATTGCAAGTGAGCTCGGAATTGTTTTTCCGACGTTAAATGCTTTCTGACGCTTGAGCTACTCGGCCCGCATGGCCGTAGTAGGGTCGACGCGCACTGCCCGGATGGCAGGTAGCAGGCTGCCGGTAAGAGCCGTGGCAAGCGAGAGAGCAACAGCTACAGCAAAGGCGCCGGGATCCCACGGCTTTACCCCGGCGAGCAGTGATTGCAGAAGTCCGCCTGCTCCATAAGCCAATACACAGCCCATGACTATTCCCACGGCTGCGAGTTTGAGCGCTTCGCCCACGGTCATGTTGATGATGTCTGCATGCCGCGCGCCTAGCGCGATTCGTACACCGATCTCCTGCGTACGGCTGGACACGGCGAACGCTAGCAGGCCATGAATGCCGACCGCCGCAAGGAGCAAAGCGATGGCCCCGAAGGCCCCAAGTACGGCCAACTGCACGCGCCGGGATGCGGTTTCAGCTTCCACGATCTCGTTCAGTGAGCGCACATCCGAAACTGGCTGACCGGGATCGGCCTGCCGGATAATGCGGCGCAGAGAGGAGACAAGCGAAGCCGGATCGCCGGTAGTGCGAAGGACGAGATCCTTAGGAGCGTACCAGGGCGCAACACCGTCTGGCTGCTGCCACGATGCATAGACTTGTGGCTCACTACTTCGTTCCAGGCCGCGAACACGGATATCGCTCACCACGCCGATGACAATACGGTCATGATTGCCGATATCGATGTGACGGCCGAGGGGATTTTCATTAGGCCAGTAGCGTTGCACAAAGGACTGGCTTACTAAGGCGACGAATGGTGCCGTATGAGCGTCGGTTTGACGCACGTCGCGGCCTGCAAGCAGCGAGATGCCCATGGTCGAAAAGAAGCCAGGCGTAACAAAACGGAGGCTGGCTGTGCGCCGGTTCGCCAGGTCTTCGGGGTGACCCTGGATTTCAACAGGCCAGATGCCGCCGCCCATCACCAGAGGGAGAAAACTGGTATAGGCAGCCGCGGTTACGCCGGGAATGCGTCTGGTCTCGTCTAAGACATGCCGGTAGAAGGGTTCGCGCGTTTCAGGTCGTTCGTAACGAGGCATGGGTAAGGCAGTGCGCAAGGTCAGAACGTGATCGGCGCGGAAGCCTGGATTGACGGCTTGGATGCGCCACAGGGCACGCGTAAGCAAACCGCACCCGATCAGCAGCACGATGGAGCAGGCTACTTCCGTTACCACTAGAGCCGAGCGGAGGCCTTCGCGCCGCCCACCTATGCCGGAACGGCCGCCCTCGTGAAGTTGGGCCACGGTATTGTGCGATGAGCGCATGGCCGGCATAACGCCAAAGCTAATACCTGTCGCGAACGTAACCAGCACTGCAAAGAGCAGAACGCGCCCGTCGAGCGCCGGGATTTCCGCAATAGGTAGAGAGACGGGGACCAGACGGACGAGCAAGGGCAGTGCGCTGCGTGCGATAAGCAGTCCGAGCAGGCCGCCCGGAAGCGCGAGAATCATGCTTTCGGTTAGCATCTGGCGAAGGAGACGCTCGCGACCGGCGCCCAGAGCAGCGCGCACGGCAAGCTCGCGACGTCGTACCATGGCCCGGGCCAGCAGCAAGTTCGCGAGATTCGTGCAGGCGATCAGGAGCACGCACAATGCGGCGCCAAGCAACACCATCAGCATCGCGCGCGCCCGGTCGGAGACATCGTCCCGCAGCCGGAGCGCGGCGATGCCGACTTGCGCGAGTTCTCTGGGATAAGCGCGAGCTAGTCGAGAGGCAATGGTCGCCATTTCCGCCTGTGCCTGCTGGACGGAGATGCCTGGTTTGAGCCGGCCCACGGGGAAGATGTACGTGTTCGTGCGATCGTCGAAAGCATCGGGACCCCACTGCATGGGTGTCCACAGCCGGGCTTCCCGTGTGGGAAAGTAGAAATCCTTCGGCATCACGCCTATGACGGTGTATTGAATGTTCTCCAAGTCGATTGTCTGGCCCAGAATCGCGGGATCACCGCCGAACCGCTCCTTCCATAAGCCGTAGCTGAGGATCACCGTGCCGGCCGCCGAATCGCGGTCGTCTGTTGCGGTGAAGAGGCGACCCATCACAGGCTGCACTCCGAGTGTGGGAAGCAACTCAGACGTGACGGACGCGCCTTCAATATGCTGCGGATCGCCTTGGCCGCCAGTCATGTTGACCGACAGGGTGCGATACGCCCCCATGGACTGATAGGAAGTGCTCATGCGCTTCCAGTCCCGGTAATTGGCCGGCGATACGTCCCAGAAACGCTGCAACCCCGAGAGATCGTTTTCGCGCAGCTTGACCAAACGATCCTGACCGGCAAAGGAGAAAGGGCGGATCAGGACGTGGTCCACCATGGTGAACGCCGCGGTTGTGGCGCCGATGCCGATAGCAGCAATGGCCACGCTGGTAAAGGCGAAACCGGGAGAACCGCGCAAGGCCCGCACGGAGTGCCGCACATCCTGGCTTAGAAGGTCCCACTGCACCGCGACGGCGTTGGTGAGCAGATCGGGAACGATTTCCAGCCACAACGCAAGCAGCCCCCAAAATCCGCCCACATCCCGCAGTCGCGCATCGAAAACCGAGCACATTTCCCCGCCATACTCGGCACGCCACGAAGCAGGGTAGAGATACATCAGGGCGCGGTAGAGCTGCATTTATGCCCGCCCTCCTGCAAAGCCACTGGCGCGGGCGAGCCTGACCAGTTCTGTAAGGCGGCGGGCTTCGGCCCGGGCGACCGACGCGCCGTATTGCGTGATGCGGTAATAGCGACGCCGTTCGTCATCATGCTCGGGATCTGGCCGGTCACCGGTTTCGCGAATCAGGCCCTGTTCGAGCATGCGCTGGAGTGAGCGGTACAAAGTGCCGGCGCCCAGCCTGAGACGGTCATCGGTGCGCCGGGACACCTCCTGAATAATGGCGTAGCCGTGGCGGTCGTCCGCTGCAAGCGCCATCAGAATGTGAAAAGTGGCAGACGGTAATGGCAGGAGCGATTCAGGGTCGGGTTGAGCAGAATGAGACACAAGGCTATTGTAGCCACAGTGTATATAGTCATGGTGAGTACAGCCTGGAAGGACATAGAGCTTCGATAACTGTCAGGCTGCCGCTGTATCCTGGCAGTGATCGGGCGATCTTATGCGCAGGCTTCAACCAGTCATCTGGGCAAAGGGAACCTTCCTTTCGCCGCAACACCTACAAGCTCAGGACATCTTCCACGAAGATCTGCTGCAGTTTCGCGCTGACGCGTTCAGCCCGTTTCCCTGGGGATTTCGAACCTTGACGATCAATCGAGAGGCTTTGGCCGCAGGGAACCTGGCTATCGATACCGCCTCCGGTATTCTCCCGGACGGCCTGGTATTTGATATCCCAGGCAGCGATACCGCACCGCTGCCGAAGCCGCTCATCTCCTATTTCGAGCCAACCAGGGATACGATCGATGTCTTTCTGGCAGTTCCCGCCTGGCGGCAAGGTGACGTGAACGTGGCCACGACAGCGAGTGCAAATGCCGACACCAGATACCTGGCTGAAGTGACTCTACTGCGGGATGAGAACGCCTCACAAATCGAGCGTCCCGTTCAAATCGCCCGAAAGAACTTCAGACTCCTGGTCGATCATGAAGCGCGAGAAGGAACACCGGTCATCAAGGCGGCCCGTGTGAGCCGGACCGATAGCGGTCTGCTGCAACTGGATCCCTCATTCGTTCCGCCACTGCTCGACATCAAGGCAAGCGATTTCCTGATGTCGATGTTGCGTCGCTTACTGGAGATCCTGACGGCCAAAAGCGCTACGCTTTCGGGTATGCGGCGGCAGAAGAGCCAGGGACTGGCTGAGTTCACCGCTTCGGATATTGCCAACTTCTGGCTGCTACATACAGTGAATACCTTTTTGCCGACTGTGCGCCATCTCCTGGAGGTTCGGCACGGACATCCTGAAGTGATGTACAACACCATGAATGCGCTGGCGGGGGCATTAACAACCTTCTCGATGAAAATACTCCCGCGTGATCTTCCGCTGTACGATCATCTCGATTTGAGCTCCCGCTTCAGGGACTTAGACGACAAGCTTCGTTACTTACTCGAAACAGTAATTCCGAGTAACTTCGTTGCTCTGACCCTGCAGAATACCAGCGTTTCGATTTACGCGACTGCGATCAACGACGAGAAGCACTTGCAAAATACTAAAATGTATTTGGCCGTTGCGGCCGAAATGCCCGAAGGCGAACTGATCGGAAAAGCTCCGCAGTTAATTAAACCCTGCTCGGCAAATCACCTGGAACATCTGGTGCGGAACGCATTACCTGGATTGTCGATGCGCCACGTGATACCTCCCAATGCGATCCCTGTGAAACTGAATTACCAGTACTTCAGCCTGAATCAAACCGGTCCGTGCTGGGAGGCCATCCGGCGTTCGCGGAACTTCGCCGCGTGGGTTCCATCCGATTTTACCAACCCACAACTGGAGCTGATCATCGTGTTGCCTTAGTTGATCTAGTCGTCTTCTGAGGAAGACGAAAGGCGGGTCAGTACCGTCATGTCTTCGAGCGTTGTCACATCGCCGGTAACAACATTGCTCGTGACGATTTCACGCAGCAGCCGCCGCATGATTTTCCCGCTACGGGTCTTGGGGAGAACGTCGGAAAAGCGAATCTCTTCAGGCCGGGCAAAAGGACCGATCTCGTGTCCCACCCACTGCCGGAGTTCTTTACCGAGAGCGTCGTGATCCCAGGCGCCCTGTTTCAAAGTGACGAATGCACATACGGCCTGACCGGTAATCTCGTGTGGTTTCGCCACCACGGCAGCTTCTGCCACAGCAGGGTGATGCACCAGCGCTGACTCAACCTCCATGGTGCTCAGGCGATGGCCGCTCACATTCATAACGTCATCGACGCGGCCCAGTACCCAGAAATACCCATCCTTGTCGCGCCGCGCTGCGTCGCCGGTGAAGTATGCACCGGGGAAGCGCGACCAGTATTGCTCTGCAAAGCGCTTGGGATCTCCCCATATGTTCCGGGCCATGCCGGGCCAAGGTTCACGGATAATCAGAAAGCCCTCCTGGTCGTCGCCTGCCGGTTTACCTGTCGCATCGACAATGTCGGCCATAATCCCAGGCAAAGGAAGAGTCGCGGAACCAGGTTTGAGAGTGGTTGCTCCAGGGATCGGAGCAATCATGATCGCTCCGGTTTCTGTCTGCCACCAGGTGTCCACAATCGGGCAGCGTTCTTTGCCGATGACGCGGTGATACCACTCCCATGCTGCCGGATTGATTGGTTCTCCTACCGAACCAAGCAACCGCAAACTGGATAGATTATGTGCGTCCGGCCAGCGTTCTCCCTGCTTCACTAGTGCGCGGATGGCAGTCGGGGAGGTATAGAAAATTGAGACTCTATACTTTTCGACAATTTCCCAAAAGCGATCATAGGCCGGGTAATCCGGCGCACCTTCATACATGACCGTTGTGGCGCCTGCCGCAAGCGGTCCATAAACAACGTAACTATGCCCGGTGATCCAACCGATGTCTGCGGTACACCAATAAATGTCGTTCTCTTGTAAATCGAATACCCAGCGCATGGAGAGAGCGGTTTGCAGAAGATAACCCGCTGTCGTGTGCAGAATTCCTTTCGGCTTTCCGGTTGTTCCCGAAGTGTATAGGACAAAGAGCGGGTGTTCCGAATCGACAGCTTCAGCAGGGCACTGCTCGGCGAGCTTGATCTCGGCAGGTGCTAATAATGATTCGTCCTGCTGCTGCCACCAAAAATCACGGTCTTTTCTCATGTCGACCGGAGAGCCGGTGCGCTGATAGACAATCACGTGACGCACGCGGGGGCAATCTTCAAGCGCCTCATCGACAGCGTCCTTGAGCCTGATCTCTTTGCCGCGCCGCCAGCCACCATCCGCCGTGATCACAACTTCCGCATTGAGATCGAGCACACGCATCTTGAGCGCTTCAGCGGAAAAGCCTCCGAAGACCACGCTATGCGTGATGCCCAGACGTGCACAGGCGAGAACTGCAACAGTGAGTTCCGGGATCATCGGCATATAGATAATTGCCCGATCGCTTCTGCTTATACCGAGTCGCTTCAAAACAGTCGCAAAGCGGCCCACCAGCCGCTGTAAATCCTGATAGGTGATGATGCGCGAATCGCCCGGCTCGCCTTCCCAGATGATCGCCGGCTTATCTTTGCGCGACGTCGCAAGGTGGCGATCGACGCAGTTGTAACACGCGTTCAGTGTGCCGCCTCCAAACCACTTTGCGTTCGGCGAATCCCATTCCAGGGTCTTCGAAAAAGGAGTGAACCAGCTGAGTTCTTTCTCTGCAAGATTGGCCCAAAATTTGTCTGGATCTCGTTCGGCTACATGATAGAGCTCGCGGTACTCATCAGGCCCTTTGACGTTGGCCGCTGCGACGAACTCCTCGCTTGGGGGGTAGGTCTTCAGATCGCTCATAGAGTTACGTTCAGCGGTCAGTGTAACGCATGCAGTACAACGGCCCGGGAGGTAGAAGTACTCCCTAGATTACGATCAAATGAGAATGAATCTGGGAAGGCTGCTGCTGTTCATCGGCTTGGGAATAGCCGGACTGGGTCTACTGATAGTCGTGGCCAACAGATTGAACCTGCCCATCGGTAGACTGCCCGGGGACATAGTGTGGCGCAATAAGGGGACAACCGTTTATTTCCCCTGGGTGACTTGCCTGATAGTCAGCCTGCTCGGGTCGATCGCACTGTGGATGTGGAACCGGCACTAATCGAGCTTTAATGTACAGTACCTAAGCGGTCTGGAGGCCAGAAAACAAAAACGGCTTTGCCGTAAATATAGCTTCGGGGAACGAATCCCCAGGCGCGGCTGTCATTGGAAGAAGCCCGGTGATCTCCCAGCACAAAGTACTCATCAGGAGGAACGACGCGGGGGGAATAACTCCGGTCGTCGCGATACTCAGGAGGTAGATACGACTCGGCCAACTTGTGACCGTTGACAACAACGAACCCATCATCGACCGCAACTGTGTCGCCCGGCAGTCCGATCACGCGCTTGATGTATGACTTGGTAGTGTCTTCGGGGAACCAGAAAACAACCGTGTCACCTCTTCTGATCTGACCCAAGCCGAATTTGTAGCTAAATTGATTAATGAAAAGCCGCTCCTGATCGTACAGGCTCGGCATCATACTTGTCCCCTCCACCTTTACCGGACGATAAAGGAAAAGAATGACAAGTACCGCAATAAGAGCGGACAGCATCAGATCTCTGAACCAGGCTACGGTCTGGATCAGGACGGACTGGAACCGCTCCTTTGCTTCAAGCGCTGGAGACCCGGGGGCAAGCGGTGGCTCGGAAACCGGTTCGCTCATAAGTACTGCTCACCTTAAGTTACAAACATTTAAACTTGCGTGTAAACGCGTTAACTTACTGACGAGCAGCTTGCAGTTCCGTTTCGAAAACGGAGTTTAATTGCGCTTTGCGCTCGCGTTCAGCTCTTGTTCGGCACGCAGCCAGTCAGCGTTCGAATGACCGTGGGCGTAGCCGCGCTCCACCCAGTAGGAATGAGCCAACTTGGCGATTTCCTCTTCGGAAACTTCTCGTGTCGTGAAAGTTTGTTCAGCTCCGGCAGCGGCGCCCATCGTCTTGGCAGGCTCATCAACTGGACTCTCCTGCCGCGAGGCGTCTAGAGAAAGCGGGGAGCTCAGTTTGCGGTGCGTCTTACCGGCCCCAGCATCAACCAGGGTGTCCGTCTTCTTCCTGGAAGATGTGACGAAGCGCGAGCTCATTTGGGGCTCAGCGGCAACAGTAGCCTCGGGCGCGGGCGCAGATTTCTCGTCAGCGATTTTGCGCTTCTTTTTTGAAGGATTGCTCGACTGCATGCAGATATTTTACCCTGCTGAAAACAAGTTTGTCGATACTTGTTTTACTGTCGAGTGAATAGAGCCGTTGCGCCTTGCTGGTCAGAATCGTGCAATTTAGCCGGTCCCGCTATACTTTTATTTAAAGTGCAATTTAGCGGGTGCTCAAACAGCTTCGTCAGCAGAGTCATTGCCGTACTGTGTTTGCTGTCTGTTCTAGGACTCTCCGTCATTGCGCTGAATCATAAACACGAGTCCGGACAAGATCAAGAAGCTGCTTGCCTGGTCTGTCACGTGACAACGCGCGCCCATGCGGTCTCCATCGCTCAGACTGCTGGCATTCCCGCGGCTAGCGCTGAACATGCTGCACTGTCATCCGGTTATTTTCTCATCAACCTGGAAGAGCTTCATCGTACAGAAGGTTCGCGTGGCCCTCCTCCTTTTTCTTGGCCCTCTGTTCTTATCTGAGACGCCGTTGGCTTCCGAAACGTCGTCATAACAGGTTGTAAAGGAGTTGTACTTGAAGTCGAATTTCAAACCGGCGTACTTGCTGGCTTTAGTGGTTTTGTTGATACTGTTTAGTCCCCAAGTAGCAAGCTGTTTTCAAGCGACCGGAAATGGAGGCACAATTGAAGGAACTGTTACCGATCCGAGCGGTGCTGTTATAGCAGCGGCGGACGTAACACTCAACAACTCTGTCTCCGGTTATTCCAAGGCGGTAAAAACGGGATCTGACGGAGTTTACCGCCTGACAAACATTCCTCCTAATCAGTACAGTCTAGTCGTTTCTGCCGTTGGCTTTCAGCCTTTCAAACAAAGTATTCCGGTTCATACCCAGGTTCCTCTTAAAGTGGATGCCGCGCTTACGTTGACAAACGGCTCTGTAACTGTTGATGTACAGGCTACATCGGAGGCTTTGGAAAATGTTCCGACTTCGCATATTGACGTTGACCAGAAGCTCATGGCAGATTTGCCGCTCTCGACAACCGGTCAGGGACTAAGCGACGCGATTACTTTGACCAGTGGTGGTGTGGTGGCCGATTCAAACGGATTTTTTCACCCTCAGGGCGATCACGGAGAGACTACTTATGTTGTCGACGGTCAGTCGATTAGTGATCAGCAGAGTAAGACTTTCTCTACTCAACTACCCGCAAATGCCTTCCAATCGATGGAACTTGTCACCAGCGCGCCCAATGCCGAGTACGGAGATAAGACAAGTCTTGTCGTGAGTGCAGTGACTCGATCCGGTCTCGGGCAAAAAGCAACGGGAAGCCTGGATCTGACCTACGGATCGTTTGGAACTGCGAGCGAAGAGGCTACCTTGGCGATCGGCAACGAGAAGTGGGGCGATTTTCTTGTAGTCAACACCGACCGCAGCGGCCGCTTTCTGGACAGCCCTGAATTTACACCTTTCCACGACAAGGGAAACAACGAGACTATCTTCGACCGCGTCGATTACCAGCCCAACGGGACTGATTCGCTGCACCTGAACATCTTCGGCGCCAGGAACTGGTTTCAAGTTCCCGATACCTACGACCAGGTGAACCAGGACCAGCGGCAGCAGGCTAGAACTTACAACTTCGCGCTCGGGTATCAGCATACTTTCTCTCCTCAAACCTTGCTTACCGTGAATCCCTTCATTCGGGAAGACTTTGTCAATTACTACCCCAGCCGAAACGCATTTGATGATACTCCCGCGACCATTAGTTCGGACCGGCGATTGACTAATTGGGGTACCCGAGCAGATCTTTCGTTTGCGAACAAGGTTCATAACCTGAAGGTTGGCACGCAGTTGATGCAAGATAGGCTGGCAGAAACTTTGGGCTTCGGCTTGACAGATCCGGCGTTCAATCCCATTTGCCTGAACTCCTTAGGAAATGCGGTGCCAGGCGCGTCGATTACTCAACCGGGCAATTGCCAAAGTCTCGGGTTTGTGCCAAACCCCCAATTTCAGCCTGGACTACTGCCGTACGATCTAACACGCGGGGGCCGTACTCTCTTGTTCAATTCGCGAGGCAACGTTAATGAGGAAGCTGTTTATGCTCAGGATTCGATTACGCTCAGGAACCTGACAATTGTGGGCGGATTGCGCTTTGATAATTACGATGGGCTCTCCAGCGACAAACTGCTTCAACCGCGCTTTGGATTTTCCTACCTGGTGAAACCAACCGGCACGGTGCTTCGTGGTAGCTACACGCGCAGCTTGGAAACTCCTTATAACGAAAACCTGCTTTTTTCAAGCCAGACTGGAACCGGAGGCTTGGGCTCCCTGGCAGGTACGGGAACCAGCATCGCTTTACGCCCGGGGCACCGGAATCAGTTCGGCCTTGGCTTGGAACAGACTGTTTCCCGATTTCTGCATGTCGACGGGAGCTACTTCTGGAAGTTCACTAAGAACGCTTTTGATTTTGACACTCTGTTCAATACGTCGATCGCTTTCCCGATTGAGTGGCGGAAATCAAAGATCGATGGAGTGTCAGTCCGGCTGTCGACGATAGACATTCATGGTTTTCAGGCCTACACCACGCTGGGACACACACGGGCACGCTTTTTCGGTCCGGAAGTTGGCGGGCTTGTGTTCAACTCACCACTTGATTTCAGTGCGTTCCGCATCGATCATGATCAGGCTTTCCAGCAGACCACCTTTCTGCGATACCAATTTAAGAAAACCGGGCCCTGGGCGTCGTTCACCTGGAGGTACGACAGTGGTGAAGTGGCCGGAGCTGTTACGGACTTGCAGGACGCGCTCGCGCTTGATGGCGATCAACAGGCCGCTATTGGCTTCTACTGCGGACATCAGGCAGCGTCGATTACGAATCCAATTTCTTCCTGTGCGACTAACTATGGGGCAACGCGCCTTAACATTCCCGCTCCAGGAACTGCCGATCCGGACCATAATCCTCCGCGTATCGCGCCTCGTAATCTGTTCGATGTGGGGATTGGAACCGATAATCTGTTTCGCAGAGAAAAGCTGAAGACATCACTGAAGCTGACTGCCATCAACATCACTAATGAAGCAGCTCTATACAATTTTTTGTCTACGTTTAGCGGAACACATTGGGTAACTCCACGTACTTATGAAGTAACGCTAGGTTGGACTTATTGAATAACTTGCCGCATTTTGAATCTTGGGCGTTGAGGCTTGCGTCCACACACTGTGAGGCGTTCGGTTGAAAACACTCAACATTTTCGAATCGTGGGGTAAAGTTCTCGTGGGAAAGATTCCGATGCTTTCGATCGAAATCACCCGCGAGTGTCCATTGAAGTGCCCAGGATGTTATGCCTATGGCGATACTCACCTGGGCGAAGGTGCTCCCAACCTCAGGAGCTTGAGCGATCTTCGCGGTGACGACCTTGTCAGCGGCATTCTTCGCCTCGTCGATGAGCATCAGCCGCTTCAGCTCTCCTTAGTGGGAGGCGAGCCCATGATGCGACACCGGGAGTTGGCTCGTGTTCTTCCTGAGCTAAGTCAGCGCGGTGTTTACACGATGGTGGTGACCAGCGCTGTGATCCCAGTTCCTCCCGAGTGGACGAAGCTGCCTAAGATCACCGTTGCTGTTTCGGTGGACGGCAATCCTGAAGATCACGACGTTCGCCGCAAGCCGGCGACTTACGAGCGGATTTTGCGCAACATCAAAGACAACAAGGTCAACATTCATTGGACCGTTGTCCGCAAGAACATCGAACAACCCGGTTACATGGACCGTTACCTTCAGTTCTGGAGCGAGCGGCCGGAAGTAGATCGAATCTGGGTTAGTGTTTACACCCCGCAGTTAGACGAGCAATCGCCGGAACGCCTTACGGAGGAGAATCGTCAGCAAGTGGCGGCATACTTCCTCGAGAATGCGGGCCGCTATCCGAAGCTGTCTATGCGCAAAGGCTTGATGGATGCATTTCTCCGTCCTCCCACCAGTCCGGCTACCTGTCTTTTTTCGAAGCTGTCGTTGAACTATACAGCCGATTTCAAGACTCGCGTTGAACCCTGTGTTTTCGGTGGTACGCCCAACTGCGCCGAATGCGGTTGCTCTATGAGCATGGCGATGCACTGGCTGGGCGATATCAGAGTCGCCGGTCCGCTGCAGGCCAAGCATCTGATCAACGGCTCCCTGGCGATCGGGCGAGTGGTGAATCGCGCGTTTCGTCAACAGGAAGGGCTGCGCTGGGCTGCCGAACAGCCGGAATCTCCCGTTGAAAGTTTGATTCAGATCAAGTAGCAAGTACAGGACTCTTTGACAGAATAGAGTTCCATGTCAAAGACCGTCATCATGATCGCGAACGGCGATCTCCGTCTATCCGCAAATCAGGTTTGTTGGCCCGCTCAGCAGCAAGTCGAGCAGGCAGTCACTAAGGCGATCGCCTCCTTCGGATTTGAGGTGAAACGCGGGCACAACATCGATCCCGCTAAGAAGCACGGGTTCATTGATTCGCAAAAGCGGGGCATGGAAGTGTTTCGGACCATTCCCACCGATGCGCCGCTGGTCGTGGTAGAAGCGGTCTGGCAATACAGTCACCACATACTGCATGGACTGCTGACACACCGCGGTCCGATTCTCACACTTGCTAACTGGAGTGGTCAGTGGCCCGGGTTAGTGGGGATGCTCAACCTGAATGGATCCCTTACGAAAGCCGGAGTGTCCTATTCCACCCTATGG
>CAXTMN010000048.1:0-17610 GCA_964245395.1 uncultured Bryobacteraceae bacterium
CGTTGTCGTTACTTCCCTCGCCCCACTGAATCGGATAGGCCTGATACACAAAGTTATTCGGATTGTTCTGGAAAGCATCCCACATCGAACTCGGTTGCAACCGCTGGTTAAAATTGCTGACGTGCGCCAGCGAGTTGCCATACCACAGCCCAATAGGTGCTCCGTGGGGAGCATACGAGATCCCCGAGAGATAGTTCGTGGCCTGGCTTCCGGATTGCCCGCTGATTTGCGCCGTGCGTCCCGCCCCATCGTACGAGGTGGTCACCACCCGTCCCGACGGATACGTTTCACTCGTTAGCGCCCCCGCCAGATTGTAGCCGTAATGGAAGGAATAAGTCTGCCCATTGGTATTCTGCGTGCTCGCCGTCACGCGCCCCACAGGATCGAAGGCCAGCAACGACGTCGTCGACACCGCCGAATGGATCTGCGTCAGCCGCCCGATCCCATTGGCCACCCCATTGGCCACCCCATTGGTGTCATAGCTGTAGGAAACCGGCGGCGTCGCATCGCTATACGTCTTGCTCACCATCCGGTTCAGCACGTCGTAGCCCATGGACGTATGGATGTTCCGGGCGTCCGTCTTGCCCGTCAGGTTGCCCGCTCCGTCGTACCCATAGCGCACCGTTCCACTCTCCGGATTCACCGCCGTGATCAGCCGGCTCAAGGAATCGTACGTGAACGAGCGTGTCTGCGACCCCTGCCTGACCGTTGTCAAATTGTTCAGAACATCATAAACGTAACTGGTTGTATAGTTCAATCCGCCGGGATCTTCTTGCACCGTCTTCAAATGCCCCAGCCCATCGTATTGATAACTCTTCTTTACCCCCGCCTCATCCGTCGTAGTGGTCGTCGACCCCAGAGGATCGGTCTTCGCCGTCGACCCGTCCGCTTGTTGCACTTGCCGCAACCGTCCCAGCCCGTCATAGCTGTAGGTCGTGGCGTAGCCCAGGCCATCACTCGTGCCGTTGGTCCAGCGCGAGGGATTCGTCGTCTGATAAACCCGGCCCAAGGCATCATACTTCGTGTCCGTCGCAATGTAGTGTGAACCGTCCTCATACCTGCGCGCTTCGACCGGCCGCCCCATCCCGTCATAGGTCTGCTGCGTGTGCAGGGCCCGATCGCCAACCGTCACCTGATCCTGGGTTTGGCTCACCACATTCGCATTGCTGTAGGCCATGTTGGTCTGCGCGCCGTTGGCTTGCTGCACTTGCGTCAAACGGTCCAGCGGGTCGTTGTAGGTATAGGTCGTGACGGCTCCATTCGCATCCTTCACTTGCGTCAACTTGCCCGCATTATAGTCGTACTGCGCCGTGCTCTGCTGCCCCAGCGCGTTCGTCGTTACCGTCGGGAAGGCATACTCATTGCTCCCATCCGTGTTGAAAGCAAAACTCGTGACCCGCCCGTTTCCATCGGCCGCACTCACTACATTCCCGGCAATATCGTAGGTCATCGCACTCGTCACGTACCCGTTGGTCGTGTTCAGCCACGTGTTGACCGAAGTCAGATTGCCCCGCGGAACGAAGCTGGTTCCGTAGCTGCTATCGTGCCCCACCATGCTCGGCGCATCCTGTAGCGGACTTCGATCGTAATACCACAGCGTCTGAGCATACTGATTATTGTTCCCGTCGTAAATCGTTTGCCCATAAGGCGCACGCACCAGGTTCACTGTAGGAGCGGTGTACGCGTTCACGTTGTTGGCCCACAAATAAACCGATTTCACTTCCCGCAGCAGGGCGCCTGGCGTTCCCTTTCCATTTTTAGCTCCCCAGTCGTAATCCTTCTCATCGGCGACATTGTTATACGAGTCATACCCATACGTAACCTGTGACGTTTCTCCCGTGTCGTCGAGCGTTGTTGTCCTGCTAGCTAGCTGCGGATTACTCATGCAGCCGGATTGCGGGGTGTACCCGTTCTTAGTAGTCACCACCGTGGGATAACCGAGGTCGGTTTGCACTTCTAACCCTTCGCTCCAGCTGTTGCATCCGGTGCCCGTCAGACTTAATGCGTCCCTTGGTGATCCATTCATCGTGTGTACCGTTTGAGTCAGTACATTGCCGCTGCCGTCGTAAGCGGTTTCGGTATCCAAGGTCTGGGACGACGGGTAGGTAACCACGTAGTCTGTCCGTGCTGTCATTGTCGAGCCGCCGGAGGCATACTCCCGCCGCTCTTGCAGACGACGATAAATCATCACCGGATTCGCGTCCGTAGCACTGCCTTCAAATCCGTCAGCCTTTTGATTATGCCCGTCTCCGTAGTCATACTCAATCCCGCCACCTGTGGGCAAGTTGATACGAGCGATTTCCCCGTACTGGTCATAGAGAAACGAGTACTGACTCCCGTCCGGATAGACAATCGAATTGGCCAGGATCGGATCGAAGTTACCGGTAGTCTGATAACCCTCTGGGAAAAGAGCTCCGATCTGCGACACCGATCCGGAACGGAGAAGACCATTGGACAAACTGGTCAGATTGATCTTGATCACCCGGCTTGTACCTCCGGCACCGGGATAAGTGATGCTGGTGCAACCCCCACAGCCAGCATCGTTGTAGTTGATGGACGTAGTGCGGTTCAGGGAATCGGTAATCTGTGTCGGTGCGGGAACACTCACGTACCAATCCAACGCGTAAGAAGGTCCATTGACATAGCTCATCGTGACCTTGTTTCCGTTACGATCCCGAATCCAGCTGACATTGGAATTGTCAATCCGATAGGTGAGACCATTCGGGAAAACGAGATTGCCGCTGACTAACGCTCTTCGGCGGCCGGATGTTCCTGAACCCGGGCCAATAGGATTCCATTCCAAAACCGGCGAATCAGCGACATGTGGGACTCATTCCGTCATAAACGCTACTACGCGCGCGCGAATGCGATCATTTCGACTGGCAAGGAACGGGTTGGTTGAGTCGGAGGAGTAATTCGACAATAACCACGTCTCGCCAAACGCCATCCAAACAGCCATGCTTTTCATAGAAGCCGACTTCACGGAACCCGAGCGACCGAGTCAGGGCTCGGCTTGCAGCATTTTCAGGAAATACCCGTGACAGGAGCTTCCAGAAGCCCGCTTGTTCGGCAGCGCGCGCCAATTCACTGAGCGCCAACCGACCCGCACCGCAACCGCGGCAGTGGCGGTCAACATATACCGAGACTTCTGCCACGCCGGCATAGCAGGCGCGAGGCCGGTAAGTAGAGGTCGCGGCAAACGCCAGCATCGCAGTACCTTCTTCAACAACCACAATAGGATGGACCTCGTCAAACCAGGCCAGCACATCCCTAGAGGTGCGCGGACTCGTTTCGAACGTGGCGGTTCGGTCCTCGATGCCTTGGTTAAAGATTCTAGCGAGGGAAGCCGAATCAGCAGGGGTCGCCAAGCGGGCTTTCATTATTCCAACTTCGCAGGAGCGACTTCAGTTTGGTGACTTCGCTTCATCTCGTTAGGCGAATTCGACCGCTTACAAAATTATAAGGCTGATCTTAAAAGAAAACCGCACGAGAAATCTCCCGTCCCTGGCCCACTCTCCTATCAGCTTTCAATCGGTTGACAAAAGAAGTCACGCTCGTGCTTTACTTGACGTATACCGTATAAGCCTGAACAGGGGCTAAGGAGTATTTGAACCTTGGAAACGGTCCTAACTGAAGACGGGCTTGTATCGGAGCCGGCATCAGATCAACTACATTTTGACGACGCACACGCCCGCACGCTGGTGCGCGACCTGCACAAGCCGAAGCGCTCCATCTATTGGATTGACTTACTTCTTTCCGCCCTGGTTGGCTGGACTGCGTTCGGCTTAGCCGTCGCTTCCCCTTTGTTCTCAGCCCGCATGGTGGCCTCCTCGGTCATTTCGGCCTTTGCCTTGTACCGCGGTCTTTGCTTTCTCCATGAACTCAGCCATCAAAACAAGCGCACGCTTCCGGGTTTTGAAGCTGCCTACAACGGTCTCATCGGCTTCCCCTTGCTGATGCCCTCATTTCTATATGTCGGCGTTCACCAGAGTCATCACAAGACGTCGGTCTATGGGACCAAAGGCGATCCGGAATATCTGCCCTTTGCAAAATCCTGCTTCATGACCACCGTCTTCGCGGTTCAGAGTTTCCTCATCCCGGTTTTCCTGCTAGTTCGTTTCGTAATTATCGCGCCGCTTGGGTTCGTTTTTTCATCTGTGCAGGAGTTTGCCATTATTCACTTGTCGTCGCTCACGATGAATGTCCAGTACCGCCGCGAACCGACTGACGATCTGAATCATAAGGTTCGTCGAGACAGTGTCATCGTCTGGTTTGGCTGGATGGCGCTCCTGGTGCTTGCCGGATTTGGCTTGCTGCCCTGGCGAGTGTTTCTGATATGGCTGCTGATCGACGGAGTGATCAGTTTCGTCAACTCGCTGCGAACCCTAGGAGCTCACGCCTATGAGAGTGACGGCGAACCGCTCGATCGTATGGGCCAGCTTCAGGATTCACTCGACCATCCAGGACAATTCTGGACCGAGCTTTGGGCGCCCGTCGGCTTGCGTTACCATGCTCTCCATCACTACTTCCCCGGAATTCCCTATCACTCGCTCCCGGAAGCCTACCGGCGCCTGAGTAATGCTCTGCCGCTCTCCAAATCCTACGTTCAAATGAGCCGCCGTAGTCTTCCTCGCTCCCTCGCCTCTCTGCTTCACAAAGGCACGGTGATCTTTAACCGCAAGTAGGGAATGGCCAAGCTTGCTCTTGTGTGCCCGCCGTTACCCGGTCATTTAAACCCGATGGCGGTTTTGGGCCGGTCTCTTCAGAGCCGGGGCCACTCTGTTTCCGTGTTTCAGATCCCAGAGCTTGAACCGTCGGTTCGCGCTCAGGGCCTTGGCTTTCACCCCGTAGGAATTGCGGAGGCTCACTCACTGAAAAATTGCATCACCAGGATGACCGAACTCGAAGGCCTTGGCTCTCTCCGGTTTGCCGTTGAATCCTCCCGTCTTATCGCCGATCTGCTCTGCCAGGAGCTACCCTCCGCCTTCCAGTCAGCAGGTATTGACTTGGCCCTCGTCGATCAAAATGAGCCCGCGGCCGGCAGTGTTGCCGAACACCTTGAACTTCCGTTCATCAGTGTTTGTCCCAGTCTGCCTCTCAATCGTGAGCCATCTATCCCCCCGCCCTTTGTTCCCTGGCCATACTCCCCCGGCGCGGGTGCACTCGTACGCAACTGGATCGGATACCTGGGAGCAGATTGGCTGATTACGCCTATCAACTCGACCATTAATAAATACCGGCAAGGATGGGGATTGCCGCCTCTCCGGCAGCCGGACGATTCCTTCTCCCGAGTCGCGCAGCTTTGCCAGATGACAGCCGATTTTGATTTCCCGCGAACCCGTTTACCGAACGGCTTCCACTATCTCGGCCCCTTTGTGGATCACTCTTCCATCTCAATCCCGTTTCCCTTTGATCGCCTGGATGGACGCCCTCTGATTTTCGCTTCTCTCGGTACGCTGCAAGCCAAAAATAATCATCTATTCCAGGTGATTGCGGAAGCGTGTTGCGGACTCGATGCTCAGCTGGTCATCGCTTTGGGAGCCAACAACCGGGATTCCTCCGCCTGTTCTTTTCCCGGCGATCCCATAGTGGTCGGTTATGCGCCGCAACTGGAAATTCTTGGGCGTGCCAGTCTCACCATCACCCACGCCGGGCTCAACACGGTCATGCAGTCTCTGCTGTTCGGAGTTCCTATCGTGGCGCTTCCCATTACTCACGACCAGCCAGCTATTGCAGCCCGAGTGTCGCGATCGGGAGCAGGGAAGTCGATCGCGGCTTCAGAGGTCACAGTTCCTGCTCTTCGTAACCTGGTCAAAACAGTCTTGAGCGACCCGCGATTCCGGCTCCAAGCTCAGCGCTTGGCTCTTTCAGCGACGAGTGCGGGCGGTGTCGAACGAGCCGCTGATCTGGTCGAGACTGCCTTAGCCGCTCACTCGATTCCGTCCTATGCACTTCGGAATCATTAGTCCGCCGGTATCCGGTCACATTCACCCCTTAGGTGCGCTCGGTCGCGAACTGATTGAGCGGGGACACAGAGTCAGCTTCATTCATATGGCTGACTTGGCGGACAAGATCCGATCCGAGGGCATCGAGTTCATTCAAATCGGAGAAGTCGACCACCCGTCAGGTTCTCTCGCTCCATCGTTGGCAACACTGGCCAGTCTTAAAGGTCTAGCGGCCCTGCGCTTCACTATTGCCGCTATTCGTAAGACCACCGGGATGTTCTTCCGTGATGCGCCCGAAGCGATCCGAGGGCAGGGCATCGGTGCACTTCTTGTCGACCAGACCGAACCCGCGGGCGGAACGATCGCCGAATACCTCGGGTTGCCTTTCGTGACTGTCTGCTGTGCCCTTGCTCTCAACCAGGAGGCTGGTGTGCCGCCCCCTTTCACCGGTTGGAGCTATAGCCCCAGCTTATGGACCAGTGCGCGCAACCAGATTGGCTACCGGCTTTCGGGTCTTGTGATGAAGCCGGTCGCCGACCTGGTCTCTTCCTTCCGTACGCGTTGGAAATTGCAGCGCCATAGCAGTCCGGAGGAATCCTTTTCGACTCTCGCGCAAATCAGTCAACAACCCGCTGCGTTCGATTTCCCTCGCCGCAGGTTGCCTCCGGCCTTCCACTATGTCGGCCCTCTCCGCAAGCCGCACGGACACAAAGTTCCATTCCCCTGGGGACGAATCGATGATCAACCGCTGATATACGCGTCGCTCGGCACGCTTCAGAACCGTAAAGAAGAGGTATTTCGCTCCTTTGCGGAAGCTTGTAAGGACCTGGCCGTGCAACTGGTCATTACACACGGCAACGGCCTCGATCAGCAATTCATCGCGACTCTGCCCGGGGATCCGCTGGTGGTCGGTTATGCGCCTCAGCTCGAAGTGCTCGCGCGAGCCCGGCTCACACTAACCCACGCTGGACTCAATACGGTTCTGGATTCGCTCACTTTTGGCGTGCCCCTTGTGGCGGTGCCGATCACCTACGAACAGCCAGCAATCGCCAGCCGCATCCGCCAGGCTGGAGTCGGTGAAGTTCTAACCATGGCCGGTTTATCCCCGCAACGCCTGCGTGACGCTATCGCCAATGTCCTTGGAAACCAATCGTACGCGATCAATGCGGACGTAGTTAGAAGGTCAATTGCCGAGGCAGGCGGTGTGCGCCGCGCTGGGGATATTGTCGAGGATGTGCTCTGCCGTGCTTAGTTTTTGTGAAGACAGCTCTCGATGATATCCGCAGCCCGTACTTCTCCCCCACCCTTTCGAATTGATGCACCGATATACCTCGCGCGCTCACGATACCGGGGTTCAACCAGCACCTGTCTGCAAACAGCCGTCAATTGATCGAGGCTTAAGTTTTTGAGAGATAGCCGCTCCCCGGCGCCCGAGTACACCAACCGGGCTGCGACACTCGGCTGATCTCCCCATACCGGAAAGGCAATCACCGGCACATCGGCGGCCAGGGACTCCAATACGGTATTGTTTCCGGCGTGGCACACCGTCAAACTTGCCCGCTTCAGAAGCTCCAGCTGGGGGGCGTAACTCACCACCACAGGATTTCCAGCAAGCCCTGCAAGATCCGCTACCTTACCATTCCCGCCCAGTGTCAAAACGAGCTGCGACCCAACAGCGCTGCAAGCCTGCGCAAGCATGCCGATTACGTCAGGACGCCCTTTAAGAATTGTTCCGAACGTAGCGTAAACAATAGGTTTACTCTCTAATCGCTCAAAAGGGAAGGATGTCGACGCCGAACCTGGGCGATGGAAGAGCCCTATGTGATGGAAATGTGCCGGAAGCTGATGATGAGGAAAGTCGAATTCAGGGCTCTGCTGCGAAATCTGGGCCAGTGGCGAAAACGTGTCATTGAGTGACCGGAGAGGACGTAGTTTGTAGGCCTTTCGATAGCGGTTAATTGCCCGTAGCAGCGGAGACAACGCCAGAGCTAGAGCGGAATACCCCAGTTCGTTTCGCAATTTCGCCAGTATGGTGGTGCTATATACCCAGGAAGTCGGCGTAGGAGGAACAGAAGGCTCTTGATTAGCAGGCGATGCATTACAAACAGTAAAAAAGGGAACATTCAAGATGTCGGCCAAGGTTGAGCCGGCTGGCTGCCCCTGATCCACGATCAGCGCATCCACTTTGGATGACCGGAGGGCTGTCGGACCCTCTGACAAGAGCGTATCGATCTCGCTCAGGGCAGGCCGCAGTCCGAAGCGAAGTGCATTAAGCCCCTGAAGTTCCGTAATTTTTTCAGAAAATGCCTTGAATGATCCGAGCGGATGCTCCCTGATCCCAATTGCATGAAACGAGATACCTTCCGCTCTGAGAATTTTTTCTGCGTCAGGGATGTTGAAGCCTGTAATCTGGTGGCCGCGCCGTAGCAATTCCCGTCCAATGGACGCAAGGCCGGGTAGATGACTCGAAGCTGGGGGGCAGATCAGGCCGAAATGAGCCACGTACTTTCTCTTTTTTGGTTAATCTTTGATAACGTTTCGGCGATGATTGTGATACATCTCAAGATCACGCGCCCTAAGTTGTTGATTCTAGTCAGGCCGCGAATAAACTACAGCTAAATGGTAGAAGCTTCATAGTACTAGTCAAGTGGATCAGGGCGTTGCTTCCCAGAGCCTTATTCCACGACAATATGAGAGATAGTAGTTCTAGATGTACTCCCCTAGAACCGGAGGAACTTGATGAATATACAAAAACAACTTTTACTTACAGTGGCAGTTGGGGCATTGGCCTCTCTGCCTTCCTTTGCGAGTTCGATCGATTTGGGCATAAACGGAGACGCCCTAGTCGGTCAAAACTTTATTAATTTTGCCGCCGATTTCCCGACGGACAGCACTTTCACTCCTGCGCCTGGTTCTGGAAACTTCACAGTTGCCCAAGTACAGGCAGGCAGTCTTCTTGCAAACGCCGGTGTTGTTAATGGGCAGGGCGGCACCATTCAAAGTCTGAATACAACGATAGATCCCGTGAAGGCCCCGGGAGACTTTACTAACGTCTACACTCCTGGAAATCCGTTTCTAACGTTTACTGGGACTGGGGCTAGTGAACAGTTCTTCTTAACCGATCTTGTTCAGGGTACATTCGCCGCCGGTTCCCCATTTACGGTGACCGAAACGCCCAATGGCTTAATCGTCAGTTTCAATGTGGATGGATTTCTTCTGAACTCGATCACTGGATCATCAACGAATTATACGGGATCGTTCTCGGCGACATTTAATGGGACGACCAACATTGGTGACTTGGCAGGGGCTCTACCTATTCAGACTCCGTTCTCTGCTACATTCACTCTCAACTCAGTTCCCGAGCCAGCTTCCATTTTATTGATGGGTTTGGGTTTACTCGGTGCTGGCTTGATCGCCCGTAGAAAAGTCCGCTCGTAACTTTATAAATTCGCGTTCGTATACCAAGGCCCTCTGGAGTAGATCCAGAGGGTCTTTCCTTTTTCTCCTGGATATTCTATTCTAAGATTATTCCCCAAAATTTTAATCGTTTTCCGCCGAATAACTTGGCCATCTGGCCTTAGCAGTTTCGAGACCTTATAATCACGCTTGATTCCGATCAGGCTCTCAAGTAGGTTCATTGACCGGACCCGAGTCAATAGACCGGGGCTCATTGCCTTGATCCCTGATTTCACGATTAGACGAGTGCGAGCCATTTACCTGCCCTCCTTTGGAGGAATCCGAGAAATTGAATGAAAATATATAAACTGTTAGTTGCTGTAGCGTTCAGTGCGCTAGTCTGTCTGCCTTCTGTTGCCAGTACAATTGACTTGGGTATAAATGGCGACGCCCAGGTCGGAGCGAATTTTATCAGTTTCTCTGATGATTTCCCAGTTGACGATCACTTTAATCCGGCAAGCACTTATGGAAATTTTGTAGTCGCTGAGGTGAAGCCAGGTGATATGCTCTCCGAAGCCGGTCTTCATAACGGTGCTGGCGGATTGATTCAAAGCCTGGATACGGCGATAGACCCAGTAAAGGCGCCCGGAGATTTCACCAACGTCTACACTCCCGGGCATGCATTCATGAACTTTTCTAACAGCACCACCTTTTTCCTGACAGATCTTGTCCAGGGTACATTAGCCCCAGGCTCACCTTTCACAGCGACTACAACACCGAACGGCTTGATTCTGACTTTCAATGTGGATGGGTATGTGATGAACTTAAGTACCGGCCAAAGAACCAACTACACGGGGACTTTCGCGTCTACGTTCAATGGAGTTGCCAATATTGAAGATTTGGCTCAGCAATTACCTTTGCAGACTCCATTCTCCGCTACTTTCAGTCTGAGCGCCGTTCCCGAACCTGCATCCCTCTTCCTCATGGGTCTGGGCCTATTTAGCGCCAGCTTAGTTGCAGGGTTCAGGACAGCTCGCGGCTGAAAATGGCTTAGCAAGTACGCTATTCGTATCTGCCGGGCGCCAGGATGGAATTTGGGTCAAGGGTTGTCTTGACGGCTTTCAGGAAACTTTTGAAGCTGTTCGGCTCATCAAGCAAATTCATCGAACGAATACCCAGCCTATACGGGTAGTAACCATTGTCCGAACAGATACGTACCAGCTCATCGTGACACTCGGCTGCTTGGTCGTCCTGACCTGACACATCCCGGTCATAAGATATCGACACAACGCAGGAGATCATCCGGGGGGTGATGAAGGTGAGGGACAGCATCGGTTCGAAACTGAACTTCAGCAGGGTGCGTGCTGCTAAATCAGCGAGCTTCTGTACTGTCTGCCCTTGAGCAGGTGCTACCGGTGCGTACCACAAGAGTCCGCAACGATCCCGATCCGGATTGGGATCCTTGCTGGGCATGGTGCGCTTTCGCCAGTAAGCCGAGAAGAGAGGCTGCTCTGTCGGTACTCCCTGCATCAAACCGAGGATTGGTTCCACCAGCTCGATAGTCTTGCTCAAATCCCAACCGGATATCATCCGAAAAGGCTTGGCGAAACGCCTTGCAATCTCGAGAGTTTTGGGACTGAGAAACTTCAGAGTGCCCGTTTGGCTCGAAAGAGACTTTCTCAGCATCTGCTTCGCTTCCCGAACCTGGCCCGCTGTGCCATATAAGCCGCCCGAAACGTTCCAAAAACCGAACCCAAGTCTCCGTCGGAAGTTGGCCATAAGTTCCGCAGAAAGCGGAGTGTTCCCGTTCATTTCTTCGAAGGGATATTGCCGCAGGCCGCCTAAAACTTTGTAGTCGTTGCCGATATGAATGGCACTCCGAAGAATCTCCTTCAGTCTTAGTTGTCCTAAAGTGTCGATTAGGCTGGGTAGACTGTCCGGATCTGGGCTGCGGAAGAAAAAGGCTTCAAAGGCATCCGGCTTAGGCATGAGCCAGATGGTCAAACGCGTTACTACACCCAAGTTTGACTGCGAGAATAGACCGTCGATGCTCGGTCCGACGCCCCACCTGTTGACTGTTCCTGAATTGCAATTTCGGAAGCGCGCGGCGCCGGTCTCGATTACGCTTCCGTCTGGAAGTACGACCTCCAGTCCGCAGACGTGGCCAAAGTGCTCACCCATTGGGGTATGGCCAAAACCTCTCTCCATTGTGTTCCCGATTAAGCTGCAATCCGGGCTGGAACCAGTGGCATCCATCCATAATCCGGAATTTCGCTCTATCAGAAACCGGTGCAGCTGTCTTTGAGTCACGCCAGGTTCGACAGTCACATAGCCAAGCTGCTCGTCGAAACCGACAATGCGATTAAGCCGCCCCAGATCCAACAGGGCGCACCCATCCACAGGAGGCACTCGGGAGCCGTAGCCCCAGTTTTTTCCACTGCTAACCGGATATACGGGAATCCGAAAGCTATTCGCAATTCGCAAGCAGCCCTGGACCTGTCCACGGTCTGCTGGCCGGAGCACCGCGACAACCTTTTGCTGGGTTTTATAAGTCGCCGTTTGCGCTGAAACCAGAGTCTGGTCGTCGACGCTGACGTGTTCGCTTCCTAAAAGGGCTGTCCACTGCTCACGACAAAGAACGAAGTCGCTCGAAACCAAACCACTACTAGAATCAATTAAAGGCCGGAGTGAAGTCGACAAGTCCTGAGTGCTCAGTCACATATTCCGGTGCGCCAAGCCGACCGAATTTCTTACTATTTGCCAGAGATGCAGCGATTACAGGCGATCTAGCGAGTTTACCTTTTAGCTGATTGATGAATGGCATGAACCTTTTAGCTGGCGCGCGATAGTCAAAGTGCAGGAGTTCCATCGTGCAGCCGTACTCAGGATCTTCGTAAGACGGAATAGTTTCATTGCCGTGTTGTAAACTGGTGCCCCCGATTCTACGTAACATAGATGATGACCCATGACGGACAGTGGCCATGCAAAAGCCGATACAGCCGCCCCATAGCTCTCCAAGAGCAAAGGACCCGACTAAAATCTCGAGTGCTGCTCTGGTGTTCCGCCATTCCTCGGCGAGGGCCCAGCCACCTACCTCAACAAAAGACAATTGTTCTTCCTGAGCATGTCTCAGATGTGATTCCAGGGCGTTCCGAAGCTTCGCTCCCCACTCAGGGTCTTTCGCGAGGGCGCATTGGGACACGCGAAGTCTTTCGTAAGGGATCTCATTTGGGTGCACAAGATATCGCGCGCAGCCTACCACCTGTTTCTGGTCGTCAACGAGTAACAGATGCCAGCTTTGCTCATCGCCTTGCATCCGGAAGCGACCTTCATCATCAAGCTCCCACGGCTGAATCGCTTGATCTTTCAAATACACCCGGCCGCGCAGCTTCTGCATAGACGACAGCAAATGGTGATGAAGTTGCAAATCAGGTTTGGAACGAGCAAAAACACTGCCGATCTGGGCGTGCTGGGGGGCGAGGATCTGGAATGTGCAGTTTTGGGGCATGGTTAACAAATGGGCGCTAGTCTCCAGAACTTAATCGGCTTGTGAGGCTGGAAATGCGTACTCCAGCCCTGATACTCTCTGCGTTCCTAGTTGGATCTGATGAACCGGTTTTCATTATTGTATTACCCCACAGTATGTAGCAACAAGCAAAATTTATATTAAAGCCAAGTTGATATTTCATTCAGCTACATTCAAGATGGTTAAAGCCCTATTCTCTAAAGCGGGATGTCCAATGTCGAGCACCGGTCCGAATCGCCAAAGTTGTTCACAAAGCGCTTTGCTTCGATGGTGCGAGCAATCGGGCTTCCCCTCTCAGGAACAGATTGTCGAAGTAACCCAGGCTCTTCCCTCGCAAGCTATAATCCTAAGCTTGTCAAATATTAAAGTGGGGACCGAGGTTCACCTTGCCGGCAGAAACTACGAGGCCACAGGCATTGTTCGTTCCTGCGTGGCCCAGGGGTCGAGCTTCATCATTACCGTTCTTATCACCCACGATCGCTCACGAGTCGGCTCCGACTTGTTACTTTTCGATCCAGGACTCTTCGTTGTCGACAGTTTCCTTAGTGACGAAGCTGAAACCCGTATCTTGGACGAATTCGAAAACGAAGCACCCCGCGGCAGGCCCTCATATCGGTTCAAGCTGAAAGTCATTCTTTCTTCTCTCCTAAAGCTTCCGTCTTTGTATCTATCGGCGAGTCTCTAGCAGTTCTTGAAATCTTTTGGGGCGCTAGCGACAGGATCAGCGTAAGAATTACCTTGTTGTACTCAGGGTCTCCGTAGTTTCCGGTATATTGCTTACCTTTCACAACGCGACGGGTGATGAGAAAAGGTGAGGGCAAGCTTTCGTTCAAGCTTCCAGCACACAACACGTCCCGCTCGCTTCCGAATGATCTAAGATCCGGGCAGCTTCACCTGCTCAATGATCCAGTCGGACCCCTGTTTTCTCAATACAAAAGTGACTGTAGACTCGGGTGCCCGTTTCTCCGCGCCGTTCGCAAAGACCTGGTCGACAACGCGCCGGCACGTGACCTCGGCCTGATCTCCATTGATCTGGGGAGCATTAATGGGTGTTATACTCATTCGCCAAACCCGAACCGGCTCAAGATCGCCCTTTAGCTTGCGCCGATTCAGACTCGGTTGCAGCTTTAGGATGGTCTCCAGGTCCTTAGCGCTCCAAGCCGCTGCATACCTGCGCAAGACAGCCAGCACGCCGGCCAAGTCAGGTTGGGAAGAAGTCTGATGGAGATTTGCTACTGCCTGCTGCGCTTCGTTAATGTGCTTACCGGACGGAAATTGACGCGCATATTGCTCTAGCGAGGCCCGGTCAGCCCGATTAACCGATCCCCACGCCGCGTCGTCTGCACTTGTCTGATCAGCGACTTTCTGCTGCTTGTCAAAATCCGCCAGCAAACGCTGGGCAGTGCTGACATGGTTACCACTGGGGTATTTATTGACAAAGGTTCGGAGATCATCTTTCTTGGTTTTGTCGAGAGAATCCCATTCACTCTGCTCTGTTTTGCTTTTCTCTGCCGTTCCCAGTTGCTCTCTTAAACGCCGGGCTTCGCTGCTGAGAGATCCAGCTGGGTACTTGGTGATGTAAGCGCTCAGTGATGCAGAGCTTGTCTTATCCACTGTGTTCCATTCAAGTTGCTGAATGCGGTCGGCCGCGGCTTGGGCATGTGGACTACGAGGGTATTGCCGTTGAAAAGATTGCAAATCAGCCAAGCTTCCGGCTCTGGCTCGGTTCCAATCCTCTGCCTCGGAGCCAATGCGGGTCGGCGCAAGATCCAGATCATTCCCCGTCAGAGTCAGCATCCGGCCCGGCTCAATCGCACGTGTCAACCGCTTCGATACAAATCCTTCTCGGGAGATCTCGAAGACGTGCGATCCGGCAGGGATCACTCGCGATGAAGCTTTCCCAACCGGTAACTCACCCAGGTTGGCGTCATCCAACCTGACCTTTGTACCTGGCACCCGGGCAATCAATTCTACTTTTGCAGGCTTAGGCCTCAATCGGAGGTCTACAAGAACTTGCGAGCCTTTGGCCAGATCAACATGGGCGGGTTCGGAATCCTCATACCCCTCGCGAGTGGCATATACGGCGTATGTCTTCGCCGGCAGGACAAGGCGAAGAGGCGTGTCCCCAGCCGCGCTGTATCTCTTGCCGTTGATATAGAGCTCTGCCCCTGGAACGTTGGTCTTAACAGACAAGGTTCCATCCGGCGCGCTTCCGCCTATGAGCACATAGAGAGATGGCCTCGCCTGCACAGCTACATTAAACCTCGAACTATCAGTTGGTGAACCAACTTGAATCTGATGACTGCCTGCCTGCAAAGCCGGCAGAACGAGCGAACCCTTCGCTGTAGATCCTACTGCTTTCGCATCCACGAGAACAGTTTGCGTCTCCAGCTTGCTGGTGGTCAAAATTGCCTCTCCGGCACGAGAAGCGATGGCGATGACTGACAAGCGACTGGCCGTTATGGCAGCGGCTATCCGGGGTCCGGTAACATTGTCCTGAAAGATAGAAATAGAGGCTTCGCCTTCACTGCTGCTGATGCGAAGCATATGGCTACCATTTGAAAGGTTCGCTAATTCAGTAAACCCCCCGACCAATCCCCTTACCCTGGCGCCATCCAAGTAGACCTCCGCTGCTGCGACGTTCCCGCTAATTTGAACCACTGGAATCACTGGTGCGGGAACTTCTACCTTGGCAACTTCGGGCGGCTCAATGGCGGTCTTCCGGTGGACAAAGATTCCCAAAAGCACACCGAGTACGACGGCTATGACGGGCACGTACCAAAAGCGATAGCGGCTGTTCTGCCGGGGTGCCGATTCCAATTCCCGTGCCTTCGCATCAATTTCGGCGGCTAGTGCTTCGCCGAACTTACGTAGCTCCAAATCTGTGGATTCGCTCAGCCGGCTTGCATTGTTCGCAGCCCGCACCTTGGAGAGTTGTCGTCTGGTTCGAACGGCCTGGAGCTGGGTCCTGATCTTGAGCGACTGTAACCGGGCCTGCTCCCTTGCTTGTTGAATCTCCAGCCGACGGATCTGCTCGGAAATGATCTGACGCCGATTACCGATTCGCGCTTCGCCTGGGTACTTCGATTCACTCGAACTCAGCAGACTCTCGGCCTCTCTCAGCGCATCCCAAGTACCTGCCGCGGCCAAGCGATCAACTTGTTCACAGAGGCTAACAAGCCTCGCCTCCTTTCTCTTGCTATGAATTGCTTCCGGAATCTGGGCCGGAATCGGAAAGTCAGGCCGAATCTGCTGGATCGCGTTGAGCAGGATTTCCGAGGATTGCCAATCACTCTGGATCACCGACTTTGCTTCGTTCAACATGACGTCAAGCATCCAGTCTCGGAAGCTGGAATCGTCCGGGAAGAGTTTGGCAGCGCTCTGAAATAGCTCGATACCGTTCTCAAACCGGCTACTCCGAAAGGCCTCTCCCGCCTGAGAAACGAGATCCCGGCGGAGCGCTAGGGCCTGCCTTGCGTTCTCAATCTGGATCTGAAGATCCTTCAGGACCGGGTCTCCTGCTAAATCGGCGCCGGCTTCCTGGAGCACTAATGATGCTGTGTCAACATCACCGGCAACCAGGGATTTGTTGATGCGAGCAAGCCACTTCTGCCGAATCTCCGCCGTCTTAGAGATCCATATTTGCCGGACTCGCTCAACATCTTGGTCAATGTTTGGATACCAGGGATAAACGGCACGGATGCCTTCCCACTCACGAAGCGCGTCTTCAAACAGTTCCTTTGACTCCAGATCGCGAGCTCGCGCTAACTCGGCATTGAGCAACAATCGTTTGTTGCGCACCAAGCTCAATTCAACTGCATAAAAGCTCTCTTGGGGGTACGAGAGAATAGCGGCTTCTAGAATTTGCTCCTGTGTTTGGAAGGCCGGTTCCTCCGCGAGTTTCTGTTCCACATGGTGTAGATACTCAGCTGAACGTTCGCGCCGGCGGAGTTCGATTTCTGCGCGCCATTGTTCGAAGGTCAAGTCCTTCGGAAACTCAGCAGTGCTTTGAACGCAAAGCGCCTCCGCTTCGTCCAGGCGGCCTTGGTCCATCAGCTTTCGAATCGCTGCCATGGCCGAGATCACCTGGGTGACATGATCAGCAACTTGGGTGACGTCGGCATCCACTTCTCTTTGACTGGCTATCTGTTTCGTGCGCTTTAACAGCTCCAGCAAGTTCTCTACGTGGGTGACCGTCTTCGCCTGATCCTGAAATGACTTGAGTTGAGATAACTGCTGTTCACGTCTCCGCTTATTTTCGTTGTCTTGCTTCGCTTTCAGAAGACGATCTTCGATCGCCGTCGCTTCCGTATCACTTGGATAGATTCGTAAAAAGTCCCGGCAGCGGCTGAGAGCCTCCGTCAAGCTTCCTTTTTCCTCGAGTGAATAAGCCGTTGATCGATAGGCTTTGAAATCGAGGTCCCGCCTTGCTGAGTGCAAGGCTTTCTCAAAATCTGGTGGCACGACGACGGCTGGATCAGCCGCCTTCGCACCCGCCACCATCTCTTCCGCAGTCATCAGATCAGTCGCTAAGGCCTGATGGGCGCCTAAAATCAGTGCTGCAGCAGCATTCTTCGTGACATCAGGCTCTCTTGCTCCGGTTTCTAATGCCTCCAGAATCTGCTGGTGGCCTGTTTTGAATTGACCTGACCGGAAGCTGGTTCCCGCCTTCTCGATGAGATTTAGCGCCAAATTCCGAAGCTTGCTGCGTTCGGATATCAACTCCGCTAGCGCAGCAAACTC
>CAXTMN010000048.1:17620-33427 GCA_964245395.1 uncultured Bryobacteraceae bacterium
CAAACTCAGGGTCCTCCAAAAACTCAGCTTGCGCTTCACGAGCCTTGTCTCCTGCAGCCTCGTAGTCTCGATGCTCAAATGCCTCATCGATCGCAGCGCGTAAGCTCTCACGCAACTCCGCCCGTTTCTTTTGGACCAAGTCATGACAATGCGCGACGGCCTTGTCAACGCCCGGATATAACGAATAAGTGTTCTTGAGGTTCGTCCATTCTTCCAGCGCCTCCTCAATGGATCCGTTGCTTTCCAGGGCCCGAGCCCGGTCCGCAATAGCTTCTATAAGCTGTTCTTTATTGCGGATTCGTGCTAATTCATCGCGGAAGTATTGCTCATTGGGGTAACTCCGGTGGCCTTCCTCGAGAATGGTTCGCTGCTTCTGGAGATCTGGTTCAGCCGCCAGATGCTCCGATACCTGCTCCAAAAATTCGGCGGCTTGCTCCCGCTCACGGCCTTCTATTTGCGTCTTCAGATCCAGAAACAAACGATGGGCTGGACAATCGGCCAGAACTTCATTACAAATCTGGAAGGACTGCTTAACGTCACCCTGTGACAAGGCTGCCGACGCAGACTCGAACGCTCTGAACTGTTCACTGATGTCGCGAACGATCACGGCGAAGCTCGGATCTATTCCATAAGGCTCCGCGAGCGCCTTAGCTCGAGTTTCGAAGTCTTGGGCGTTGCCTGTAATCCCTGTCTGCCTGAAATCCTTGCCCAACAGCTCAAGACTTGCGAGATCCCGTAGCCGTTGTTCCTCCCGGCGCTTTTCCGCTAATGCTTTTTCGACCGAAGCTAGAACCGCTTGCAAGCGCGGCTCATTGTTGTGCTTCTCCAGTCCCTGCTGGAGGATGGCACGCGCCTGAGATAGATCGCCCTCTCTTTCGCTGACGGTCGATCGCTCCAGGATATTGCGGAGATCTTCATCCCGCTCGCGCCAAAGAACGTCTTCCCAAAACCTGGCCGGAACTGATAATTTCGCATCCAGTTTTGCTGTGCGTTCGAGGACTGCCTTCGCCGTTCGCCAATCAGTGCTGGTAATCGTTTCGGCCTGATCGAGGGACGCCTGAAAGACTCTTCTTTTGAGAGAAAAATCGTCGCCGCTTACTTGACCCGCTTCCTCAAGGGCGGCTGCTGCACCTGCAAATTGCTGCTGTTCTGTTGCTTTCCGGGCTCGGGTGAGCAACGAGTCAACCTGCGCAACCAACTCGATCTGTTTTCGCCGAAGCCGGAGAGCGTTGATATCAATATCGGAAGGAAACTCGCGTTCAGCTTCTTCGATGAGTCGGCTTGCCAGCTCGTAATTAGCATCGAGTAGCGCCTTTTCTATTCTCTTCGAAAACCCTGTTTTCCGCTCGAAGCGCTGCTGTTCCAAAGCATTCTGGGCTCTGGAGACTTCCTCGTTCAGCCGGGGAAAACGCGGATAGAGTGCGCCTAAATTCTCCCACTCTCGGACTGCGCCCAGAAAGTCGTGCTGCTGTTCCAGGGCTCGAGCCTTGCCAGCGATGGAGGCCAAGTTGTTCGACTTCTCGCGAGTGTTGCGGATCTCTTGCTGAAGATACTCGCTCCTGGGACGGCTCTTAAGAGCATCTTCAAGAATATGTAAGCGAGCCTCCAGGTTGTCTTCACTTTCCACTCGCGCGGCGACATTCTTTCTAAAGACCTCTTCTTCCTGTTCCCGCCGCGCGCTTAGCTCTCGTCTTAGAGCAACGAAGTCGGGTTGGTCAGGATACTTCGCCAAATAGCGATCGCATATCTTCTGAGCAGCTGTCAGATCCTGCTCTAGCAGGCCGTGCGCCTGCGCAAGCGCCGTTTTCAGCGCCTCGTGTTCTGCCATTACCCGGCGATGTAACTCTTTGTAATCGTCGGCTCGGTCTCTGATTTCGTTTGACTGCGCGGTCAGCTGCGTAAGTTGGTCCAGATTCTCGATGGCCAATTCGATTTTGCCGGCGAAAAAGGCAGCTTGTGCTGATTGATAAACACGCTCCTGGTCCTGTCTTCGCCGCAGAACTTCCTTTTGCTTTGAATCAATCTCGCTCAGAAACTGCCGGGCGCGAGTATCCGAAGGCCGCAACTTCAAGGCATCCTGGACAGCTTGCCGTGCGTTGGTAAACTGCGATTGTCTGAGGTGCTCGGCGGCGACCTTCAGAAAGTCGTCAATCTTCTGCTCGGTGAGAAAGTTTTCAATTTTCTTCCGTAATTTCAGCGCCGCGGCATTCGCCGCGTCTAGTTCGAGGATTTCCTGGATTTTGCGTAGCGCGAGCGAGTATTCTTCGTCCTCGAAACAGCGGTTTGCAGCCGTAATCAGACGTTCGGTTCGCTCGCACAAGACGGCCGCGTCCAGCTCTTTTCGCAGATTGGCGATTCCTGGATCGCTACAGCCCTCCGCTTCAAGCTGGCTGATGATTTCCGAAGCGAACTGCAGATCTTTCTGCTCAAAACTACGCCGGGCCCGTTCCAATCGGGCGCGCATTGCAGCAGTCGTTGGGCCGGGGTTTTCATTCCGCAGAGCCTTTTGCAGACTCTCCGCGAAGGCGGCCGCTGACTCATAACGATTCCAGACATCCTTGGCCATGCCTTTGGCCACAACCTGAGCGACGGCACGATTGACTGATGGGTTCAGATCTGAGACAAGGGGCGGAATATACGTTGTTATCGCGTCAACAATCTCGGACTCGGAATCGCGCCTGTCCGCGCGCCTCAGGAACGGATGCGATGCGGTCAGTGCTTCATGACAAACCACAGCAAGCGAAAAAATGTCACTTCGACTATCGAGTTGCCTGAAGCTAATCTGCTCAGGAGACATGTATTGCGTCGTTCCGCGAATACCGGTGGAGTTCCCACCGATCAAGTGGGCCACACCAAAGTCGATGAGCTTCACCGCGTCATCGCGCATTACAAAGATGTTGCGTGGCTTGATATCCCGATGCAACAACTCCCTCTCGTGAGCAGCCTGCAGGCCCCGGCACGCCTGGCTGATGATGTCAACGCAGCGGGCGGTTGAAAGCGGAATGGCACTCGGGTAGATCAAGTCGTGCAAAGTGCTGCCTGGAAGTAGAGGCATGACGAAATAGGGCTTAGCCATTCCGTCCTCCTCAAATTCGCCCATGTCGAAAATTTCGACGACGTTGGGGTGAACCATGGCAGCTAAGACACTACATTCACGGGAAAAAAGCTCTAGAAAGACGCTGCTGGGGACGTCGCGCAAGGTCTTTAGGGCAACATCGCGTCGCATCAGCGTGTCGTACGCTCGATAGACGACGCCCATCCCCCCCTGGCCGAGGATTGCCTTCACCGCGTACCGATTTCTGATTGAGATCCCGACCACTGGTGTCCCTAAAATAACCTACGGGCGAGTAGATCCAGCCGGCCAGAATAACTCGCGTTGATCCGCTCCTGCATGCGCAAGAGCCGACAAAAAATTCACGTTCCCTAAGAATCCGCTTTATACTAGCCTAGTGTTAATCAAGGGGCTATGGGCCCTTGATTGCGACAAGCTGTAGAGAAATTCTTACAGAGGTCCTGATCGATGTCCAATTTGCTTTCTCCCTTTCGCCTGGCCGTAGCCATCGCAGTGGTGCTGCCAGCATTCCCACAATCAACTCCAGTGCCAATCTCGAGCGTCCCTGGACTCACAGCTGTACTTCCACAACAAAGTGCTTGCTCAGGAAGGCCGGGATTGGCTTGTGCCATTCCAAATCTCTATGGCCCGTACGGACTGGTGCTTCCGAATGCCAGTCACGCTGCCCACTTCAATTCCACATTTCAATCCAACTTCTCGGCTTTAGATACCGCCATTGCGACCCAGTTGACGCTGTTGCCCTTAGCAAGCCCGGCATCCGGTTTCACGTACAAATATGATCCGCTCACCGGTGGCCTGCAGCAAGTTAAGGAAAGCTTTGGACCAGTCCTGACAGAGCGGGGCGAAACCATTGGACGGCATAAGCTTTTCTTTGGCGGAACGTTCCAGCGCTTCCGCTTCAACAAGCTCGACGGGGTCCCTCTCCATAATTTTCCAGCCGTCTTTTCGCACCAGGAAGGGACCGGCAAATCTTCCACAGGAGCCTCTGTCGATGAACCATACGAGACGCAATTTATCTCCACTCAGAATTCCATAGACCTTAAGGTGAATCAATTCACTCTTTTTGGAACCTTTGGGATAACGGATCGGATTGATGTTTCAGTGGCGGTCCCGCTTCTACAGATTGGCTTGAACGTGACCTCGAATGCCACCATTGAACGGACACTGGGCACAGAGCCTTTGGGATTCAGAAACGGAGCTTTCGTTCCTTGCTGTTCCAGCGGGCCGCCGTACGCCCACTTCTTTGACCCAAATGCTCAGGGCACGAGCATTACGCACACCTTCTCCAACAATCAGTTTCCTAACCAGGTCGCCGGGGACTTGTATGGCAACCCAAGCAAGAACAATGCTGCCGGCGTCGGTGACGTGGTTTTTCGGCTTAAGGGAACGGTCTATCGGGGAGAGCGCATGCGCTTAGCGCTGCTGACAGACTTCAGGGCTCCCACGGGCGATGAAAGAAACTTTCTTGGTTCCGGTGCAGTCGGGATCAAGCCTTCCGCTGCGCTATCTATCCGAACTGGTCTGCTGACTCCGCATGTCAATGTCGGATACCAATGGAACGGTTCGTCCAGCCTGGCCGGCGATATATTGGCTGGTACAAAATCCAAACTGCCCGGTTTTGCCTTTTTCTCGGTAGGGACAGACGTCGGCCTCGGAAGACGGCTCACCTTTGCTGTTGACTATCTCGGGCAGGAACTTATCAATGCTCCCCGCATCGAGAGCGGCACACCGTATCAAGTCACATCCGGTTACAGCCTTGCAAGCGGCCAAACCTCATTCCCTACAATTAACTCCGCTGGAAAGCAAACCTACAATCAGAGCAACGCGGCACTTGGATTGAAATACAACGTGTACGACAAGCTAATAATCAGCGGCAATCTCTTGATCGCCCTGAACGATGGCGGACTGCGCGAGCGGGTGGTGCCTCTGATCGGCTTATCTTACAGCTTCTAATTCCGATAAGCATCCAGCTGCCGTATCTGAAACTCGGGGTTCTTTGGACCTTGGTGGGCGCGCAGGGACTCGAACCCCGGACCTCCTGCGTGTGAAGCTTGGGGGCCTGCCGATCAAAGTTCGCCGAGGCCACGCAGGTACCGGGTCTTTAGGTCGTCGCCGATCCAGAAGCCGGCGACGCGAATCATCTCCTCCAGAACGGGCTGGCATCGGAGTATCAAGTTTCGTGCCTTGGCTTCGGCCAAGACCCCCAGAAGGCCGGTCACCTCCAGACCGCGGTCGATGGCGATGCGGCGGCCGCGCTTCTCATCAACTAGCAGGAGTCCTGCATTCAATTCGTCAGCGACGACAATAGCTTCTGCCTCGCCGGGATCGAGTTGATCGCGCAGCGCCGCAACTTCGTTCTGACCCTCGGCTGCAACCACCCGTGTCCATGATGGCTCCAATTGGATGCCGTTCCTAACGAGTTCCTGTTCTACCGCCGTGGGAATTACGATATCCCCATATAGATCCCGCAACAGATAGAGCTTGTTCGTAGCCGCTAGGTTGAGGATTGGGGACGTGTCGGAAACTACAATCAAATTCCACTAAGCCCGTTTGCCCTCTGAAGATCCTGCTCCATTGCTTCAATCCCGTAATGAAGCGGAATCTGCCGGCTTGCGAGAAGCCGTTGAAAATCCAGTTGTGGAAGTTCGGCGAGCAGCGCTGCTTGACCCAAAGTCAGCCGTTCCTGCTGGAACAGCGCCAGCGCCAATTCAGCCCGCAACTCGGCCTCAGTCAATTTGGTCGACCGAAGAAGCTCATCTGGCAGCGTAAAGGTTATGGAATAATCTCCTTTTTGATTCTATTCTCTCCATTAGGCAACTGGGGTCGGGAATCCAGCCGGAAAGTCCATAAGCACTCCGCGAAAGCTCTACACGTCATTCTCGCGACCAGACGGAGTTCAATAAGGCCGCCGGGCATGGCCACCTGCCTCAGGGCGTTTGGTGGCCGTTCTTTGCCCATGTTTAGAGGAAGATTAAATGTCGTTCCGGGACTTTTTTTTCACAGCCACTAGCCACAATCCGTTTCGCTACCAAGTAGAGCTTGGCGAGGAACCGCTTCGCAGCCGAGTGATTCGGGTGCCGACTGGTGGCGGCAAAACGGAAGCCGCGATCATGCCTTGGCTTTGGAAAACAGAGACCGATTCTGACAATACGCCGAAGAGGCTGGTCATCTTCAGCCCGATGCGAGCACTGGTGTCACAGACAGTGGGCCGCATTGAGGCTTGTCTGAGAAACCTTGGCCTTTCCGACAAGGTCGCGCTTGTTGAATTGTTGGGTGAGAATCCTGAATTGCGGCAGCGTAACCGTAAATGGACGGAAGAGCCGGAGCGTCCGACAATCTTGGTCGGCACGGTCGACCTGCTGCTAAGCGCGGCGTTAAACCGGGGCTATGCCATGAGCCGTTTCCGATGGCCGGTCGCTTTCGGACTGCTGCACAACTCCGCTCTGTGGGTCGTAGACGAGGTCCAGTTGATGGGGTCGGCAACGTCGACGTTTGCCCAATTGGAGCAGTTCCGGGCAATGTTTGGCACCGTTTCTCCAGTCTTCACCTGGTGGATGTCCGCAACGGTCAAGCCGGAATGGCTGGCGACAGTGGACTTTGTGAACCCACCCGCTGTTACGCCGGTGAACACCCGAGCTCTAATCGGAGACCTGGGAATTAAATACACCGCGAAAAAACCGCTGCGTCAAGCGAAGCTGCTGAACGGCGAGATGGTGCGCGATGCGCATCAGGGGCGCCTGACAATCGCTGTCGTTAACACAGTGAAAGCGGCACGGGAGCTCTATCGAAGCCTTGCAGCATCAGCCGTCCCGGTGAAGAAGACAAAGAAGAAAGTGTCAGAAGGTCCTGCTGCGGTTTTCGTCCTCCATTCGCGGTTCCGGCCGCTCGACAGGAAACGGAAGATGGATCAGCTCATTGAAGCGGATGAGGCGCTGCGCTCAAATTCGAAAAAAAACGATATGTATCCATACGGCGTGATTGTCGTAGCCACTCAGGTTGTGGAAGCGGGAATCGATGTTTCGGCGCAAACAATGATTACAGAGCTCGCGCCTTGGCCAAGTATGGTGCAGCGGTTTGGCCGATTAAATCGCGCAGGAGAAGAGGTGGCAGCGCAAGCGATCTGGGTCGATGTCAAAGAGCCAGCTCCGTACACAGCGGAGGACCTGAAGACCTCCCGCGAGAGGATTAAGCCATTGGAGGACGTTGGTCCGGCATCACTTTCAGAGATTGAATTGCCGGCGCAGGAGAAGCAGGCGTTTGTGATCCGGCAGCATGATTTTCTGAGTCTCTATTCGACGGACAAAGATCTTGCGGGAGGGTTTACGGATATATCGGAATACATCCGCGATTCGCAAGAGCGCGATGTCTATATCGGCTGGCGGGAGTTCAAGAAGAATCCGAATGCTCTTCCGCAGCAAGGGGAACTCGATACACATGAACTCTGCGCCGTGCCGATTGGCGAAGCTGAGGATTTCCGATCAAAGGGACACTTGCTTTGGGAGTGGAACGATGAGACTAGTCTGTGGGAGCGCCGATCTGCCCAGGACCTTGTACCGGGAATGACGCTGCTTTGCGCCGCTTCGAGTGGCGGATATTCCTATGATCTGGGGTGGACAGGCTTAGAGCAGGATCGTCCGCAGGGAGCAGAGGCACCGAAAAGGCCCGAGAATAACTCGAACAAGTCAGATGATTCCAGCCTGAGCTACTGGTGCGAACTCGACCGGCATCTGGCCGATGTCGAGATGGCTATCGGGGAGATTTGTCAGAGCCTGTCGATCGAAGCATCTTTGGCCGAAACGCTAGCGCTCGCCGCGCGCTGGCACGACATAGGCAAAGCGCTCCCCGCCTGGCAGGAGGCCGTGAAGGGAGCCGTTGAAAGAGCGAAGGGCGAGTACCGGGCGGGCATCTGGGCTAAGTTCCCGGCGAAGACAGGAACGTTCCGCCCTGGGTTACGACATGAGGAGGCGAGCGCACTCTACGCGGCGCAACTCTTCCAGCAAGGCTTGCCGGGCTGGAATGAACTCGCTGTCTACCTTATCGCCTGCCATCACGGGAAGGTACGGACGACGCTCGGGAAGTACGCAGTGAAGTCGCTTCGTAAAGTCGAACAACGCACCCTGTACTTGCCAGGATTCATAGACGAGCGTACAGAGATCAGCTGCGATCTGCTGGATTTCTGCGGTTCTGGCGAATACGATCCAGCTGCGGGCCGGATGCAGGTAGCGGGCCGGAGTTGGGCAGCTTTGGTAGCCGGGTTACTGGGTTCGGAAGACAACGACAACGGGTCGGCACGGGCGCTCGGTCCGTTCCGGCTGGCGTTTCTCGAAGCGTTGATTGTCGCTGCGGATGGCCGTGCTTCGCGCGATTGGAAAGGAGGGAGCAATGCCTGAGGTTCTTGAAGCTCTTCGACTGAGAGGCCTGCGCCTCGATAGTCTCGGAAACTATCTCGCGTCACTCGGTCTGATGCAGGCGTGCAGCAAGAAGTGGGCTGACTTCAGCGGCCTTTGGTTTGAGGATGAATTCGTCGTGGGATCTGCGGGTCTAACCAGTCACGCTCTTTTCGAGTTTCTCTTGAGTGACTGGCATCCCACCAAATACGAACGCTGGTGGAAGGGCTCAAAAGAGATCGCGAAACTGAGGTCCTGGGAGCCAAATCTCGCGCGTGTGAAGCTTCTGGATGCGCATATCGTAGCGAAGCGGGAATTAAATGTCTACAACGACATCCTAGGGACCGGAGGCAATGTTGGAAAGAGAGATTTTTCCAAGGTTTCGGAAGTCTGTAGGGAACTGGTCAGAAAGCCAGAGTCGGAAGCATGGCTGAGCTATTCACTGTTCGGCGCTTCCACAAACGGCGAGCGTCCGATGGAACTGCCGGACCTGCCTTCCACTGGAACCTGGTTTGCGAATGCAAATAAGGCTTTTAACAGCGGCTACAGGGCGGCTCGGGAAGGACAGTTATCGCCGTGGTCCTATCTTCTCGCTCTGGAAGGAGCAATTCTGCTCTGGGGCGGCTCGGGAAAGCGGCTAAGCGCGAGAGCGACGCGGTATGCGACTTTCCCATTTATGAGTGAGGCTGCGGCTCCCCAGACGGGGGGCGAGATGGAGGTCCAGGGGTCGGAATTCTGGGCGCCCGTTTGGAACAAGCCCGCGACCATTCTAGAATTGAAGGCGCTTCTGCAACGGGGACAGGCGAGGGTCGGCAGGCGGGCAGCGCGGGCGCCATTCGATTTCGCAGCGGCGGCGCAAACATCCGGAGTCCAGGCCGGACTCGTGCGCTTCGAGCGATTTAGTTTGCGGCAAACGACAAGCGCCAACACCTATGAAGCCATCAGAACCGGAAACGCGGTCGTGGTTTCTGGCGACTTGCTAAACAGGGCAACGATTCGGATTGCGGATTGGATAGACTCGCTACCACAGGACAAATCCTCGACGCAAAATTCTGTATTTTGTGGACTGCGGGCTCCAGTGGAGCAAGCACTGATGTGTCTGGCGCAGAGACGAGTACCTGAGCAATGGCGGGAACTGCTTCTGGCGATCGGAAAGACTCAACGCCGGGTCGACCAGAATCAGAATTGGCGGGGGGCGAAAGCAATCTCCAAGTTGCCTATGGCGGTATTCGATCACGCCTGGGCGGGCGCTCTTCTTCCGGAGGTGGAGATCGCCCGAGCAATCTCCAGTCTGGTGCCAGCTGAGTATGGCTTGCGGCACAACATCTTCGGTCTAAGCCGGGTAAAGAAGGCGCACCGCGAGAGGTTTGCCGATCCACGCCCTGCCTCCGTCGTATGGCACGACGGCGATCCCATTCGCTTACTCGCGGACGTCCTGGAGCGCAGGTTGATCGATGCAGAACCTACGGATGGCCGAGCTCCAGTGCCGCCACTACGGGGCAGGCAGTTCTGTTCGCCAGAGGTACTCAACATGTTCGCGAGGGGAGAGATAGACACCGACAAAATAACCAGTCTGCTGCCTTCTTTTTCACTCATTGACTGGCGAAAGGCAGAGGAAGAGCAGATGGCGCAGTTACCGCCCGCTTCGCCGGAGTTCTTACTTCAAGGCTATTTCCGTCCGCTCATTATGGCGCGGTTGATCCGACTGAGAAAGGGCGCGGATCTGATCAATCCCGATGCGATGCGAGCGCGCACACTAGTGAAGTCGATTCGTGCCGGAATGTGGCAGCAGGCTTTCGCGGTAGCCGAGCGGGTTTATCGCAGTTGCGGTATTGACGTTGTGAGGCCGCCAGAAAACATTTCCATTTCGGGTGATCGGATCGCGGCATGTTTCCTGATACCGGTGGAGCTGGCCGCTACTCGTGCGACGTTTCGGCGGTGGATGGTTCAACCCAAGAGAGGATAATTGTGACCACATTAGAGATCTTGAAAAGCACTAAGCATTGTCTGGCGTTAAAGGCGGTGCTTGAACCAGTAGGTGGGATGAAACGCTTTCAGCCGGCGGGGTTTCCGGAGATCGGCCACGTTATATACAAAGCACCCGCCGGGGACGGAACGGCCGAAGATGTCTGCATCATCGACAGTGCCGCCAGCATGGCGAATCATCTGGAAGCGGTGTGTCTGGGAGGCGGCGAGTCGGTTGAACTACACGAAGATCTGACAGGGCTTCCCTATGTCGCCTGCGTAACCGGGGACGGTGATTCTGAGCGAGTGGTTTGCACGACGTTTACGGAAGGCCATCGGCTGGCATCGGACTACTTCCTGAAGGGGACGCTCGGCGAGAAGAACTTCCGCTACATTCTAAGGGAGAAAATGCAGGTCAAGGAACTCACCAAAGACAAAAAATACTTTTTTTATCCGGATTCCTGGACGGCAATTTACGAAACTGTTTTCCGATATGACCCCAACTCACTTGTGCACGGCCTGCTTTTCGCACGTGAAGAAATCAAGATCAGCCGAGTGCTGACGGCGCATCACGAGGGCCATAAGGCCCAACGGGTTCTCAGCTCGGGGGTGAAGTTTGATCGGCTGGGAAAGACTTTGTCTGGACAACCGATCTTCTCCGTCGATGAAGAGACGGCGGAGCAAATCGTCGCCACCTTCACCATCGACCTCGGACTGATCCGCTCGTATGGACGGGGAGATGTTGGATTGTCTGAGAAGAGCAAGCTTCTCTTATTGGAGCTTGCTCTCTGGAAGGTGCTTCAAATGACCGCCCACCCGTTCCGGTTTCGTAGCGGGTGCCACCTGAAATTGAAGGGCAACGTGGCGTGGCAACTGGATGACCAGGAAATCGAAGCGGCTAACGTGGAGATAAAGACCCGCATTAATGAATGCGCAGATCAGTTTCTGGATTCTCCCACAAAGATTTTCTATCCGGCTTCCGAACTGTATCGAGTAGAGTCCTCGAAGAAAAAGAAAGGCAAGGGCAGCGAGAAACCGGAAACTGGAGAAAGCGAGCAGGATTGATGCCGCTCGTGATTGAACAATTCTTTCCGCAAGGAAGATTCCATGCGACGCGGTGGCGTGAGAACCCTTTTGCGGATACCTTCGGAGAGTGGCCGCCGTCGCCTTGGCGGTTGCTCCGGGCGCTGGCGGCGCGCTGGTTCCAGTACAGCCGGGAAACGGGGGACCGGGACGAAGGCGCGGTGGAGCGGGTGCTTCGGAGACTTGCCGCAGAAAGGCCAGAGTATTATCTACCGCCTTCCGCAATGAAGGGAACGACGCTAAAGCAATACCAGCCAATCAGCGAACATTCGTGGTCTGATCCGAGCGCCGGATCAGGTGCAGTGAAGAGGGCCAAGACTACGTTATTTCCCGACGGGTATTTCGTAGTCGACCCGAAGCAGCCAATCATCTGGCAATGGGCGGGAATCGACCTGAGCGACGGGGATCGAGATCTGTTGGAGCAATTGCTAGCGAGAATCACGTATTTCGGGCGGGCCGAAAGCCGGAGTTACTTGGCACTTTCAAATCCCCGCGAGAAGCCCAACTGCCGGCCAGCCCTAAGCGGGGGTAATGCCCCGGTTCTTTGCTTTATGGAGAAATCGGAACTGAATCTCGGCGCGTTGCTTGGAGATTCGGATAAAGCGCTGCTGGAGGGAGCGCCTGTTCCTCCAGGAACTGAGTGGGTATTCTACCGTCGACCCAAGCCCGAACCGATACAGATGAGAACAGAATCACCTAAGTTTGAACCTGTCCCGTGTGTACAGTTCGCACTGGGAGGGCATGTGCTACCACCAATCCCACTCTGGATCAAGGTGACGGAACGGTTCCGGGGGCGAATCCTGCGCGAGTTTACGGGAGATCCCGCATCCAGGCGATTGCTATCGGGAAAGGCAGATGACGGACGACCGCTTCTCGGAGCGCATGAGCACACGTTCTATCTCTTGTGGCCAGGTGAAGAGCAGCAGAGCCCTTCGAGGCTGATCGTTTGGAGAAGAGGCGAACGATTTCAAAAAAACGAAATCGAGGCGATGATGCTTTCAGCAGCAAAGCTCATCCCGTGGACGAGCAAAAAGGAAGGGTGGATCGTGCAAGTGGTTCCATTGCCGCTCAGCACCGCTCTGCCGAAGCGTTTCCAGGCGAGCGCGCGGGTTTGGGAGAGTGTGACACCTTTCGTACGCCCGCATAATCGGCACTTTCGCAGGTCGAATGGAAAATCGCGTCCAGAAGAAGAAGCGGAGAATATATGCGGCAGGCTGATCGAAAAAGTCTGGGGCATTCGTCCCGTGCGGGTCGAAAAGATCAGGGACGAAGCGCCCTGGGTCAAGCTGCATGAGACCGCCGCGATGCGCCGGGAGCGCCGTGCGGGTGGTGACCGGACGCCGCATGTCGGGCCAGGGTTCTATCTGCGAGTCACTTTTGCGGAAGAGTTTCAAGGTCCTCTGATTGTGGGAGATTCGGCGCATTATGGACTTGGGGTATTTCAGAGTATTCCGGGAGGCACATAACATGCGGCAGTCCTATCTCGTTTGTTACGACATCTGTGACGACAGGCGCCTACGCAAGGTTTTCAAGACCATGCGCGGGTACGGCGATCACCTGCAGTACTCGGTGTTCGAGTGCCAGTTCACGTCGCGCGATCTGGTTCGGTGCCGCGTCGAACTGGCCGGTCTCATCAAACACGACGAGGATCAGGTTCTTTTCGTCCATCTCGGGCCGGCTCAAGGGCGTGGCGATCGCGTCATCACGGCGCTCGGCCTGCCGTATACCGCCATCGACGCGCCGTGTTTTATCATATGAGCGCGTTACCACTTCCCATCCCGGAACCGAAACGAACGCGAATAGAGCCGAGGGCGCCTACGCCCGATTACCTTCCGGCGCGTATGGTCAACGAATTCGTCTACTGCCCTCGGCTGTTCTTCTATGAATGGGTGGAAGGCGCCTTTCGGGAAAGCGCCGACACGCTCGAAGGCTCGGCTCAGCACAAGCGCGTCGATGCGCGTCCGTCGGAGTTGCCGGAAGCGGGTCAGAGCGAAGAGAAAATACACGCGCGTTCGGTCACGCTTTCAAGCGAACGGCTGCGAGTGATCGCGAAGCTCGATCTGGTGGAAGCGGAAGGGAGCGCGGCAACTCCCGTCGACTACAAACACGGCGCTCCTCGCGAAGGAAAAGACGGTATCGAGATGTGGGCCGCCGACCGCGTCCAGATCGCGCTTCAGGCCATTGTGCTTCGTGAGAACGGATACGACTGCGATGAGGCAGTCGTCTTTTATCAGAAAACCCGGCAGCAAATACGGGTACCGGTAGATGCCGCGCTGGTCGCCGAAGCGGAAGAGGCTGTCGCGCGCGCCTGGGACCTCGCTACGTACGGCGATATACCACCGCCGCTGGTTGATTCGCCGAAGTGCCCCGGCTGCTCGCTTAACACGATCTGCCTGCCGGATGAGACAAATCGGCTCACCTTTATCGATCTGAGCGGAGCGGCACAGTTGGGACTGTTCGATGCTTCCGCGGACGCGCCAGTACGGAAGCCACCGGTCAGTGAGGGACTTCAAACGCCGATCCGCCAACTGATGACCCCGCGCGACGATTTGAAGCCTCTCTATCTGAACACTCAGGGGTTCAGAGTCGGGAAATCGGGTGAGGTGCTGCAGGTGAAGGACAAGGACAAGACCGTGCAGGAGGTACGGATTGGCGAGGTCTGTCAGGTGAATTTGCTGGGTAATATTCAAATTTCGACGCAGGCGGTGCAGTCGCTGTGGGAGGCGGGTGTGCCCGTGACGTATTTCTCGATGGGCGGCTATTTTTATGGGATCACCACGGGTCTGAACACAAAGAACGTCGCTCTGCGGAGATCGCAATTCCGTTTGGCGGATGCGGAGTGGTTTCCGCTCTCGCTCGCGAGGGCGCTGGTAGCGGGTAAGATTCGCAATCAGCGGACGATGCTGCAACGCAACCATATTGAACCGAAGAAGTCGTCACTGAGCGGGATGAAAGCGCTGGCGGAGCAAGCCGAACGGGCCGAGCGCCTGGAGTCGTTACTGGGGTTCGAGGGCTCGGCGGCGCGGCTGTACTTTGAAGAATTTGCGGGCATGATCAAACCTGGCGATGAGCCGGAAGCGTCGGCAAGAGGATTCTCGTTCGATTTCGAGGGGCGGAACCGGCGTCCGCCTCGTGATCCCGTAAATGCGCTGTTGTCGCTCGCGTACAGCATGTTGGCTAAGGATTTGACGATTGCCTGTTATGCAGTGGGATTCGACCCTTATATGGGCTTCTATCACCAGCTGCGGCATGGGCGTCCGGCTTTAGCCCTGGATCTGATGGAGCCATTTCGACCGCTGATTGCGGATTCGGCGGTGCTGACTGCAGTAAACACGAGGATGGTGACGGAGCGGGATTTCGTGCGTGCCGGTGCTTCCGTGGCGCTGACGCCGGCGGGAAGGAAAGGGTTCTTCCGCGCCTACGAACTGAGGATGGATTCGCTGGTGACGCATCCATTGTTTGACTATCGTGTCAGCTACCGGCGGCTACTAGAGATTCAGGTCAGGTTGCTGGCAAGGGTGATTGAGGGTGAGATTTCGGCATACCCCGTTTTCGTGACGCGATAAATACCGCGAGAGGTGAGATGATGCGAAAAAGCCGGAGGCCGCTCGCGCTATTGCATGTCGTTGAAAAGATGAATGAATCGAGATCGGTGACGTTTGTATGATTGTGGGTTGTGAAGAGCTGAGTGGGATCGCTCGCGATTCGGCTCTCAGACCATTGATAACTGAATAGCTTACGTCGGATGCCGTTTCCGCTCCTGATTAGGAGCGGCCTCATTGAAGCAGGCGATTCTTCGGGCCGTTAACCATCAGCAAAGTAGTTTCCGCTCCTGATTAGGAGCGGCCTCATTGAAGCCGGCGCACCTAATGGGTAACCAAGGGCATAGTTTTAGTTTCCGCTCCTGATTAGGAGCGGCCTCATTGAAGCTGTCCCCAGTCTCTATCGGTTCCATGGGCTGAACCTGAGTTTCCGCTCCTGATTAGGAGCGGCCTCATTGAAGCTACAGCAAAGAAGATCAGAAAGGCCGTGGCATAAACGTTTCCGCTCCTGATTAGGAGCGGCCTCATTGAAGCTCCTTGGCATTAATAGCGGCCACACGCCGGAGAGTGTTTCCGCTCCTGATTAGGAGCGGCCTCATTGAAGCTTGACGAGGTAGGCCGGGTTAATCATGAGGCGATGGTCTGTTTCCGCTCCTGATTAGGAGCGGCCTCATTGAAGCCGAGCGGCCATGTGGACACCGCCCGGGAGCGGCATCGGGTTTCCGCTCCTGATTAGGAGCGGCCTCATTGAAGAGAA
>CAXTMN010000049.1:0-33078 GCA_964245395.1 uncultured Bryobacteraceae bacterium
GTGTTGTTATGATCTTGGAGCAAGCAGATGAAGAGTTCCCTCGCCGCCCCGATCGCGTGCGTTGTCGCCGCTACTTTCTTGCTGTTTTCTACCCCCAGGCCGGCATCTTGCCAGGTAGAACTGAAGGCTGAAGGCTCCGACCATATCTCGATTTCCATCAATGGTCAGCAGTTCTCTAATTTTTATATCGGTCCGGCGTATCCGAAGCCCTTCCTTGCTCCTCTACGCACTGCAAGCGGCCTGATCGTTACCCGCCAATACCCACTGGAGAGCATTGACGGCGAATCGCGAGACCACCAGCACCACCGCGGCCTTTTCATCGGATACGGCAATATCAGCGGCATCAATTTCTGGGAAAACGAGTTTAGCTACGCCACTAAGTTCCCTAATAGCACCGGTCCCACCAAGCTCGGCTTGCTCCTCCTCGGTCACGTCGATCAGGTGAAATCAGGGAGAAAATCGGGAACCGTTGCGGCTACCTTCGAGTGGGTCGGCCCTGACAAAGCCGGCATGTTGGAGGAGCATAGAACCCTCACGTTCTACGCCGACAAAGAAGTTCGTACCGTCGATGTCGACACAAAGATCACCGCTAAGACAAATGTCGAGTGGGTGGACACCAAGGAAGGATTCTTCGCCATTCGCATTGCCGACAGCATGACCGAGAAAAGCGCAGGAATGATGACCAATTCCGAGGGTGCCCAGACCGAGAAAAACGTTTGGGGTAAACGCGCCGACTGGGTGGATTACGACGGAACGGTAGAAGGCCAGAAAATCGGCATTGTCATCTTTGATCATCCGGACAACTTTCGGCATCCCACCCGCTGGCATTCGCGCGCGTACGGCCTGTTTGCAGCCAACCCTTTCGGTTTGAAGGACTTCGATTCGAAAGCAGCCGGAGGCGAAGGCGGCTACCGTATGCCTGCAGGCCAAACTCTTCGCTTCCGCTACCGCGTCGTTATCCATCCTGGCGACTTCCCGAAAAAGAAGATCGCAGATTTGTACTCGGATTACGCGAAGAAGAACAAATAGCGGAGCGGTAAATCAACTAGGAGTAACGAAAGTTCAGCAGCGAGTGGAATCGGGGCGATAGGCAAAGTTGCCTAGGCTGTTTACGGTCATTGCGGAGGCTTCCGGACGAGGGACCGTCTGGGCGTGTCAGGAAGCCCTGAGCTGGCTCATGGTCTTACCGACCGCGCCCGGGCCAAAGTCGATGCGTGCCTCTTTCAGGCTGAGGCCGACCACTTCGATGCGATTGAGGTCGGCGGTGCCAAGTCCTGCTGCTTCGGCGAGCTTTAAGGAATTATCGCCCCGGATGAAAGGTGACGATCCCCTGTCGGACTGCGGGCTATAGCTCATCACGGCCATGCCTACGGCGTCCGTACACACGGGATTCCTGCCGACGATGATCACTCCGGGCGTCATCCGTTCCAGTCCCTTTAGCCAGGGACCCTCACCGCCCCGAACGGTTTCTACGCCATCGACGATCGCTAAGTCGATCGGCCGGATACCGACTTGATCGACCAGAATACGAGGAACCCGATAGCCTGCATCGCGAGGGGAATCGGGATGTAATTCAGCGTCAACACCTGACGGAGCCTTAGTAGTGCCCGCGTGGAGAACGTCGCCACGCTCTTTGGTAGGTGTTTCGTTGCCGCTAGCGCCACAGTCGCTACCATACAACGAACAAGGCGTGTTGCCGAAGTTGTTTTTCATCGACATCGTAACGCCGGCAATCCAATGATTCTTCAACTTAGAAAGCGACGCGTACACATCGCATTCGGTGAACGCCGGGTTGATGTAATAGGCCGGATACATGTAGCCGCCCCAAGGAACCGTCAAGCGAACGTACTTTTTGTAATTCCCGAGGTTCTGAACGTTCTCCCAGACCACCTTGGTGCCTAGACTGTTTACAGCATTAACGTCGATGCCGTAGCGGGCCCACAGGCCGAGATCCTGGGTAGCCGGGAAAAAGCTCTCGATAAGCCGGACACGCGTGGCACCTGCTTTAGCCATTAACTCGACCGTGTTGGCAACGGTATCGCCATTGGTGCGATAGGGCAGATCGGGGGTCAGCGGAAAATTCTTTGGATTGCCAGTCAGGTTGAGCTTGAGAGCAACTGTTTTCCCCCTAACCAGGCGCTCAATGCCACCAAGCTGGTCGCACGCACTCGACAGCTGCTGGCTGTAATCACGGTAGTCGCGGCAGCGGACGATCGCCACGCTGCTCGCGGGTGCGTTGGCCGTACTCAGCCTGGGTAAACCGAGGGCGGCAAAGGCAGCCGTTCCAGTGGCTACAAAACCGCGACGAGTGAGGGATAATGAAGAGACAGGTTGCTTCATGCACAGTCCTTTGTTTGACGCTAATAGTCTAACGCTTTTAGGATTGCGGCGCTCTACTAATACGCGGCCTTCGGCAACAGAAGAAATCGGAAGGCGCGATGCGGTCGATGATTCCGGCAGTAAAGCTGTGAAATCGCCTGGAAAGCATAGCTGTGCAGGCAGAGAGCGGGCGGCTAACGCCCAAAGAAAGCGGCGTTTTTCTCCGTGAAGTCGGACCATTTTTCCGGCAGATCGTCGAGCGCAAAGATTGCTGAAACCGGACAAACCGGAACACAGGCGCCGCAATCAATGCACTCGACCGGGTCGATGTAGAGCATCTCGACGTTGTCGAACTTCTCCTCATCCTTCTTGGGATGAATGCAATCAACGGGGCAGGCATCCACACAAGCCGAGTCTTTGGTTCCGATGCAGGGTTCTGCTATTACGTAAGCCATTGGGTACCTAGTCTGAATTCTAAGAATTAGCACACCGGCCCAGATGGGACAAATCTGGTCCAGCGAACGGTTCGTTTGGCGGACCTAAACGCGTACAATGGCGGTGATGATGTCGAAGGTCCGCAAAGCCGTTTTCCCAGCCGCGGGACTGGGAACTCGATTTCTTCCAGCAACCAAGGCTTCTCCCAAGGAAATGCTTTCCCTGGTGGACAAGCCTTTGATTCAGTACGGGGTGGAAGAGGCGATGCACTCCGGGATCCAGAACATCATTATTGTTACCGGCCGGGGCAAATCGTCCATTGAGGACCACTTCGACGTCAGTTTCGAATTGGAACATTTGCTGGAACAGAAAAACAAGACGGAGATGCTGTCGATGGTTCGGGGGATTTCGGACATGATCGACGTTTCCTATATCCGGCAGAAGGAAGCCTTGGGATTGGGGCATGCGATCCTGCGGGCAAAAGACCTGGTCGGTAACGAGCCGTTTGCGGCCGTACTGTCCGACGACATCATTGCATCCGAGACTCCCTGCATCAGGCAGTTGCTGGACGTTTATGAATTTTATGGCGCGTCGGTGCTGGCCCTGATGGAAGTTCCGCCCGACCAGATCTCGGCCTACGGGGTAGTGGATGCGGAACCTATATCGGACAATGGCCGGGAAAATCGTCTGTTTCGGATCCGTAATATGGTGGAAAAGCCCAAAGCTGCAGATGCCCCTTCGAATCTGGCCATCATTGGGCGCTATATTCTGACGCCGGAGATCTTCGAATGTGTGGAATCGATTCAACCCGGCAGTGGCGGGGAGATTCAGCTTACCGACGGGTTGAAATACATGCTGCGCAACCGACCCATTTATGGGTTGAAGTTCGAGGGAAAGCGCTATGATGCCGGAGATAAGCTGGGCTTTCTCAAGGCCACTGTCGAGTTTGCGCTCGAACGGCAGGATTTGGGCCAGCCGTTTCGGGAATACCTGCGCACTTTGACCATCTGGTCTTAAGGAAGAAGAACTTATGCGATCGAGATTTGGACTTTTTGCTCTAGTGCCGGCTCTGTTTGTGAATTTACTCCCGGCGGCGAGTCCCAAATCGACAATCACGATTTCGGTTAAGAACCAGTTTGATAAGCCGGTCGATAACGCAGACGTCATCCTTGACTTTCTGGGATCGCGGGACATCGCTCGCCTGGGACTGCGGAAGCCGATTCACTGGGAGCTTCACACCAATCAGGAGGGGATCGCACACTTTCCTCCTGTTCCTTATGGGACGGTTCAGCTGCAGATCATCACGAAGAAGTATCAGACATTCGGCAACAAGTTTGATCTCGATACTGAGGAGAAGACAATTGACGTGAAGCTGAATCCACCTCAGCAGCAGTACAGTGCACATCCTCCTTTGAAACCGGCCGACCCTCCCAAGCAGTAAGAGGGCAGGCTCTGTTTCACAGCCGGGAAGCGCGACTATCGACCGCAATCGCTTCGATCTCGACGGCTACATCCCGGGGCAACCGTGCGACCTCAATCGTGGAACGAGCGGGCGGGTCTGTGGCAAAGTATTTCCCGTAGGTCGCATTCATGCGAGCGAAATTTCCCATGTCTTTCAAGAAGACGGTGGTCTTGATGACGTCGCTCAAGTTGGCTCCTGCTGATTCGAGAACCATTTGCAAATTTTCAATCACACGCGAGGTCTGGGCCTCGATGTCGCCCATTTCAAGCTCACCCGTAGCGGGATTAAGCGGGATCTGCCCACTTAGGAAGATGAGACCGTTCTGCCGGACAGCGACCGAGTAGGGGCCGGCAGCCTGAGGCCCATGATGCGAGGTGATGATCTCTTTCATTGCTCTATTTTGCACTGGGAACGGCCGGGGTTGGCGTTGAGAGTTGGAAACTGCCGGTGAGCCGATCGACGGTGGAAACGTTTAGCCGTTGGAGGACGCGGCCGAGCTGGCCGGCAATGCGGAGCGGCGCGCAAGGATCGACGAAGGTCGCGGTACCGACTTGCACGGCGGAGGCGCCGGCCATCAGGAACTCAGCCGCGCCGTCACCTGAGAATATGCCACCAAGGCCGATGATGGGAATGCTGACCGCTTGCCGGGCTTCATACACCATCTTAAGCGCGACAGGTTTGATAGCGGGTCCGGAGAGACCGCCGAATGCAGCACCAACGCGTGGGCGTCCAGTCTGGACATCGATAGCGAGAGAAGACAGAGTATTGACAAGCGAAATGGCGTCGGCTCCAGAATCTTCGGCAGCGCAGGCAAAATGCTCGATGCGGGTCGTGTTGGGAGAAAGCTTAATGATGAGAGGCCGACGGCAAGCGGCAGAGCGGATACGCGTCACCAGGTGAGCGGTGAGGATGGGGTCGCTCGAAAAGAAGATACCTCCCTCTTTCGTATTGGGACACGAAACATTCACCTCGTAGGCGGACAGTCCGTCCACGTCTTCAAGGGCGCGAATCACTTCGACATAATCGTCGATGGCGTAGCCGAACACATTGGCGATCACCGGAACGGCGTAGGCTCGGAGCTTAGGCAGCTTATCTCGAATGAAGGCGTGAACGCCCACATTCTGAAGGCCAACCGAATTAATCATTCCAGCTTCGGTGTGCCAAAGGCGAGGGGCTGGATTGCCTGCAATAGGATAGCGGGAAAGGCCTTTGGTGACGAGACCACCTAGCTTTTCGAGGTTGCAGAGGGGCGCGAACTCCAGGCCGTAGCCGAAGGTTCCGGAGGCGGCTAAAACGGGATTGCGCAAAGGTATGCCGCACAGTGTGATGGCTAACGGGTTAGGGTTGGCCATGGAGCTGGGGCAGCATGATCACCCGTGAGTGCCCGCGGTGACCGTTACCATTGACAGTTCGTGGGCCTTTTCAGTAATGAGGGCCCAAGTCTCGCGAATGTCCGACTCGTTGGTTTGAAAATTGCCAATGGCGAATCGCAGAACGTATCTACCGTTCAGGACGGTGTGGGACAGGAAGGCTTTGCCGGACTCATTGATGGCGGCTAGCAGCTTCTGGTTAGCTTCGTTATCGCCCCGATAACGAAAGCAGACGAGCGAGAACGGAACGGGCGCGGCGAGTTCGAAGTCGCCCGACGCCTCGATGAGGCTCTTCAGCAACTGGGCAAGACGAATGGACTCGCGGAGCAAGGAGATAATTCCCTGGCGGCCGTAGTAGCGAAAAACGTACCAGAGTTTCAGAGCCCGGAAGCGGCGGCCCAGCTGGACGCCATAATCCATATAGTTGACGACTTGCTGGTCAACGTTAGTCTTAAGGACTTCGCTAACCAAGCTGCTAGCGCTGCGGAAAACTTCCGGGAGGCGTGTATAAAGAACGCTGCAATCGATGGAAACGTAAAGCCACTTATGAGGATTAACGACGAAGGAGTGGGCACGTTCGACGCCCGCGAGAACGTGGCGCAATTCCGGCAGCACAGCAGCGGATCCGCCGTACGCGCCGTCTATGTGAAGCCAGATGTTATAGCTGTCAGAAATATCGGCGATCTCAGAGACAGGCTCAATAGCGCTGGTGGAAGTGGAACCGATGGACGCGACTATGCAGCAGGGCCGCTTCCCTCGGGCGAGGTCGGCTTCGATTGCTGCCCGGAGCAAATCGGGACGCATGCGGAACTGTTCATCAACGGGAATACGGCGAATGTTTTGCGTACCGAAGCCGAGAGTAATAGCGGCTTTTTCAGCTGACGAGTGGGTGTGCTCCGAAACATAGAGCACCAACCCGGGCCGCATGCCTTCGGTGCGCGTTTCGGGAGCGACCCAGTGCCGGGCGGCGTTGATGGCCTGCATGACGCCAATCGAGGCGGTGTCGAAGATAATTCCGAAGAACGACTCTTCCAGACCGAGCCATTGCCGAAGCCAGCTGAGAGTGACCTGCTCCAGCTCCGTAGCAGCCGGAGAGGACTTCCAGAGCATGGCGTTTACATTCACGGCGGCAGCCAGAAATTCGGCAAGGATGGAAGGCGGGGTGGAGGAAACGGAGAAGTAGGCGAAGAACTTGGGGTGGTTCCAAAGCGTGAGAGCAGGGAAGATGTCGGCTTGGAAATCTTCGAAGATTTTCTCCACGGGCTCGCCTGATTCAGGGGCGGCTGTGGGCAGCAATAGCCTCAAGTCGCCGGGCTGTGTGGACGAGGTAACCGGGAGCTGACGCACGTTGTGGAAGTAGTTGAATATCCAGTCAGCGTGCTGGTGAGCCGCCGAGCGGAACTCCTCCCATTGCTGACCTGTGAGGCTGCCGTAAGCTTCTCTCTCGTTTCCCGTTTCCAACTCTCTGGTCTCTCCGACCATCGTACGCTGGTTCAAAATCCAGTCTGGCGACACAGCGTAAGAAGCGCGGGCAGATTCTCTTTAATCCAAGCACTATACTCGAGCAGGACAGAAGCAGTGGCTCCGTCCAGGGGCAACGCAAACTCGCTTCTTAGCCAGCCGCGAGTGAGAGCGGCCTGTTTGATGGCAACGGTTGCTGGAAACCGGTTGAGCCAGCCAAGTAGTTCGCCGAGTTTAGTATTAAGCTCAACAGCGAGCTTGAAGTCTGATGCTGTTACGCACTTGTCTATCGCCAGGATGAGTTCTGGCAGAGCACCAGCCACTCCCGACACAATGCCGTCGGCTCCCGCCTGACGAGCGCAGAGGTAGATTGATTCGTTCCCGACGAGGAATTGAAACGGAACGGATTGTTTTAGGTTGTGAAGAACTTCAAACGAGTTCCAATCGCCACTTGAATCTTTGACGCCTTTGAAATTGCCGGTCTGCAGTAAGCGGGTCATCAGAGGGGGCGAAATCGGATTGGTGAAAAAGGGCAAGTTGTAGATGTAGACCGGGATGGTGTGGCCAAGAATCCGATGGAACTCGTGATAGAAGGAGAAGATTTGATCGTCGCTATATTTGTAAAAATAGGGAGGCATCAGCAACACGCCCGCCGCTCCCGAAGAGATTGCGTTCTGAGCTAAAGCGCAGACACCAGAGAGAGAGCTGTGGGACACGTTGACAAGAACCGGGACACGACTGCGACGGACGGCGAGTGTAACCACACGCACGCGTTCCTCAAGGTCGAAATGAATAAATTCCCCAGTCGAGCCGAAGAGGACGAAGCCGCGAACGCCCGAGCGCCCAACAAAGTCGAGGTATTCGAGCAATGCGGCTCCATCTGCCTCGGTCGAATTGGCCCGCCGGGGAGTGATAAGTGCGGCGTAGACTCCAGTAGCGATAGACTCGGGCAATCGACTCTGCTTACGAAGCCTTTGGTCGGGTTCCGAGATCCCGGGGGTCGAGAAGGTGTTCCGGAGTAAATCGTAAGGCGGACCAGACGCAACCGTCGTTGAACTCAACGCCTAGCAGGTACCCAAGCTGCTTGATGAAACAGTAGCGAACCATACCCACAAGCTGACCATCGCTATATCGCACTTTGATTTCCGTGCCGACGGGCAAAGAGCATTCCATTTGGATGCAAATTCCGGAAGCCGAGATATCTTCCAGATTAGCCACGCGACGATGTTCACGGTCTGATTCGTCGGTCCAGATAACCTGGACTAGATCGGCACAGAGCAGGCGGTCGTTTTCTCTTCGTTCGTTCATGGTTCTCTCATCGGCATAAACGTAAAATTCCATTATATTTTCGAGGAGGAAAGCTAGGATTAGGGTAACGCTTTCCTGCGCACGGCGGAATAGTGCAACAGCACGGCTTTCTCCGGCGTTTGCCAGGACCACATCGGTATGAGCATGCAGCAGACTAGTTTGGCTAAAAACCCAGGCGCGGGGTCACCGCTGACGCCGATGGGGATCGTCATCCGTGTGTCTTTTTACTCTGCCTCGGTGGTGATCGGGCTTCTCTTTATCGCCAGTTTGTTGCTGACCCTGTTTGGCGCCCTGATAGCGGGCACGGTTGGTCTGTGTGCAACCGGTCTATTTGCAAATTTACTAACGATGCGGGTTTTCGATCGGCGACCGCTGACGGATCTTGGCCTGGGGGTCAGTTCGGCTTCGGCTCGCAATTTTTTCGTGGGCGTGTTATTCGGAGGAGGCGCAGCTGTGCTGATGCTTCTTGCTCCTCTATTAGCAGGGACTGGACACCTGGTGCTACGCCAGAGATCTGAATTTACCTGGCCTGGCCTGATCTTCTATCTTGTGGCCCTGCTGGTAGCGGCAGTGGGCGAGGAGATGATCTTTCGAGGCTATGCTTTTCAGCTTCTAGTCGAGAAAATGGGCGCGTTCGCTACGATTCTTCCTGTCAGCATCATCTTCGGCCTGACCCACAGTTCAAATCCGAACGCAACACCCTTAGGGATCGCGAACACGGCGATCTGGGGTGTGCTTTTAGGCTATGCCTTTCTGCGTAGCCGTGATTTGTGGCTTCCGATCGGGTTGCACTATGGATGGAACGCGGTTCTACCTCTATTTGGCGTTAACTTGAGCGGGCTTACAATTGATGTAACGAGGTATATGTATCAATGGGATCTGCGGCCGATCTGGAGCGGGGGAGCCTACGGCCCAGAAGGAGGATTGTTGGCGACAATATTTGCCGCGATGCTCTTCTGGGCGCTGACCAAAGCTCCGGTTCGAGAACAAACCGCCGCAATCGCCTCCAGCCTCAACGAGCCTGCTTAGCAATTGTCGCATTTACGCTGAGCTTGGGCCTTCCTTCTCTGGCTCACGCGGATAAGTTAAGCGTTGACGAGAAGCTTGAGATCGAGCGTGGACTGGATGCCGAGTACGCAACGCTTAAGGCGGCGCTTCCGAGAGCCAAGAAACCGCTGGTTTTTCACAGTGATGGCACCTATGACGTGAAGGCGTGGGATCGCGAAATGCAGGATAGCGGTCCGGCGGCTCGGTTAGGAGATGAAGTTCAAATCACGCGGGTGTTAATTGAGTCGAGCAGAATCGTTTTGGAGATCAATGGAGGCACGCGGGCAGGCCACTGGTACGATCACGTGCAGGTCGGGATGGGAGGGACGTCGCCGGTCAGCACCAATCAGAATGGTCGACCCGTGAATGGTTCTCAGGTGGCGATTGTATTTCCGGGTGGCGTTCCTGCACTGAAAGCAGCCCAAATTCGTCAGATGCTGGGGTCGGTCTTTGATTTCGAGAAGCACACAGCCTCCGAGCAGTATATGGATAAGCTGCCCGAACCGTTAAAGAAGGCAATCAAGGAACAGCGCGCGGTACCTGGGATGGACAAGGACCAGGTGATGCTGGCGCTGGGTAAGCCGCGGAACAAAAGCCGTGAAACCACGTCTGAGGGCGACGAGATCGAAGACTGGATATACGGCGATCCGCCCGGCAAGATGACGTTTGTGAAGTTTAGCGAAGGGAAAGTGGTAACGGTGAATGATTCGTACGCGAACATAGGGGGAACGACCGCACCCCCATTGCCGTCGCCACGATAAGGGGACGATTGCGGCGTTCGTTTCGAATGCGTGTTCCCTTTGTTTCCCGCGCCGGTCCGCTTACTTCTTCCGCATCCAGACGCCCCAGGTGACCGGCCCGACTTCTTCATCACCTATTGCCAATCCTGCCGCCTTAAGGGCTAGCTTCATCTGACCGTGGTGGTAGCCTTCGTGCCAAAGCATGTGCTGAAGCAGGAGTATGGGGTGAGCGTAGTGAAGATTCATTTCCCCTCCTGTTTCCACTCTCTGCTTTACTGCCTCCCGCACCGCCTGGGCGCTTTCCCGCAACATCTGCGTAATGCGATCAGTGTCACGCTCAACCGCCCACTCTTCCTCGGGAAGGCGCCTGGCGAACTCCGGGGCGTCCTCGAACACAAACACGAGTCTCACAAAGTGGATGTGGGTGAATAGCTGAGCGATGGACGGGCTGTCTTCCATGGCCCGCGCCTCCAGCCCACCTTCCGGGAGCAAGCGGAGCAGGTTTAGCAGAATATTGTTGTTTCGGTCCCAGGAGTCGAGTAGAGGCTCCAGCAGACCTTGATTTAAGGCACCCGGCATAACTCTAGGTGTACCCGATTAACAACAAGCAGGTAAGAGAAAATACAGAAATCCCGCCATTACACATGGCCTCGATCCTAGAAGCAACTCCACGGCTGATCGGGAGAGTAGTAGCGACCAGTGAAGGAGTCACAAGAGCCTAGAGGGAGCTCTGCAATTACTTGTTTGCAGATGCTATGCAGCGGGAGGGGTGTCGTTTACCGGATCGCCGACTGAGGACTGGTTTGCCAGCGCCATCGAGAGATCGTAGCCTTGACCATTCGACGGAGTCAGAAATGGAGTGAGCGCAACGACCGCTGAGTTCCCGCCATTGTAAACGCTTGTAAGGCCGTCGTACTGCTCATAGTTCCTGTTATTTGCGGGATCGGAACCGCTGATAACCCGGCCGAGCGTGCGGTGTTCACATTCGACGCCCATGATAGACGCGGCGACGACTGCGAAGTAAGTCAGTTGGTCCGCCGTATAGGACTGGCTCCCCGAATCTGCACTTGCCTGGGCAGCGAGCGTCGAGAACTCTCGTACGGCATTCAGGTAAGCGCCGATGAAAGCGTTTTCGAGAGCGTCAAGGGTGGCTAGAAAGGCACCGATATCGGAGAAGGTGCCCGCTGGAAAGTAGAACGTCTGGTAAGGATCAGAGCTGGCACTTTGTTGGCTGAGGAGTGAACGCAGAAGATTGGCGTGATTTACTTCCTCAGAAAGCGCGGCCTGAATGTAAATCACGTTCCCGGCGTTTCCGTTGGTAACGCGAGGCGTTCCGTCAGCAGAGATGCCGCCGCCTGAACCCGCGAGCGCCGGATCCTCGATGACATGCCCGACTAGCCCGTTATAGTAGAAAGTCGTCGCAAGGTCTTCTGCGACCAAAGCCGCAGTGATAATTTGCGCAACCGTATCTTGCCCTGCTGATTGTGCAAAAAGCTTCGTTGCGCCGCTGAATGTGGTTAGCGCGGCCGCGCTCAAGCCGCTAATGCCAATGTTCTTCAATAGAGCCCGCCGATCCAGCGCGGAAGTTAAGCCAAGTTGTCTTGTGTTCATGAATCCTCTTCTTCGAGCAGCGCCAGATTCAACTTGGTTAGTTGATCAACGCGGTCGCACTACAGTACGCAAGGGAGGTTCAAGTCGGATGATGTTTGGCGTATCCGTAAAATAAACAGATATGCCAATCAAGGTAGGTATTAATGGCTTTGGCCGGATCGGGCGAAATGTTGTCCGGGCAGGACTGCATAACCCTAAGATCGAGTTTGTGGCCGCCAACGACTTAACCGATACAGCGACGCTCGCGCATCTGATGAAGTATGACTCCATCCTCGGCCAGCTTCCAGAAGAAGTGAAGGCCGAAGGCGACAGTGTTCGGGTAGGCGATAAGAAAATTAAGATATTCGCAATCAAAGATCCGGCCGAGATCGACTGGTCGAGCCTGGGCGTTCAGGTGGTTGTGGAGTCAACAGGCCGATTTACGGATGCGAAGGATGCCACAAAGCACCTGCGCGGATCAGTTAAAAAGGTGATCATTTCGGCTCCAGCGAAGGACGAAGATATCACGATCGTGCTTGGCGTGAACGACGACATGTACGAGGCCGCGAAGCACAACATTATCTCCAATGCTTCGTGCACGACAAACTGCTTGGCGCCGCTTGTGAAGGTGCTGAACGACACGTTCGGGATCGAGAAGGGCTCGATGACAACCATTCATAGCTACACGAACGATCAGAACGTGCTTGATTTCCCGCACAAAGACCTGCGTCGCGCGCGGGCCGCAGCGTTGAATATGATTCCGACTTCAACCGGGGCTGCGAAGGCAATCGGACTTGTCGTGCCGGAGTTGAAGGGCAAGCTGGACGGTTATGCGATGCGCGTGCCGACGCCCGATGTGTCGGTAGTCGATTTCGTGGCGGTGCTGAAGAGAGACACGACCACCGAGGAGGTGAATAGCGCGCTGAAGACAGCGGCAGAAGGGCCGCTCAAAGGGATTTTGGCGTACACCGAAGATCCCGTTGTTTCGACGGATATGCTGCACAATGCCAACAGCTCCATTGTCGATTCGGAGTTGACGAAGGTACTGGGCGGGAACCTAGCGAAGGTTGTTTCCTGGTATGACAACGAGTGGGGCTATTCGAGCCGGGTGGTGGATCTAGTAACGTTTTTGGGGGAAAAGGGGCTGCAGTAAGGCCCCCTTGATCGTTGATCTGGAGTCCCGTCGCGGTGCCCCTCTAGCTTCTGAACTCCTCTCCCTTGCGCGATCCGTGAAGATGTAAAACGCTTTGTCGAGTTCGAACGTTTTATGATGTTCTGGTCTAGAGTGGCCAAGTACACCGAGCGAAGGGCCGCTTGGGAAAAGAGCAGGCGATCGAACGGGTCCGGATGAAGGAAGCTTGAAGCTGATCGGTCTACCAATGGTTTATCCCCTGATCGCTTTCAGTACAGCTTCAGTGAACTCTTCGGTGGAAGCGCTACCGCCGACGTCGCCGGTCAGGTGCTTGCCGTCTCGATAGACAGCTTCAATTGCGCTTTGCATTTTGCGGGCGGTACCGGCTTCTCCGATATGAGTCAGCAGCATCACCGCTGAAAGCATCAAGGCGGTTGGATTGGCTTTGCCCTGACCAGCGATGTCGGGTGCGCTTCCATGGACAGCTTCAAAGACGGCGTGGGTTTCGCCCATGTTCGCTCCCGGGACGATCCCCAAGCCACCGACAAGGCCGGCGGCGAGATCGGAAACAATATCGCCATATAGGTTGGGAAGCAGCAGGATGTCGAAAGTCTCGGGGCGCATCACTAATTGCATCGAAGCGTTATCGACAATCAATTCCTTATACTGAATCTCCGGATAGACGGATGAGACCTCGCGACAGCAGCGCAGAAAAAGACCGTCGGCCAGCTTCATGATATTGGCCTTATGGATGGCAACGACACGTTTGCGGCCGTTCGTTCTCGCGTAGCTGAACGCGTAGCGGGCGATGCGCTCCGAAGCGACGCGCGTGATCACCTTCAAGCTTGTGACAACATCCTTGACGATCTCGTGTTCCAAACCGGAGTAGAGATCTTCCGTGTTTTCGCGAAAGATCACCATATCGATCGGCACATCCTGAAACCGCGTCTTGATGCCTGGCAGAGTTCTGACTGGGCGCACGTTGGCAAACAGATCGAGGGCTTTCCGGAGCGCCACATTTACACTTTGAAAACCTCCGGCAACCGGAGTAGTCACGGGTCCTTTCAAGCCGACGCGGGTTTCATTAAGTGAATCGAGCAAGTATTGCGGCAACGTTTTGCCGGACTCCAGGATGATCTCTTCGTTGAGCTCGGCGCAACGCCAGTCAATATCGACTCCGGTGGCGTCGACAACCCGAACGGCGGCGTGTGCGACTTCAGGGCCGATGCCATCGCCGGGAATCAGCGTGCAGTGATGGGACACTCTTCAGTCTATGCGGCAGGGTGCGACGGCTGTAGCGTGAGTGGGAGCATGGGAACGCCACTCATAATCTTCTTGCTTGTCCTCGGCTTTGTCGTGGTGATTTTGATGATGGCGCTCATCATCAATCCGCCAGAGGCCTTGATCAAACGGGTTTATCACAGGAACGGTAGACCCAAGGCAGTTACAAGGCATGACACCGATACCGATCCTAATCAATAAATTGCTTTGGGAGAATGTGGGGATGGCAACGATCGAACGCGCTCTCCTGAGCGTTACGGATAAGAGCGGCATCGTTCAGTTTGCGCGTAGGCTGCATGAGTTGGGAGTGGAATTGATCTCAACTGGCGGCACAGCGAGGCTGCTGGCAGAGAACAGGATTCCGGTTCGGGAAGTGGCCGAAGTCACTGAATTTCCGGAGATGCTCGACGGGCGAGTGAAAACCCTGCACCCGAAAATTGCTGGCGGGATATTAGCGGTGCGATCGAAACCGGAGCACATGCGAGCTTTGCAGGAACACGACATCCTAGCGATTCAGATGGTGGTGGTGAACCTCTACGAGTTTGAAAAGTACGCAGCTGACCCGAATGCCGGGCGTGCGGAACTGATCGAGAACATCGACATCGGTGGACCGACCATGATTCGCGCAGCAGCCAAAAACTTTGAGGATGTTGCGGTGATCGTATCGCCAGAGCAGTACACCGGGGTCTTGCAAGAGATGGAGTCGCACGGTACATCTCTGAGCGAAGCTACGCGTTGGAATCTGGCGCAGCAAGCCTTTCAGCGCACGGCCGCATACGACACGGCAGTTTCGGCGCGACTATCGCAGATCAGCGTGACGCAAGAGACAGAAGACTTGCCGCAGAATCTACAGCTCACTGCGCAGCGCACAGCAATTCTTCGCTATGGAGAAAATCCGCATCAACGGGCCGCTCTGTACAGGATGGCAAAGACGGGCATTGCCGGTGCTGAGCAGCTACACGGGAAGGAACTGTCGTACAACAATCTTGTCGATCTGGATGCTGCTTGGCAGCTCGTCCAGGAGTTTCAGTCGCCGGCTTGCGCCATCATCAAGCACACAAATCCATGCGGATGCGCAGAGCAGCTGACGTTAGCTGATGCTTACAGGAAGGCACTGGAGGCAGATCCCGTTTCTGCTTTTGGCGGCGTGCTGGCGGTTAATCGTGAAATGGACCAAGAGACCGCAACAGAAATCGGCAAACTGTTTGTCGAAGCGATTGCGGCGCCCGGCTTTTCTGCTGACGCGCTGGCTGTGTTACGAGGTAAGAAAAATCTTCGGCTCGTACGCGTGAGAGCTTCCGAACAGCCTGAATTAATGGTGAGATCGATCACTGGCGGGCTCTTAGCTCAAACAGCCGACGTAACCCCGCTCGATGTGGACAGCCTTCAGATAAAATCCGATCGGCGTCCGACGGCCATAGAGATGGAAGGCTTGATCTTCGCTTGGAGTGTATGCAAGCACGTTAAGTCGAACGCGATTGTGTATGCAAGGCTAGGGCAGACGGTAAGCGTAGGCGCGGGCCAGATGAGCCGCGTGGATAGCGTCAAGCTCGGGGCAATGAAGGCGATTTTGCCGTTGCAGGGCGCAGTGCTGGCTTCAGATGCATTCTTTCCCTTCGCAGATGGTGTGGCAGAAGCGGCACGACACGGGATCACTGCCGTGATTCAACCAGGGGGATCGGTGCGCGACGAGGAAGTGATCGCAGAGGCAAACTCTAGGAAACTAGCAATGGTGTTTACCGGTGTGAGACATTTCCGCCACTAATTCCGAAGTGCCATGGCCGAAGCCCAATCTGCGGGCAGGGCGCCGAGCGGCAGAAGCTGACCCTTCTCGAGGTGACGAACCGTCTGGGCGAACTTAGCAGCGTGCGGATCGTGGGTCACCATGATGACCGTTTTGCCAAACTCGCGGTTGAGCCGGGTCAGCATAGTGAGCACGTCTTCGGCTGCCGCAGCATCCAGGTTGCCGGTGGGCTCGTCAGCAAGGATCAGATCGGGGTCGGTCACAATTGCTCGGGCAATTGCGACTCGCTGCTCCTGTCCGCCGGAGAGCTGCTTGGGCAGATGCTTCATCCGGTCACTAAGACCGACTAGCTTCAGGGCCGTCTCCGCGTGCTCGATCCGCTCTTTCTTGTTGAGACGAGTTAGCTTCAGGGGCAGCTCCACATTTTCGAGCGCGGTGAGCACCGGCAGTAGATTAAACGATTGGAAAATAAATCCAATATGCTCGTTGCGCCAGTGGGCAATTTGAGTGTCACTCATCTGTCGAAGGTTCGCGCCGAGAACTTCGATTTCACCATCGGACGGTTTGTCCATGGCGGCAATCAGGTGCAGGAGCGTAGATTTGCCAGAGCCGGACGGGCCCATGAGCGCAACAAAATCGCCCTTTTGAATCTCGATTCCAACCGAGTCGAGCGCCAGGACGTGGAACTCGTCGCGTACATATTCCTTGGTGAGCCTTTGTGATTTAACTATGTTTTCCATTGATCAACTCCGTGCAGTTACGGTTTTACTTCGACCCGTTCCCCATCTTTCAGAGCGGACGGCGAACTCACAATCAGGTCCTCGCCGCCAACTAATCCGCTGTCAACCAACACACCTTTCGAGGACGTTCCGCTGATCGTGACGGCTCGCCTATGGGCATGCCCGTTCAGGGCGACAAAGACGTTACCGTTCTGAACAGCGCCTTCAGGAATGACGACGGCGCGCTTGCCTGAATCCGTGCTGTTGGGCTTGGTATCGGAATAGAACGCCACAGTCGCGTTCATGTCTGGTCTCAGATAGCTGTCCGGTTTAAGGATGCGCACCTTCACCTGAACGGTGGCTTTGGCTCGATCCGCCTCAGGTGACACTTGTTCGATAAAGCCCTGATACTTGCGGTCTGGATACGCGTCGGTGGTTACGCTTCCCTTCTGAGCAGGACCAAGTTTCGGAAAGTCATTTTGGCTGATATCCAGCTCCACCTGCAGGTAACTCAGGTCAGCCATGGTGACCAAGTAACCTTTGGCCCCTTTGTCGCCGACAAAGCCATTGGTCACGAACTCACCCTTTTCGACGTTGCGATCAAGAATAGTTCCCGTGACCGGCGCCTTTATGATGGTGTTGTCCAGTTGCGTTTGGGCGTACGCCAGAGCTCCGCGGGCTTGTGTAATTTGACCGCGCACCTGTGCGAGTTCTTCTTTGCGAGGACCCAGCACCGACAGATCCAACGTTCTCTGAAGGCTGGCAACCTTTGCCGCGTTGCTATCGTATTTGGCCTGAGCATCGTCGAGTGACTGCTTGGAAAGCACACCCCCGGAGACAAGTTGCTTCGTGCGGTCCAGCGTTACGTTGGTGTTCTCAAGGTCGGCTTTCGCCTGGCTCACATCGGCTCGTGCTTTTTCGACTTCCTCGGGACGTGAACCAGCTTGCAGCTCCTGAAGTTTGGCTTCGAGATTTGCAATCATTCCCTGCTGCTGGATCACCTGAGCACGATATTCGTCGTCTTCGAGACGTACCAGAACCTGACCCGCCGTGACCCGGTCGCCTTTATCGACATTAATGGTCTGGACGCGTCCAACGACCTTGGAGGCAACCTCGATTTTGTGAGCGGCAATGATGTAACCAGTGGCAGAGAGAACATTTTGTTCACCGGCATCGGACGAGGTCATGGGCGACTGGACTTGAACCGTTTTTACCGGCACAGCTGAGTTGAGTCTTGTGTAAGCGAGAACTGCGCCAACGGCAGCCAGCCCGATTACAAGGGCGAGGAGAGCAAATTTCAGGATTGGCGCTGATTCCCTGGTGCGCCTCGCCTGACGATCAATCCGCAGATTTTTTAGTTCAGTTTCCATCAGGGTTAAGAGAAAGGCTAAACCTCGCGGAGAGCCGTCAAGATCTCTTTCCGGGCTGCCTGCATAGCGGGGAAGAGACCCCCGGCAGCTCCGAGAATTAACGAAAACGCGAGGCCGATGGCCATAACCCCGGGGCCGATGCGAACATTAAAACTGGTCTCGCTGAAGGTCAGGAAGTTGCCCAGCCCGGTGGTGATGTTGTTTAGCGGAAGCACGAGTATACAGGCGAGCACACCGCCGACCAGCGCGAGCAGCAATGATTCAAACAGGAAACTCAGCATGATGCTGCCCTTGGTAAAGCCTAGAATTCGCAGTGTCCCGATCTCTTTTGAGCGCCGGGACACGGCCGCGTACATGGTGTTCATGGCGGCGAAAGAACTGCCGACGGCCATGATGATGCAGATGAAAAAGCCCAGAAACCGGATGGGTAAAGCCGAAATAGTTTGGGCGGCATAGTATTCCTTTTCCGGAAGCACGGTGACGTTCAGGCGCCGATCACTTTCAAGAGATCGCTTGAGGGCCGCTGCGGCAACTTCATCGGTCGCCTGTACTAGGGCAGAGCTGTAAGTGTCGGGACGATTAAAGTCGGAGGTGACTTGGGAGCCGTCGCCGAAGATCTCGCTATTAACCGCGCTGTCTCCTCCATCCATGACGCCAACAACGGTCCACAGACCCTTGCCGAAGCGCAACTGCTTTCCAAGCTGGGCAATGGGATAGCGCTTTGCAATGGCCTTGCCGACAGTGACTTCGCGCTGTCCGGGTTGGAACCAACGGCCAGAGATAATCTTCAACTTCCTCATCTGAACTCCGCGCATGGGCAGTCCACGTAGGGTAACGTTCGAACCTTCAGGATTATCCACACTTGGCAGGTTAATGACGGAAACCATTTCCATCGACGCGAGAGGCTGCCCGTCAGGGCCAACCGCGATGCCCGGAAAAACTTTCACAATCTGATACTGCTCGGGAGTGAAGAGGCTGGTCAGTTCAGCGTTTCCGCCCTTGCGCATGACCAGAACACGAAGCGGATCGCCAGTCGCAGCAAAGGCGGCTTGCAGGCCGGCAACTAAGCCCAGAACAGCAAGCAGCACGGCGACCGTCAGAGCAATACCGGTCGCAGTCATGAGCGTGGTTGTCTTGCGGACTGCGAGGTTGCGGAGGTTGTAGGAGAGAGGGATCGCCATCTGCTTACCCGCTGTACCGGAGAGAATCAAGTATGTTCGTTCGTGCCGCTTTGAACGCGGGAAAGAAAGAACTGACGAGTCCAAGAAAGACTGCCAAACCGAGCGAGAAGGCAGCTGTGAGAGGCGTCATTGATAAACCGTAGAGTTGGGACGCGAAACTGCCCGCTACGCTACCTAAAAGCTTGGTGATCAACTCAGCAAATAGAAGTCCGATCAGGCCAGCTATAAGCGCAATGCTGACTGCTTCGCCAACTATGATTCCGAGGATCGTGTTATTGGTGAAGCCTAAAGTCTTCAAGACACCGACTTCCTTGATCCGCTCACGGACAGACATGGCCATAGTGTTGCCGGAAACGAGAAGAATAGTAAAAATGACGGCGGCGCTGATGCTGAGAAGGAAGACTTTGATATTCCCCAGGAACGACACAAAACTGAGGGCGAACTGCGCCTCAGATTCGGTTTTGGTGGGCGGGGATGCGTTGGCAAACATATCATCAACAGCTTTGGCAATGCGGGGAACATCGTCAGGACTGTCCGCCAGTACTGCAACCGTACTGTTCATGCTGCGGCGTCCGATAGGCAAAGCATCGCGCAGGTAATCGACATTAAAGAAAAGTGTGTCGTGGGCATCCGGGTCGTCGAAAATGCCGACCACTTTGAGTTCGAAGGTTATGGGATAGATGTCGCCCACAAGAGTGACGCGGTCGCCGAGCTTCAGCCTAAGCTTGTCAGCAAGATCCTCGGCAATCACACAGCCAGTTTTGTCGGTGACGAAAGCGTGCCGCTGGGAGTCGGGCATGGCCATTTCGGTGCGGATTTTCAAAAAAGCTGTAGGCTCCACACCCATGCGAGCGAAGAAATTCTTCGAGTCTCGATTGTCCTTATAAGTGCCTCCGAACCAGTTCCAGGCCGAGACTTGAACAACTCCCGGAACGTGGCGCACCTTCTCTTCGTAAGAGACCGGGATGGCCTGCGCAAGTGAGACTCTGTGCCGCACAACCAGTCGGAGCGCCTGACCGGGTGATTCCTTACTCAGAAAGAGAGCGTTGTACATAGCAATCAGCACACCCAGCAGGCATAGAGAGACAGCGATGCTGGATATAGTGAGAGCGCTCCTGCGGCGATTGCGCAGACTGTTCTTAAATGCCAATGAAAAGTAACGAAACAAGGTGCTACTATCCTTCCTCGATAGGGTACCCTAACAAGGCCCTAGCCTGCTTCGGACAGCGACGAAGCACCGCATGGGATTGATCAATGGCCGAGCAAACGATATGAACCGTAAAAGACCTTGTTACATCCATAGCCAGGGTCGGCCTGCGATAAACACCAGTTTGCACCAATGCTGAAACGATCGGGTTTCCCCACGCGATCTAACAGCCGATGCCCAATACACCCATCCAGGATCCACGATCGAAAGACCCCAAAGAGCAAGGTCCTAAATCGGACGACGCCCAGTCGAACATTGGTCATCCTGGGCTAACGGCGGATATGAATTTGAAGCCGGATCATGGAGAAGAAACGTACCAGGGGCTTGGACGCCTTCGTGACAGAGTAGCTTTGATCACTGGAGCCGACAGCGGGATCGGGAAAGCGGTCGCGATTGCCTTTGCCCGGGAAGGGGCGGATATTCTGTTGAGCTATCTTCCCGAAGAAGAAAAGGATGCGCAAGACACTGCTCGCTGGATTGAGAAAGCGGGTCGCAAGGCCATAAGGGTTCCAGGAGATTTGCGAGAAGAGGCACATTGCAAAGACCTGGTGGCCCGTGCAGTGGCCGAATTCGGAAGACTCGATCTGCTGGTGAATAACGCAGCATTCCAGATGAGTCATGAAAAGATTGATGAATTCACAACAGAAGAATTTGACCGTACCTTCAAGACAAATGTCTATGCGCTGTTTTGGTTGAGCCGCGCTGCTTTGGGGTGCATGAAGCCCGGAAGCGCCATTATCAATACGGCTTCGATACAGGCCTACGACCCTTCACCCAATCTGCTTCCCTATGCTGCGACGAAAGCGGCAATCGTCAGTTTGACAAAGACCCTCTCACACATCGGGATGAAACAGGGAGTGCGGACTAATGCGGTTGCGCCTGGCCCGGTGTGGACCCCGTTAATTCCGGCTACGATGCCGGAGGAAAAGGTCAAGAAGTTTGGGCAGGATACGCCTTACGAGCGCGCGGCCCAGCCGGTAGAGATTTCTCCGGTGTTCGTGTTTCTAGCCTCTAATGAGGCTCGCTTTGTGACCGGGGAAGTGTATGGCGTTACCGGTGGGCAGACCCCCTATTAAGTAGCGCTCCTCTCGAACACACTAGAGATGACCGTCCGTTGAAAGATCATGTTCCATCGGGACCAGCCATTCACTGGTCTGATCAGGACGAGCTTTATATGTTGGCGGCAATTGAGCTTGCCGGACAGGCGGAAGCACAGGGAGAAATCCCCGTGGGTGCGGTCCTGGTACGAAAGGGCGCCATCCTAGGACAGGGACGCAACCGGCCGATAGAAACGTGCGATCCAACTTCACACGCGGAAGTGGAAGCTTTACGAGAAGCAGGGATCAAGGCGGGCAACTATAGGTTGGCAGGAAGCTCTTTGTACGTGACCATGGAACCCTGCGCGATGTGCGCTGGAGCGATCGTCTTAGCTCGTGTCGAGCGGCTTGTGTTTGCGGCACGGGATATTCGTTTCGGAGCGGTCAGAAGCAAATTCGCTTTGGCGGATTCGCAGCTGCTGAATCATCAGGTTCGTGTGGAGGAGGGATTGCTGGCTGTTGAAGCGGCTTCTTTGGTCCGCAGATTTTTTAACCGGAGAAGGACGAAGTTCCAGGGAGGGAAAGAAGGGCCAGGCTGCTAGACCTGACCCCGGTAGGTAGCTGACGAGATTTGGATCTAAGCTATTAGGCCGCGCGTTTAACTGGAAATCTCATAATGGGCTGAGCTTTAGCGGGGGGTTCTGTTCTTACTGGGAAGGGGGTTACCGAGGCGACGTTTGTGCGCCCGGTGCTGTTGAAGTATTCATCCAGCGGGAAAAGGGCGTGAGGCTCCAGTTCGCGGAAGGTACGGCCGAGTTTTTGTTCGATGCGGTAGATCTCATGGAAAAACGTTCCCCGGTCGATGCCGAGCTTGCGGCAACATAGCTTCCAGTCAGCTCCGAGTAGATAGTGGTATTTGAATACCTTATACTGGCTTTCTTCCAACGAGCGTCGGCTGACTAAGCAGAAATCTGCCAGGTATTCTTCGTTCTTAAGTCCCCAAACTGACTTACGTTGACGTCCCGGATTGGCTTCAAGCGAAACACGGCTCATGTATTTTTCCTTGGAAGCGCACTGACGGAAGCGCGCATAGCAGGCGCGGAAGATTGCTCTAAAAACACAATTACAGGGGGTTGACACCCCGGCTCTTCCCTGTTTGAGACCTAACCCATAGCAGTACGTGCAGGACTGCTGAGCTAGTGCAAGAGTTTCCGATCGGGTCCATTCCATTGTTGTTTTTTCCCTCCAACATTCCGGAAACCACTTTAGTGCTTCCAGGCTCGTCGGCTCTGACATCAACTTAACCGATATGGAGAAATTACAAGGAGATTGTATGGAATAATTTCTTTCTCTCATTAAGATTTGCCCTTGTCTTATCCCTAAATCACTGATTTATGGAGCCTTCATCCTCCAGATTAGCCTGTAAATATGAGTGGTAAAATTGGGATCTAACTCGATTTGTAAGTGGGGCCTATTTCAAGTTGGAATCACACGGCGCGGGTCAGAGGGTCACGTTTCGCGTCCTGCAAACGCGACTGATCACCTCACTCAACATAAGAGTTCGTAATGGCGAATTCAGCGAACGCGGCCTTGCCCGATTCATTGGTGTCTCCCAGCCCCAGATACACAACGTGCTCAAAGGAACCAGAAAACTCGCCCCTGAGCTGGCAGACCGTCTGCTGGCAAAGCTGGAGATCAGTCTCCTTGACCTCATGGAACCGCTGGAATTGCGGGAGCAGGTTCTGCGAAGGAGGATTCCGTGTGGCAAATGTTCAGCAGACGTGGCAGGGTTCACAGCGATCCGCCCTAAGGAGCCAACCGCCTTACGAAAGCCGCTAGACCGGAACTCCAGAATTCCTTTTCCTGACCGAAAACAAGCCAGTTAAATACTCGGATTAATCTTAATCGGCAGCAAAAACGGACGAATTTGTTCAGGTAACAGTTGTAGGTTCTGAAACGAAGCGCCAGTCCCGTTATGAAACCGGCAGTTGAGCGGTCCCGTTTCGAATCGACTCACAAGACATTCCAGAATTCAGTCGGACGTTACACGTCCAATCGTTTCTTGACACCTTAAGCCACTGACCTCCATAGGTTTAAGTAGCTCGGCAGAGTCCCCGGTCCGCGCCCGAAGCGCCTGGTCAGACCCGTGCTTTTTCTACTAGCGAAGCAAGACGAAATCGAAATTCGCCAGGGAGAAAACATGAACGCCGCCACCCGAACCGCCCAATCTGTCAATCAATCTCAGAAGAGCAATGCCGAGAGAGACGCGTTGATAACAGAACACCTATCGCTGGTAACAGTTATCGCCGCACACATTCAGAAATCTTTGCGCGTTCACGTGGAACTCGATGACCTGGTTCATGCCGGAACGATGGGTTTATTCGACGCTGCCAACAAGTACGAGGCTGGTAAGGACGTAGCATTTCCGACCTACGCGAAATTTCGGATCCGCGGCTCGATTCTGGACAGCTTGCGACGGGCAGATTGGGCCTCCCGCGAAGTTCGCAAGCGCTTCAAACAGATGACCGCCGTAAAACAGCAGCTAGCACTCCAGCTTGACCGTGAGCCGACTGAAGCCGAGATTGCTAAAGAAATGGGATTAGATACAAAACGGTGGCAGGCATTGATGGTTGATTTTCATAGCCTGAACGCGGCTGCAACTCAACAGATGAGTGAACGGGAAGATCAGGCGAGCCTGGAAGTGCCGAGCCCGGCCTCCGAATGCCCCGATGAAGTATTTGCCCGGACGGAAATGCGACGGAAGCTCAACGTGGCCATGCAAACACTCCCCAAACGGTATCAGCAGGTTGTGACACTCTACTACGAGCGCGATATGACAATGAAGGAGATCGGCGGAGTGTTGAAAATCAATGAGAGCCGTGTTTCGCAGATCCATAAGACAGCCCTGGGCCGCATGCAAAGCTTTTTCGGCGGAACGGGAATCTCCTCCGCGGCAGCTTTGTGCTGCTAAGACATGTGCGCAGTTGCTGAGCGCTCACTGGACTGAAAACTTGAGAGGGAGCATCTTCAGCATGCCGCCTCTCACAAAGGTGGACCCGGGGATAGCGGGCACCATAGTCCGCAAGCGGTCGCGCGCGGCGGACTCGAAAGGATTTTCTGAAGCGGAATTAGTGATCATTTCGAACAAGCTTCTCCGCGGTGGAAACATGACCAGGTTCGTGTCTCCGGTAGGGGGGAGCTTTGCCTTATTACGAACCAGAGCGACCGCCTGATCTAAGCCACCAAGTTGATCTACAAGCCCATTCTGAAGGGCTTGTGCACCCATCCAAACACGTCCTTGAGCGAGTGAATCGATCTGGTCATAACTTTTCCTGCGAGCACCAGCGACTTTACTCACAAAGGACTTATAAGTAGTCTCGATAGACTCATGAAGCTTTACTTTCGCGGCATCGGACAGAGGGGTGTCGACCGAGTCGAGGTCGGCCAGCCTTCCGCGTGAAACGGCGTCGGAGGTTATTCCGAGCCTGTCGAACAGGCCACGAAAGTTTGGCCGAACGTAGAGTACACCAACAGAACCAGTGATGGTATTTGGATACGAGATAACCTTATCGCCCGTCATGGCCATAAAGTAGCCGCCCGAGGCAGCGACGTCTGACATGGAGACGACCAGGGGTTTAGCGGAACTGAGCAGCTTCAGTTCGTGGAGTATCTCGTCAGATGCGACCGAGTCACCCCCAGGTGAATCGATTCGGAGAATGACCCCCTTAACACTCTTATCGTTCCGGACTTGCTGGATAGCCCTGGAAAAAGAACCGGAAGAAATGTTGCCTTGGCTCTCATTAGAGTCGCCCGAGTTCCCTCGCACAATATCGCCTTCACCAACCAACATGGCGATCCGGTCCCCGCTGCCTGGAACCGCGCGAAAGTAACGCTTGATGCTGGTTTTGTTCAGCTGTCCGCCTGTTTTTTTCTTAAGATCTGCGTACACCTGATCCTCGTATCCGAGTTCGTCAATCAGATTCGACGCCTTGGCCTGAGACGCCATAAAAGGTCCCATGTCCAGCAGAGTCTTCACGTCGTCGGTAGTCTTATGACGTGACTGACCCACCGTCGAGCAAAACTCGCCATAGATTTGGTCAAGAACTTGATTCAAGACATCTCTCGTGTCGGGGGACATACTCGTCTTGGTGAAGATATCTCCAGCATCCTTGTACCGGCCAATATGATCCACTTGAACACCGATGCCTGCCTTATCAAGAGTGTTCTTGAAATACAGTTCCTCTAGCCGGAAGCCTTTGATGTCGAGCATGTCATCGGGAGAGAGATAAATCTTGTCGGCGATCGTCGCCAGGTAATACTCTCTGGAACCCGCGCTTTGCAAGTAGGCATAAACGGGCTTCCCTGATCGTTTGAAGTCAATCAGTTCCTGACGGATTTCCTGAAGCTTGCCCCACCCCGCACTCAACCCGCTGGGTTGAATCACAACGGCTTTTATGCGGTGGTCAGTAGCAGCGTTCCGAAGCGAAGTCCAGAGGTCGCGAACGGTGGGAGAACCCTCGCGATTGAAGAATGGGAAGGATACGTCTAGCGGTGAAGCTTCCGGAACGTCACCTTGCAGTGACAGAACCAGAACAGAGTTGGCTGCGACAATGGGCTGGTTATTGGCAAAAAGCCGGCCAAAAGCAAAAACTACAACCAGTGTGCCTACAACTGTAACGACGATTCCAATAAGCACGCCCAGAAGAAATTTACCCATACGGTGCGATCAGACTCTCCCACTGGAAGCGTAGCAAGTCGCTCTCAGTTATGAAGCAGGCGCTGTCGCAAGGCCTTTTTGCAGTGCATATTGAAGCAAGTTAATTCGATTGTGGATGTCGAGTTTCCTCATGAGATTTAGCTTGTGTGCTTCGACCGTTTTTACACTGAGGCATAGCTCGGATGCAACCTCTCGAACAGTCAAACCATCAGCAAGCAGGCGAACGACTTCTCGCTCCCTCACCGTGAGGCCAGAAGCAGTTTTTGCTTTCTCGTTAGGGCTGGCTAGTGCTCGTAGTTCAGGAACAATTTTAGATAAGCCATTGGGATTGGCATCACCGTTAAACGCGACCTGCCGCACTCCGGCCAGAAGCGAAGCGGGAGCGCTCGTCTTAAGCATGTATCCTCGCCCGCCAGCAGCAATCGCTGTTTCGAGTTCCGGCGTCCCATCATTAAGTGTGAGGAACAGGATCGCCATAGCTGGATGAAACTGTCTGAGGGTGAATGCAGTCCTGCTGTCGCCAGCTTCGAGCAGAGCTACGTCCATAATTAGGATATCGGGCCGGAGTAGCGGTAGCTTTGCCAGCACCTCCACTGCTGTGGCGGCTTCACAAAGGACGTCGAAATCGCTTTCCGCAGCCAAAAGTGCTCGTAAGCCTCGCCGGAAGAATAAACTCCCATCGGCAATCATCACTTTACTTTTTCTTGTGTCTCGTCCCAACTTGACCTTCCGTTCACTTGGTTCATCGGCAGAACGGAAGCGGAACCTTAGGGTCTTGCTGAAAGAATCTGACGGCCTGTTTTGGCGGAGGCGCTTTTCAGCATTTGAATACTCTGCCGGTCGTCGGTCTGGTGTGCGCGGTCTAGAGCTGAGTGGCCCTGGCGATCGCGCAGCGACGGGTCGGCGCCACGGGCGAGCAATAAGCTAATGGCTGAAGTCCTGGCAAGTGACGCAGCGAGCATCAGAGGCGTGGCGGCAGACTCTGTATCCCTTGCATTCACCGCTGCCCCGTGGTCGAGTAAGATGCGCATGACATCTGAACTTCCTCCTAATGCAGCGTCGTGCAAAGGGGTTCCACCACTGGAGTTCACAGCTTCAATATTGGCTCCGCGATCGAGCAGCAATTGGACAGCTTTCGTTTGTCCTTTGAGCGCTGCGTCGTGCAGGTACGTTGACCCGGAGGCAGTCGGCGCGTTGATGTCAAACCCGCTTTCGATCAGAGTGCGAATGGTATCTACCTGTCCCCGTAAAGCAGCCGCTTCCATAGCTTTGTTTGCGGCTAACCGGGATGCCTGAAGACTCGACCCAAGGTGAAGCAGCGCACGAATGACGTTGGGATTCTTATAGGCAAGCGCCAGATCAAGCGGGGTTTGTCCGTAGCGATCAGGCAAGTTGGGGTCGGCTCCCGCCTTGGCGAGCGTGTCGATCAGATTGGCATACCCTTTGAAGGACGCTTCATGCATGGGTCCCCGCCCATCTTGCGGATGCACCCGGTTTGGGTTGGCCCCGTCTCTCAGGAGAACAGAAGCGATGACCGGCTGATCGTGCAAAACCGCCTGATCAAGAGGCGTGTTATTTTCCCGGTCCGTAGCGCCTATGTCAGAGTGAGCGGCAAGAAGAAGTTCGGCTACTTCGACGTTTCCACGTGCACAAGCCAGAAGAAGCCCAGTCTGACCATCCCGACCTCTATAATCGGGTTGGGCACCTGCATCCAGCAGCAGTTTAACCACGGCGGGATGACCAGTTAGGATCGCAAATCGGAGTGGAGTAGACAACGACTCTCCATGGACGGCGTTAACATCACCGCCGCGAGAAATAAGGAAAGCTACTATTTGTGGATTACCGATCCATGAAGCGTCCAGAAGAGGCGTGCTACCAACTGGATCCCGCGAATTCACATCTGCACCGGCTTCTACTAATCTTTCAATCTCGGAAAGATTACTAATGCGTACGGCAGCGTGAAGAGCTTCGCCGGAGGTAACGCTGTAAGTCTCAGGAGTAGTCGGAAGGCGTTCCTGACTTCCTGGGGAATTACGAGAATGACTTAGTAGAAAGACAAAGGTCAGCGCCGCGGCTGACGAGGGCATTCCCACGGGGTATCACCGGCTCTCCTCGTCAGCATTTCTCTCAACGAAAGCGGTTAGCTTGCTTGCACGGCCTGACTGGTCAGACACTTCTCGAGCATCTTCTGAAACTCGGGTTTGCCAATGGCTCCAACCTTCTGCTCCACAATCTGCCCATTCTTAAAAAGCAAAACTGTAGGAATTCCACGAATTCCATAACGCATGGCCGTCTGTTGGTTCGAATCCACGTCCAGCTTACCTACTTTCACCTTCCCGGCGTAGTCGGTCGCGACCTGGTCGACCGTGGGCCCCATCATGCGGCACGGCCCACACCACTCGGCCCAGAAATCTACAAGAACTGGTACATCGGACTTCAGAACGTCCCGGTCGAAAGTTGCATCAGTAAAGGTCAGCGTGTCGTTTCCAGCCATCTATAATCTCCGCTCATTTGATGAGTCCCCGAGGAAATTGATTCAGCCGACCTTTGCACTTGTCAGTACACCTGTTAACAACACTGACCCGAGACCCTAAGCTAAACTAAGTGCGGATAAAGCCGTTTTGCCGAAGTTTGCTCGCCGGTGCTGCAGTTACCTCTCTACCTCACTCCTACTTGCGTCGTTGTCGGGGGCGAGCTTTGGTCGAACGGGTTCCATTCTGAGTGAAGCGGCGCCCGGTGAGACCACAGAAAATGGGTTTGGGGTTAGCGTTACCCTATTTTCCACACTAGCCGCGATCAATGCCGCTGGCTACGACGCCGGAATGGATTCGGCTCTCAATGAAAAATACAAGGTTCGTTCCCAGCTTCGGGCGGAACTTTCCAAACGAAAGATCGCCAGCCTCGGTGAGTTGCAGGCCTACTATAAGGAACATCGAAAGCCAACGGATACGGCGGATCTAAGTCAGTATCTTTCCTTTGCCCTGTTAGCGGGAGGGCCGCCGGATTTTAAGCTCCCGGATGGCGCGATTCCGCCCGATGTTGAGCCGCTTCGCGGGTTGAGCCAGATCCTGGCTGCTTTCTACAAAGAAGCGAATCTGGAGGAGCTTTGGAATCGGTCGCAGCCGGCGTACAATGCGGCCATCGCCGAGTACCAGGATCCGGTCATCGGCACTGTATTCGAAGCGAATGGATACTTGCGCAACGCGTCCGGTTACTTGGGCCGGCGATTCCAAATCTACCTTGACCTGTTAGCAGCGCCTAACCAGATCCAGGTGCGCAGCTACCGCGATGATTATTTCGTGATGATCTCGCCCACAAACGCCCCGGTAGTCGATGAGATTCGGGACGCTTATCTGGCCTATGTTCTGGATCCGCTTTCCTTTAAGTACAGCGAAGCGATCAAGACGAAGCGGGCATTAAAGAAGTACGCCGAGGAAGCACCGGCCCTCGATCTGGCGTACAAAGATGATTTCAATCTGCTGGTAACGAAATGCCTGATCAAAGCAATCGACAGCCGGCTGATGCACACCGGACCCGAACAGCGGCAAGCCTTCGTGAACGAGGCAGTACGGGAGGGCTTTGTTCTAACGGCGGCTTTTGCCGATCTACTCTCGAACTACGAGAAGCAGCAGGAGGCGTTCCGGCTTTATTATCCCGACCTTATTAACGCCGTAGATGTCCGGAAAGAGGAAAAGCGGCTGAAGAACGTTGAGTTCGTTCGGTCGCTACCCCCCCGGGTCATTGCTCCACCCGCGAAGATGCAGATCGATCCCGGGGAAGAAACGATTCAAAGCGCTGAAGGTCTATTCGAACAACATGATCTCGAGAATTCGCGCAAGTTATTCAAGAAGGGCCTCGAGCAGACCAGCAGCAAATCTTTACAAGGCCGGGCGTATTATGGATTGGCGCTGATCGATCTCCAGGAGAAACACTGGGACGAGGCGCTCAATCTTTTAGGGCGTACTGTTGAGGCCAACCCGAGTCCGACAATGACGGCTTGGTCGCACTTCTATTTAGGGCAGCTGGCGATGAAGGCTGGAGATGCAGAAAATGCTACAGCACAATTTAAACTAACGCTCGCAACGGAAGGCGCTTCCGCCAAAGCGCGTGAGTCGGCCGAGAAGGCCTTGCAGAGCCAATCAGGAGAACCAAAATAATGAGACATTCTTCCCTGTTCTACGCCAGCGCTTTTTTAATTGCAGCGCTCCCGGTACTGAGCCAAAGCCAACCGAAGCCGAAATCGCCGAAGGAAGTTGAGGCGCTCCAAAAAGTGCAGGCTGCCTCCCAGGCCAACAATCCTGATGGGGAGATCCAGGCGATCAACAACGTTCTGGAGAATTTCGCTGACACCGAGTACAAACCGATGCTGCTCCAGATGGGAATGGAAGCGTCGCTTGCCAAGGGAGATGCGGCACAAACCCAGGTTTTTGGCGAACGCCTGATGCAAGCCGATCCTAATAACATTCCATCACGGGTATTGCTGGCCGAAAGCATCGCCCAGCATACGCGTGAAAATGACTTGGACAAAGAGCAGAGCCTGAAGAAAGTAGATGATTACGCTAACAAGGCTCTCGATCTGCTGAAGAACGCCACAGCAGCTCCCGCCGGGATGCAAGAAGCGCAATGGCCGGACTATAAGAAGCTGTTGACTTCCCAGGCTTATGATGCCCTGGGGCAAGCGGCCGGACTGCGCAAAAAGTATCCCGATGCGGTCCAGGAGCTAAAGTTGGCTGTTGATGCACAGCCGACGAATTCTGTTGCGATGGCCCGGCTTTCGAAGGCCTACGTCGATGCCAAGCAGTACGACGACGCAATCTCGACTGCGGACAAAGTGCTAGGGATGAGTGATGCTCCCGCCGCTGTAAAGACCTTTGCCCAACAGAGCAAAGACGCAGCCACTAAGATGAAGACTGCTACTCCGGCCACGGCTCCTAAGTAAGAGAAGTAAGAATGCCTGCCCTGGAGGACTTAGAGGCGATCCTCGGCTACCAGTTTAGTAGGAAGGAGTTCCTCACCAGAGCCTTAACCCACCGCTCCTGGGCATCCGATCATCCTCCGGGCACCCCTGAAAATGCAGATAATGAGCAGCTTGAATTTTTGGGCGATTCGATTCTAGGGTTCGCAGTTAGTGAGGCTTTGGTCTTAAGGAACCCTGAGGCGCGCGAAGGATTGCTTTCTCAGCTCAAGGCGCACCTGGTCAGTTCTTCACACCTGCATCTGTGCGCGCTCGGTTTAAAGATCGGCGATCATCTCATACTTGGCAGGGGCGAAGAACGCAACGGAGGTCGTGGCCGCAAGACGCTGCTTGCGAACGCGATGGAGGCGATCATCGCCGCCGTTTACCTGGATGGCGGGATGGAGTCGGCCCGTCGACTTGTGGAGGAACACGTGTTAAATTTTCTCGACAGTACTGGTAATGCGGGAGTAGTGGGCTTGCTAAATCATAAGAGCGTCCTTCAAGAGCATGCTCAATCGTTAGGGCTGCCAACGCCGCAGTACGCAATCGTGGCGACGAGCGGTCCGGAGCATGCAAAAGATTTCACCATTGAGGCCCGCATCGGCGACCAGTTGGCCAGTCGCGCGACAGGTAGCTCCAAGAAGCTTGCAAGCCAACGGGCTGCGGAGCTGCTAATCGGAAGATTGAAGACCAGCGAAATTACGGATTTGGCGGGGCACAACTGAAGCTGCGGTAGTCATTCGGGTCAGCATTGCCGTTATAGTGCGCGACCTGCGGATAGGGGCAAAGAGGACGCATCATACGAGGCTCTTTGCCCGCAGCATCATCGACATTCTTTGCCGCAATGATTTCACGGGGCCCGACTCCCGTTTCGACCCAACGCTCCAAGGCGGCGTAGACGCCCGGGTTGGTCGAACTTTTCACTATGGCGGTGCCGAGCTGACCAAAATAGGTTGCCCCGGGGCCGCCGATACAATGCCCCATACCGGGAACCATGTAGAGGCGCATGAAAGCCTGGGTGTTCTCCTTGCCTGTCTTGGCTTGCACACTCTCGTAATAGTTGACTGCGTTCAGTGGAGAAATTGCGGGGTCACTCCAACCGTGATAGATGATCAGCTTGCCGCCGCGTGCCTGGAAACGGTGGAGGTCGGGATCGACGGCATTCAAGTCCTTTGCTGTTTTCTCCTCAGCCATGTGCGCCGCCAGATCGATATCGGCCGTAAGCGGGTTCCAGGCAGGATCGCTAAAGACCATATACCGGAAAAAATTTTCCATGTAGTTTGAGCCAGCACCGGCGCCCGGACCCGAGCCAACGATCCAGGCATTCCAAGCATTCTGTCCAGCTTCGCCTCCGGGCATAAACCCAGGGAAGATCGACTTACCGTGGGAGTTGTGACCACCGGCGTAAAGCGCCTTCAGAGACTCGATTTGGGGCGCAGTCAGGCAGGTTTGTGCTTCGGTGCCTTTACAGAGCAGCACCGAGGGATTGAATTGGCATCTCGGAGGATCGTTGATCACTCCGTCTTTCAGGCCGTCCTGAGCGTCGCAAGCGGCTAACGCGGCTGCAGTAATAGCCGGTAATTTGATATTCGATATGTAGCTTGCTGGATTCTTGTACAGTAGTCGATTCACGCTAAGGCCTCCGGCCAGCATGTGAGTCCAGTTGTTCGCCGGCGCGCCGGCCAGTATGCCATCGAAGTCGTCAGGAAAGCGCTGCGCCTCCATCAAGGCTTCGCGGCCACCATCGGAACAGCTGTCGAAGTAGGAGTGCGCGGCCTTCTCGCCATAGAAGGTCTGGATAAGAAGCTTGGCATTCTCCGTGGTTAGATGAAGTGCGCGATAGCCGAAATCAGTAATCTTCTCGGGATGTTTGAAGGCCCAGCTAGCGTCCCCTGCATCACCCTCGTGCCCTGTATCGGTGGCGGCTGTGGCGTAACCCCGCCTGAGGTTTTCGGCAAGCGTGTTGAAGTCAATGCTGCCTGCAAAGCCACCGTTTCCGAC